>NZ_BCRE01000001.1 GCF_001552435.1 Kribbia dieselivorans NBRC 106261
CATCTGGCCGACACCCCGACCATGGTCGCCGTCGCCCGGCACATCACCGGTGAACACCACGGCCAGGCCCCGCGGGCCGAACACCTGCTCGCCGAGACGGCCGCCCTGGCCGCGCGCTGTACCCAACACCCGCGAGGCGACCTGGGCATCGGTGCGGTCCACCTGCCCGAACCCGAGGTCATCGGTCTCGGCCCGGCCGACGACGCCATGGCGGTGCTCACCGTCCGGTGCCGCGACGCCGTGCCGGCCCGCTACCCGGGCGCTGCGGCGGCCCACCTGCGCACCGTCCACGACCGGCTCGACGCCGAACTGGCCACGATCGCCGCGCTCGGTTACCCGACCTATTTCCTCACCGTCGCGGCCGTCGTCGACCTCATCCGTGAGATGGGCATCCGCGTGGCCGCACGAGGCTCCGGTGCGGGCAGCCTGGTCAATCACCTGCTCGGCATCAGCGGGGTCGACCCGATCCACCACGACCTGCTCATGGAGCGGTTCTGCACCCCGCTGCGCGCCGAGTTGCCCGACATCGACATCGACGTGGAGTCCGCCCGGCGCACCGAGATCTACGAGAAGGTGCTGACCCGCTTCGGTGGCGAGCGCGTCACCTGCGTGTCGATGATGGACACCTACAAGGTGCGTCACGCCGTGCGCGATGTCGGAGCGGCGTTGGGCATGCTCCCCGGGGAGATCGACGAGATCGCCAAGGCCTTCCCGCACATCCGCGCTCGCGATGCCCGTTCGGCGCTGGCCGAACTGCCCGAGCTGCGGGTCAAGGGCCTGGATTCACCCCGGCTCGCGACGTTCTTCGACCTCGTCGAACGCCTCGATGGCCTGCCGAGACACATCGCGCTGCACCCGTGCGGGGTGATCCTGTCCAACGGGGGCCTGCTCGACCGCACTCCGGTCGAGGCGAGTTGGCTGGGCTTCCCGATGAGCCAGTTCGACAAGGACGATGTCGAGGTCCTCGGGCTGCTCAAGCTCGACGTCCTCGGCATCCGCATGCAGTCGGCCATGGCCCACGCGATCGACGAGGTCGCGCGCGTCGACGGGGTGCGCATCGACCTCGACGACCGCGCCGATGTGCCGTTCGACGACGACGCCACCTTCGAGTTGATCCAGTCCACCCGCACGCTGGGGTGCTTCCAGATCGAGTCGCCCGGTCAGCGCGAACTCATCGGCAAGTTCGGGCCGACCGCCTTCGAGGACCTCATCATCGACATCTCCCTGTTCCGGCCCGGCCCGGTCAAGTCCGACATGATCCGCCCGTTCCTCGAGGCGCGGCACGGCTGGGCCGACCCGGAGCACCTGCACGACTCCCTCATCGAGGCGTTGCGCGAGACCGAGGGGGTGGTGGTCTTCCACGAACAGATGCTGCGGATCATCGCGGTGACCACCGGATGCTCGTTGGCGCAGGCCGACGAGGTGCGCCGGGCCATGGGCAGCCCGGCCGGGCAGGAGGAGATCGAGGCCTGGTGGCACCCCGCCGCCACCGCCCGCGGCTACACCCCCGCCGACCGCACCCGTATCTGGGCCGTGCTCAAGGCGTTCGCGTCCTTCGGGTTCTGCAAGGCCCACGCGGCGGCGTTCGCGTTGCCGACGTACCAGTCGGCGTGGCTGAAGACCCACCACACGGCGGCGTTCCTGGCCGGGGTGCTCACCCACGACCCGGGCATGTACCCCAAGCGGCTCATCCTCGAGGACGCCCGCGCGTTCGGCGTCGACGTGCTCGGCCTGGACATCAACGCCTCGCGCGACACGTACCGGGTCGAGCGGGTGCCGATCCCGAGTGACCCGGCCACTCACCGATCCGACGATCATGGCGACCGCGACGACCACGGCGACCCGGAGCTCGGGACCGGCGCCGGCTACGGCATCCGCATCCCGCTGTCCGAGACCAAGGGCATCAACGACGCCGAGGTCGCCCGACTGCTCTCCGGTCAGCCGTACGCCACCCTCGCCGACGTGTGGACCCGCGCGCACCCCTCGCGCCCGACCATGGAGCGGTTGGCCCTGGCCGGGGCGTTCGACTCGCTCTACGGCATCGGCCTGCCCGGCGCGCGCACCAACGGGCTGGGTCGGCGCGGGCTGATCACCCGGCGTGACGTCCTGTTGCACATCGCCGAGCTCGAGCGGTGGGACTCCGCCGGTTCACCCCGGCGCCGGAAGGCCCGGTTGGCGCTGACGGCGGCGGACATCGCCCGCAACGAGTCCGGCCGGGCTCCCGACGGAGCTCCGAACGGCGGCCCACGCGCCGCTCCTGACCGTGTTCTCGTGGGCGGCACCACCGCCCAGCGGGCCGCGGCCCAGTCCAACGCCGCCGCGCCGGTGCGCCCTCAACCGGCGCAACTCACCCTCGATCTCGGCGACGCCCCTGAGCTGACCCGTGGCTCCGGCCTGCCCGAGATGACCGGTCCGGAGCGGGTGCGCGCCGAACTGGACGTGCTCGGTCTGGACGCCTCGGGGCATGTCGTCGAGTTCTACGCCCCGATGCTCGACGCGCTCGGGGTCACCCGGAGCACCGAGTTGTTGCGGGTGCGCACGGGGTCGGAGATCTGGGTGGCCGGGGTCAAGGTCGCCACCCAGACCCCGCCGGTGCGTTCGGGGCGTCGGGTCGTCTTCCTCACCCTCGACGACGGCACCGGTCCGGTCGACGCGACCTTCTTCGAGGATGTCCAGGGGCCGTACGCGGCCACGGTGTTCCACTCGTGGATGATGCTCGTGCGTGGGGTGACCCGCCGCACCGGTGAGAAGGGGATCTCCCTGCGCGCGACCGGTGCGTGGGAGCTGTCCGGCCTGTGGGAGGCGTGGCTGGCCGGCGGACCCTCGGCCGTCCAGACCGCGCTCCGCGACGCCGATCGTGAGGCCCGTGATCTCGATCAGCTCACCACCGAGGCCCTGGCCAAGGCCGACACGGCCGGAGAAGCGCGCGGGCCCGGAGCGCGGCGCGGTCGCCGGATGCTCGTGCACGCCTCCGGGTTCAAACAATCGCCCTACGCCGACACGACTCCGGCGGGGGAGAGCCCGAAACAGGGCCGCGGCGCCCCGCCGAGTCGGCTGGTGCCCAGCGACGGTACCCCGGCGCGCAAACTGTGGCACTCCAGCCCCGGCAGCTCGGGCAGGTGACAATGGAGCACATTGAGCGCCACGTTGCACACTGAACGGGTGGCCGAGCACACCCTGATCCTCCTGAGGCACTCCAAGTCGGACTGGTCCGGCAATGAGGCCGACATCGATCGCCCGCTCGCCAAACGCGGCCGGCGCCAAGCCGCAGAGGCCGGCCAATGGTTGGCCACCTACGTCGATCGGATCGACGTGGCCGTCGTCTCCACCGCTGAACGCGCCCGTGCGACCTGGGATCTGGTGGCGGCTGAACTGGGCGAACGACCCGAAACCCGACACGAGGAAGCGGCCTACGCCGCGTCCGTGAACGAACTCCTCGACATCATCCGTGGTCTCGGCGAACAACTGGGCACAGTCATCCTCGTGGGCCACAACCCCGAACTCGAGGACCTGTCCGAAGCGCTCCTCGGCACCCGGGTTGCCTTGCCGACATCGGCACTTGCGGTGATCGACTTCGACGGTCCGTGGCGCAGCGCCGGCCGCATGCCGGGCCTGCTGCGAGCAGCTGGTCGCCCTCCCGCTGGGTGAAGCGACCCACGCTGTCCGTGCAGAGCGATACTGTCTGCGCACTGACCGCAAAGTGTTGGGGGAGTCACGGTGGATAACGAGATTCAGCTGATCAGCGATGGCACCGGTCTGGCCGTGATCGGGAAGTCGACCGATGTCGAGCGCTTTCTCGCCTCTGAAGGCCTGTCGTCGCAAGATCTCGGACTACACAGGCTCCAAACAGTTTTCAAGACTGGCGCCGTCGGCGCGCAAGCAGCGTCCGAGATCGCGGCCAACTCCGGCCGTTGGATCAAGTTGACTGAGCAATCCGCTCAGGCTGTCAAGAAGTACGGCCTGATGGACGGCAAGCAGGCCGGTGTAAAACACGCCATGATCGGCCAACCGGGCGACATCAAGCAATGGCTGCAGGTCGCACAGGGGCCCGGCACGGTTCTGGCCAACCCAGCGCTCCTTGCCGGTGCTGCCGGAATCATGGCGCAGGTGGCCATGGAACAGGCCATGGATGAGATCCGTGACTATCTCGCCACGATCGACGAGAAGGTCGATGATGTGCTGCGCGCCCAGAAGGACGCTGTCCTGGCCGAGATGGTGGGAGTTGGTCTCGTCATCGACGAGGCCATGACCGTGCGGGCGCACGTGGGCCGGGTCTCCGACGTCACGTGGTCCAAGGTCCAGAACTCGTCCCACACCATTGCCACCACTCAGGCCTACGCCCTGCGTCAACTGGATGCGCTCGCGGAGAAGCTGGAGAAGAAGTCGCGGATCGGCGAACTGGCCGAGACGGCAGCCAAGGCAGAATCTGCGGTCAACGATTGGGTGGCGGTGCTGGCTCGCTGCTTCCAGTTGCAGGACGGGATTGCCGTGTTGGAGCTTGACCGCGTGCTGGACGCCACCCCTGAGGACCTGGACCAGCATCGCCTCGGGCTGAAGGTCGCCCGACAGGAGCGGCTCGACCTCATTGCGGGTAGCACCGAACGCTTGATGCAGCGCATGAACGCGGCTGCCCATCGGGCCAACGCCAAGGTCCTGCTGAACCCGACCACAGCCCCCGGTGTCGTCCGGTCGACGGAGCATGTGGCGCTCACCATGGACCAGTTCCATGCGCTTCTGGGGATCGAGGCCGGACGAGATTCCCTGGAGGCGCGGAAGTGGGTCGACGCTGCCGTCGAGGTACGGGACAAGGCCAAGGACAAGGCACTCGAAACCGGAGCCGACGGAGTGGACGCGGTCAAGCGTCTCGGTAGCGAGACGCGCGAGCGGGCCGGAGCCGTGAAGGGCAAACTCTTCACCACAATCGCCGAGCGAGCTCCCCGCCGGCACAGCCAGAAGGATGAACCCGCATGACACGATGGTTGACCAGCCTGGTACTGGGCCTCCTGTCCCTCGTTCTCGTCTTCGCCCTCGGCGCCTTCGCGGCCGTGAAGAATCAGGATTGGCTTTCCCCCTTCGGGGTCGCGTCCGAGAGCCGGGACTCGCAGGTGATCCAGGCGGTCGAACGCACCCAGGAGGTCTCCCTGCTGAGTCTGGGCGTTCAGGGCATCAAGGAGCAGGACAAGAACGCGCAGATCTTCGGGAACAACATCCCGGGGAGCGGGAAGACCGTCTTCATGCAGTACAACTTCGACGCCAAGTTGGGTATCAACGGCGCTGACGTGAAGGTCACGAAGACCGGCACGAGCGACTACGCCATCTCCATCCCCGCATTCACCTTCATCGGATACAACGAACCGACCTTCAAGGTAGCCACCGAGGACGGCGGCGTCCTGAGTTGGGTCACTCCGGACATCGACAAGGTCGAGATGGTCAACGAGATCCTCAACGACGACTCCAAGAAGACGTACATCGCGTCCAATGAGGAGATCCTCAAGGACCAGGCCAGGGCCTTCTACGACAACCTGATCACCGGCATCGACCCGTCGGCCACGACCACGTTCGAGTTCCGTTCCTAAGACCATCCGACTGGCGCCTGCCCCCATGATGGGGTGATGGACAGCCTCCACGTCGACTCCGAGGTCGGCCCGCTCCAGCGCGTCATCCTGCACCGCCCCGGCAAGGAGCTCAACCGCCTCACCCCGGGCAACAAGGCGGCCCTGCTCTTCGACGAGGTCCCGTGGCTCGAACGCGCCCAGGAGGAACACGACGCGTTCGCCGCCACACTGCGCTCCCTCGACGTCGACGTCATCCACCTCGCGGACTTGCTCGAACAGACCCTGACCATCCCGCAGGCCCGCACCGCCCTGCTCGACGCGACGTTCGACGAACGCATCGTCGGCCCGGCGGCGATCGACGAGGTCCGCAGCCACCTCGACGCGCTCACCCCCGCTGCCCTCACCGAGACCCTGATCGCCGGGCTCACCCGCCGCGAGGTCCTCGAATGGGGCGACGAACCGCACTCCCTCGTGCTCAAGGCCCTCGACCTCGACGACTTCGTGCTCACCCCGCTGCCCAACCACGTCTTCACCCGCGACGCCACCTGCTGGATCTACGACGGCGTGGCCATCAACGCCATGCGCAAACGCGCCCGCCTGCGCGAGACCCTCAACTACGAGGCGATCTACCGCTGGCACCCGCTCTTCACCGCTGACCACCCCCGCTGGTCCACCGGCAGCACCGAGGGGCCAGCCACCGTCGAAGGCGGTGACGTCCACGTCCTGGGCAACGGCACCGTCCTGGTCGGCATGGGTGAACGCACCACCGCCCAGGGTGTCGAGCGGCTCGCGCGAAGCCTGTTCGCACGACGCTCCGCCACGCGTGTCGTCGCGCTCGCCCTGCCGCGCGAGCGGGCCTACATGCACCTCGACACCGTCATGAGCATGGTCGACGTCGACGCGTTCACGTGGTACCCCGGGCTGGCGCCACTGCGCTCCTTCACCATCGACCCCGATGGCGACGACTGGGTCGTCACGCCTCACGAACCCGAGGCGATGACGCGCGTCCTGGCCGACACGCTCGGCGTCGACGACGTCCGCCTGCTGCGCCCCACCCAAGACGCCCACACCGCCGCGCGCGAGCAGTGGGACGACGGCTGCAACGTCCTCGCCGTGCGCCCCGGAGTCGTGCTGGCCTACGAACGCAACGTCAACACCAACACGTACCTGCGCGCCAACGGCATCGAGGTCATCACCGTCATGGGCAACGAACTCGGCCGCGGCCGAGGCGGCCCGCGCTGCATGTCCTGCCCGATCGAGCGCGCGAGCGCCGGGTAAGTACTTGACGGTTCAAGTTCATCCCCTAGAGTAGTTGACGATTCAAATTCAACGTCTAGGAGTTGCCATGAACATCACCCTATGGATCATCGCCGTCGTGCTGGCCGCGTTCTTCCTGCTCGCCGGATTCTCGAAGGTCACCAAGCCCAAGGAGCAGTTCGTCGAGACCATGCCGTGGGCCGAGAACTACTCGCCCAGCCTGATCAAGTTCATCGGTGTCGCGGAGATCCTCGGTGCGCTCGGCCTCATCCTGCCGGCCGCCTTCAAGGTCGCCGTCATCCTGACCCCGTTGGCCGCGACCGGCCTGGCGATCGTCATGCTCCTGGCCATGGTCGTCCACGCTCGCCGCGGGGAGACGCAGGGCGTGGTCATGAACATCGTCATCTTCCTGCTCCTCGCGTTCGTGGCGATCATGCGGTTCGGTTCGCAGTCCTTCTGAGACTCGGCTTCACCCCTGACCCTGCCCACCGAAGTCCACTCGGTGTCATCCTGAGATGACGGGCACCGACGCCCACCGCGCGCCGGGCCCGCCACCAGGAGGGCAGGTTGCGATGAACTCGCTGTTTGCTGGCCAGGCCGGGACGACCCAGGACGAGATCCTTCTCGAGTCGCACTACTCGGCGCACAACTACGCACCATTGCCGGTGGTGATCTCATCGGCGGAGGGGTGTTGGGTCACCGACGTCGACGGGCGCCGGTACCTCGACTGTCTGGCCGGTTACTCCGCGCTCAGTTTCGGCCACCGCCACCCGGCCCTGATCGCCGCAGCCCGCGAACAACTCGACAAGGTCACCCTGACGAGCCGGGCGTTCCACTCCGACCAGCTCGGCCCGTTCAGCCGCGATCTCGCCGCGCTGGCCGGCATGGAGGTCGTGCTGCCGATGAACACCGGCGCCGAGGCCGTCGAGACGGGCGTCAAGCTGGCTCGGCGCTGGGGTTACCGAGTCAAGGGCATCGAGCCGGGGAAGGCGACGATCATCGTCGCGGCCAACAACTTCCACGGCCGCACCACCACGATCATCGGATTCTCGACCGACCCGACCACGCAGGACGGCTTCGGCCCGTTCACGCCGGGTTTCCGCGCGGTGCCCTTCGGCGACCTCGACGCGCTCACCGCGGCGATCGACGAGACCACCGCCGCGGTGCTCATCGAACCGATCCAGGGCGAGGCCGGCGTGGTCGTCCCACCGTCGGGCTACCTGGCCGGCGTGCGCGCGGCCTGTACCCGCGAGAACGTCCTCTTCATCGCCGACGAGGTGCAATCCGGCCTCGGGCGTACCGGAGCGACGTTCGCGTGCGAACTCGAGGACGTCCACCCCGACGTGTACCTCCTGGGCAAGGCGTTGGGCGGCGGCATCGTGCCGGTCTCGGCCGTTGTGTCGACCTGGCCGATCATGGAGGTCTTCGACCCCGGCAGCCACGGCTCGACGTTCGGCGGCAACCCGCTGGCCTGCGCCGTCGGCCACGCCGTGGTCAAGCTCCTCGAGACGGGGGAGTACCAGCGCCACGCCGCCACCCTCGGCCGCACGTGGCTCGACCAACTCCAGGGCCTGATCGGTGGGGCCGTCACCGGCGTGCGCGCTCGCGGTTTGTGGGCCGGCATCGACCTCGACCCGACGATCATCTCCGGGCGAGCCGCGTGCGAGCGCCTGGCCGAACGCGGCGTCCTGGCCAAGGAGACGCACGAATCGACGCTCCGCCTGGGCCCGCCGTTGACGATCACCGCCGACGAGCTCACCTGGGCGACCGACCAACTGCGCGCCGTGCTGTCCTGATCCGGCCCGGCGGCGCCGACCCCGCGACCCGTGCCGACTAGGGTGGGAGGACCACCACAGGCACAAGGAGTATCGATGTCGCAGGAGCGCCGCCGGGGCCGCCGCCCATCGCTGGACACCGACCTGCGATCGGCCGTCGTCTGGGGGCTGGTCCGCGACCTCGCCGCAGCCCGCACCACCGAACTCGGTCGACCGCTGCGCGTGCTCGACGTCGGTGGCGGCACGGGCGGGTTGGCCGTGCCGCTGGCCGAGCAGGGCCACAGCGTGCTCGTCGTCGACCCGAACCCCAACGCGCTCGCGTCGCTGCGACGCCGGGCGGCCGAGTCCACCGACCCGGCCACGACGACGCGGATCACCGCTCGGCAGGGGGAGTTGGCGTCGTTGCCGCAGGTGCTCAGCGCCGGCGAGGTCGATCTCGTCTGCTGCCACGGCACCCTCGAGCTGACCGACGACCCGGCCGGCGCGCTGCGCTCCATCGCCGACGTGCTCGCGCCGGGTGGGCACCTGTCCCTGGTCGCGGCGCAGCGCCTCGCGGCCGTGTTCAACCGGGTGCTCGCCGGCCACATCAAGGCCGCCCAGGCCGTGCTGACCAGCGAGACCGGCACCTGGGGCGACATGGACCCCCTGCCGCGCCGCTTCGACCGCGAGCCCCTGCTCGACCTCGTCGCCGACGCCGGTTTCGCCGTGGAGTCGACCTCCGGGGTACGCATCTTCTCCGACATCGTCCCCAACGACGCGGCCGACACCGAGGTCGAGCGGGTCGCGCTGCTCGAGCTGGAGCGCCAGGCCGCGACCGGCGCGCAGGCCGACGTGCTCAGCCAGATCGCGCCGGCGCTGCACGTGCTGGCCCGCCGCGACTGACATGCGCATCCTCGTCACCGGCGGAGCCGGGTACATCGGCTCCCACACGGTCGTCCAGCTCGCCGCGGCCGGCCACGACGTCGTCATCGTCGACAACTTCGCGAACGCCAAACGGAGCGTCGTGCCCCGCCTCGAGGCCCTGACCGGCACGACGATCCCGGTGCACGCGTTCGATCTCACCGACCGGGTGCGCACCGACGAACTCTTCGCCACCGAGCACCTCGACGCCGTGATCCACTTCGCCGGGCTCAAGGCCGTCGGCGAATCGGCGAGGAAACCTCTCGAGTACTACGAGAACAACCTCGGATCGACGTTCTCCCTGCTGGCCGCGATGCGTCGCCACGACGTGGGCCGACTCGTGTTCTCGAGTTCCGCGACGGTCTATGGCGACCGCGCTCCGGTGCCGTATCGCGAGGACTACGAACCGCTGGCCGCGGTCAACCCCTACGGGCGCACCAAGGTGATGATCGAGCACGTGCTGGCCGATGCCGCCGCGGCCGACGAGTCGCTCAAGGTGGCCGTGCTGCGCTACTTCAACCCGATCGGCGCCCACCCGTCGGGCACGATCGGTGAGGACCCGCTCGGCATCCCCAACAACCTCCTGCCGATCATCGCGCAGGTCGCGGTCGGGCGCCGCGACAAGCTCAGCGTCTTCGGCGACGACTACCCGACCGCCGACGGCACGTGCGAGCGCGACTACATCCACGTCGAGGACCTCGCCGCCGGGCACCTCGCCGCCCTCGACGCGCTCGCCGAGGCCCAGGCCCCGGTCAACGTCTGGAACCTCGGCACCGGCCGCGGCACGAGCGTGCTCGAGATGGTGACGGCCTTCGAGAAGGCCTCCGGAACGGCGATCCCGTATGAGATCGCCGGCCGCCGTGAGGGTGACCTGGCCGCGTACTGGGCCGACCCGACCAAGGCGCACGCGGAGCTCGGATGGCGCGCGACCCGCGACATCGACGACATGTGCGCCGACACGTGGCGCTGGCAGCAGGGCAACCCGAACGGGTATCCCGACGCCTGAGCGCCCCCCCTCCGCCGGTTCGAGGTATTACCGACCGCTGCAACGGTCGGTAATACCTCGAACGGGGAGGAGTCGCGTGCGTTGTCGGTCGCAACTGGTGCAATGGAGTCATGAGTCGTCGCCAGTTCGCGTTGCCGGAGCGCAGCTCCAGCGAGCCTCCCGACGACACCGGCTGCACGATTCTCCACGTCGACATGGATGCGTTCTATGCCTCGGCGTCGCTGCTGGCCCACCCCGAACTCGTCGGCACGCCGGTCATCATCGGTGGCGGCACTCGCTCGGTCGTGCTCTCGGCGACGTACGAGGCGCGCCGTTACGGGGTGACCTCGGCGATGCCGATGACGCGGGCGCGCCGGCTGTGCCCGATCGCCACCGTGCTCCCGCCCGATCACGACCTGTACGCGTCGATCTCGGCGGCGGTCATGGACACGTTCCATGACGTGACTCCGCTCGTCGAGCCGCTCAGTCTGGACGAGGCGTTCCTCGACGTGAGCGGCGCGGTGCGGCTGCTCGGCTCACCGTCCACGATCGGGCAGCATCTGCGCGACACGATCGCCGACGAGCAGGGCATCACCGCCAGTGTCGGAGTCGCGTCGACGAAGTTCGTCGCCAAACTCGCCTCCGGCCTGGCCAAGCCCGATGGCATGGTCGTCGTGCCGCACGCCGAGGTCATCCCGTTCGTGCAGCAGTTGCCCGTCGGCGCGCTGTGGGGCGTGGGTGACAAGACGGAGGAGCGTTTGATCGCCTTGGGGTTGCGCACCGTCGCCGACATCGCGCACACGCCGGTCGAGACGCTGCGCCGGGCGATGGGGGAGGCGAGCGGGCAGGCGCTGCACGACCTGGCGTGGGCGCGTGATCCGCGGCGGGTCGAGCCGGTGCAACGGGAGCGCAGCATCGGCCACGACGAGACGTTCGGCGCCGACGTCGACGACCCGGCCGTCATCCACCGCACCCTGCTCAAGTTGGCGGACCGGGCGGCGGCGCGGCTGCGCAAGCACGGGCTCGTGGGGCGCACGGTGACGATCCGGGTGCGGTTCGCCGACTTCACGACGATCACCCGGTCGAAGACGCTGTCGCAGCCGACCGACGTCAGTCGCGACCTGTACGACACCGCGCGCGGGCTCTATGACGCGCTCGGGCTGCAGCGCGCCCGGCTGAGGCTGGTCGGCGTGCGCGTCGAGGGGCTATCGGATGCCGAGACGACGCCGGTGCAGGTGCGCCTGGACGAGCCGGAGCACAGTTGGCGCGACGCCGACCGCGCGGTGGACCGTGCCAGCGCCCGCTTCGGCGCCGGGGCCGTGCGCCCGGCCAGCCTGATCGGTGACCGGGGGCGTGACGAGGGGCGCGACCGCCGCCGGTCGTGACAGTGAACCCAGGTGGGATCATCGGAGTATGGCCATGACTCCGCGGATCCCTGACGAAAACGAGCGCGGGCGGCAGGCGATTCGCGAGGCCGCCTCACGACGGGGACACGAAGAGCGAGTCCGAGCGTTGTCCGCGCGCGGTCGCCGGCGCTACACGGACCTGTTGACCCGACTCGGCCCCTGATAGAAGCGAAGGTTTTCCACCGGGCTACCCTCCTCCCAGACTTGCCACGTATCCTTGAGAGCAGTTGACGGAGACCAGCGGAGGGGGAGGAGCGGCCGGTGCCCCTGTCTGACCACGAGCAAAAGAAGCTCGAAGAAATGGAACGGGCCCTCTTGGCCGAGGACCCGACGTTCGCGCAGCACATGCGCGGATCAGCGCTGCGCTCCGCCGGACGGAGCCTGAGATCGCGTCAGGTCATCGGTGGCGTCGGCGTGCTCGCTGGCATCGGAGTCGTCGTGCTCGGCATCACGACCCAACAGATCTGGATCGGTGCCATCGGCTTTGCCCTCATGGTCGCCAGTGCTGCCTGGGCGCTGACCGGTTCGGGGTCGACGAGTTCGGCGCCCGAGCGCGGTGCCCGCACCCCGCAGGGCAAGCGCGGCGCGGCGGGCAAGGCCTCACGTCCGGCCGCGGGCAAGGCCAAGCGCCAGCAGAACAAGACCGGCTTCATGCAACGCATGGAGGAACGCTGGGAGAAGCGCCGCCGCGACGGAGGCCGCTGACCGCGCTCCACTTGGTGCTGGCCACAGGGCCAAGCAAAGTGCCCGCCGCGCTGGACAGCGCGACGGGCACATGTGGTTTCAGGGAGAGATCACTCCGGCAGCGTGGCGTACAACCGGCCGGTGACGGTGCCCTGCTTGAGGCGTTCCAGACCCGCTGGGATCTCGTCGAAACCGACCTCCGCTGCAGCGATCTTGAGGTCCCCGGAGGCGATCATGTCGATGACCGCGGCGAGGTGTTCCGGCTTGCCCTGGGACGACGCTCCGAGCAGGTCGATGTTTCGCATGACGAACTCGAACGACGCGAAGGGGAACTCGGTGCGACCCAAGCCGACGAGGACGACTCGACCGAAGCGCTTGACAGCCTCGAGCGCGCCCGTGGTCGTCGTGCCGAAGCCGGCAAAGTCGATGATGACGTCGAGGTCGGCGCCGGCCAACTCGGAGACGTCGTGGACGATCTCCGTGACGCCCTGCTCGCGGGCGATGGCCCACGGCTCGTCCTTCGGCTCGACGCCGTAGACGGTGGCACCCAGCACGACGGCGATCCGCGCGCCGATCAGCCCCAGGCCACCGAGACCGACGATTCCGACACGGTCCCCCGCCTTGACCTGACCGCGGACGACAACACCGGTGTAGGCGGCGAGACCGGCGTCGGTGGCGGCTGCCGCCTGCCCCCAGTCCATGCCCTCGGGCAACTTCACCAGACGCGCCGCGGTCGCCAGGAAGTACTCGGCGTAGGCACCGTCATGGGTGCCGCCGGGGGTGTCCTCGATCGAATCGGCGACGACCACCGCATCGCCGATGGCCCAGCCCGTCACGTCCGGGCCGAGCGCGGTGATGACACCGGAGGCCTCGTGTCCCAGAATCAGCGGCAGGCCGTGCGGGGTGGGGATGACACCCTCCATGACCCCGACGTCACTGTGGCACAGCCCGGCGGTCACGCGGCGACGATGATGCCGCCGACCCACACGATCGCCACGGCCAAGGCGGTGGCCAACTCGATCCCCATCGAGTGCAGCACGCCCCGCAGGGCCGCCTTCGTCGCGCTCCACGCCCGATCCAGGTCCTGGTGGCGCACGAACTCGTAGACGAAGATGCCGAGCACGAAGCCCGGCGGTGCCCCGAAGACGGGGATGACGAAGAACCCGACGATCCCTCCGACGACGCCGGAGAGCAACGCCCAGTTCGAGACTCCGTCACGTTTCATGCGCCGACCCGGCAGCACGACCTGCAACACCACCCCGGCGACGTACAGCGCCACGGCGATGCCGAAGGCCCACCACGCCGCGCTCGATCCGTTGTCCAGGGCCCATAGCCCGACGCTGGCCACGCACAGCACGAGACCGGGCAGCACCGGCACGATGATCCCGAACACGCCCACGACGAACAGCAACGCGGGGATGAGCCAACCGGCGGCGCCGGGCAGAAAATCCACCCCGCCGACCGTGAGGGCGGCGGGGTGGACCAAGAGCGAGGTCATGCGGTCATCGGTCAGGGAGTGTCGACCAAGGCCGGCGTGGAGTCGAGCTTGCTCGACTCGTCCTGGATCTCGGCCAGATCGCGCAACTTGGGCAGGTGCTCCCGGCCGTGATGGGCACAGAAGAACAGGATGCCTCCGCTGTGGAGACGGGCCTTCATGTACGCCTGAGCCCCGCAGCGATCGCAGCGGTCGGCCGCGGTCAGTGGTGCAGCAAGTGCAGTGGTCACGGTCGCCCTTCTTTCTTTCTCAAAGCACCCCATCGACGGTGTGCCTACGAGTCAACAGTCAAACACGTCAAACCCTTCCCGGGGCAATCATCCCCACCACTGGGACGACAAACGTGACCCATGTGAGACCCCAGCGCCGCGTGCCGATGCTGGGTTGTCGGCGGCGGCGCCTACTCTGGAGGGCGAGATGAGTGCCACCACCGACCCCAAGCGCGCCGCGAAGAAGGCCGCCAGCAGCAAGTCCGCGTCCGATTACGGCGCCCACCACCTCCAGGTCCTCGAGGGGTTGGAGGCGGTGCGCAAGCGCCCGGGCATGTACATCGGCTCGACCGACTCGCGCGGCCTGATGCACTGCCTGTGGGAGATCATCGACAACGCCGTCGACGAGGCGCTGGCCGGGCACGGTGATCGCATCGACATCCGGCTGCACGCCGACCACTCCGTCGAGGTCGCCGACACCGGCCGCGGCATCCCGGTCGACATCGAGCCGCGCACCGGCCTGACCGGCGTCGAGGTCGTCTTCACCAAACTCCATGCCGGAGGCAAGTTCGGCGGGGGTTCGTACGCGGCCTCCGGTGGTCTGCACGGCGTGGGTGCGTCGGTGGTGAACGCGCTCTCGTCACGCCTGGACGTCGAGGTCGACCGCGGCGGCAAGACGTGGGCGATGTCGTTCCGCCGTGGTGAGCCGGGGTACTTCGACGACAACGGCGGCGCCAAGTCACCGAACAACCCGTTCACGCCGTTCGAAGCCGGCAGTGAACTGCAGGTCGTCGGCACGACCAAGCGCGGCGTGACCGGCACCCGGGTGCGGTACTGGGCCGACCAACAGATCTTCCTCAAGGACGCCGAGTTCGACCACACGGCCCTGGCCAATCGCGCGCGCCAGACGAGCTTCCTCGTGCCGGGGCTGCAGCTGACCGTGCGTGATGAGCGCGGCCTGGCGGGCACCCCGGGCGCGGACGACCCGGTCGAGGAGAGCTTCAAGCACGATGGCGGCATCACCGAGTTCGTCGACTTCCTCGCGCCCGACGCGCCGTTGACGGACGTGTGGCGCCTCGAGGGCAGCGGCACGTTCACCGAGACCGTGCCGGTCCTCGACGAGCAGGGGCACATGACGCCGCAGGACGTCGACCGCACCTGCCACGTCGACGTCGCGCTGCGCTGGGGTACCGGCTACGACGCGACCACTCGTTCGTACGTCAACATCATCGCCACGCCCAAGGGCGGCACGCACGTCTCCGGGTTCGAGCAGGCGCTGCTGCGCGTCTTCCGCAAGCAACTCGAGATCAACGCGCGCAAGCTCAAGGTCGGCAACGACAAGGTCGAGAAGGAGGACGTGCTCGCCGGCTTGACCGCGGTCGTCACCGTCCGACTGGCCGAGCCGCAGTTCGAGGGTCAGACCAAGGAGGTGCTCGGCACCAGCGCGGTCAAGGGCATCGTCGCCAAGGTCGTCGAGTCCGAGTTGACGACGTGGCTGACCGCGACGAAGGGCGATGCGAAGGCCCAGTCCGGGCTGCTACTGGAGAAGGTCGTCTCGGAGATGAAGTCGCGCATCACCGCGCGCCAGTACAAGGAGACGCAGCGCCGCAAGACCGCGCTGGAGTCGAGTTCGCTGCCGGCGAAACTGCGCGACTGCCGCAGCACCGAGGTCGCGGCCACCGAACTGTTCATCGTCGAGGGTGACAGCGCCATGGGCACCGCCAAGGAGGCGCGCAACAGCGAGTTCCAGGCGCTGCTGCCGATCCGCGGGAAGATCCTCAACGTCCAGAAGGCCAACATCCAGGACATGCTCAAGAACGCCGAGTGTGCCTCGATCATCCAGGTCATCGGCGCCGGTTCGGGGCGCACCTTCGACGTCGACGCTGCGCGGTACGGCAAGGTCATCATCATGACCGACGCCGATGTCGACGGCGCGCACATCCGCACGCTGCTGCTGACGCTGTTCTTCCGGTACATGCGCCCGCTGGTCGAGAAGGGCATGGTCTACGCCGCGGTGCCGCCGCTGCACCGGATCGAGGTCGTCAACCCGGGGGCGAAGAAGAACGAGCTGATCTACACGTACTCCGAGGCGCAGATGCGCACGACGCTGGCGCAGGTGCAGAAGCGCAACCGCTCGATCAAGCAGCCCATCCAGCGGTACAAGGGTCTGGGGGAGATGGATGCCGACCAGCTCGCCGAGACGACGATGGATCCGCGTTTCCGCACGTTGCGGCGCGTGACGATGAGTGACGCCGAGCAGGCCGACCACGTGTTCGACCTGCTCATGGGCAGCGCCGTCGAGCCGCGCCGCGACTTCATCGTCGCCAGCGCCGACGGCCTCGACCGCACCCGCATCGACGCGTAACCCAATTCCGCCGAGAGGTCACTGGTGGTGGCCTAACGTCGAGGTAGGCCACGACACGTGACCACTCGACGTGGGTGTGGCCGACTGGTTGTCGACAGGGAGGTCGTCATGGATCCGCATCCGCTCACGGGGCAACTGTTCGACTCGCCCGTGCCACCCGGCACTGGCTGGCCGGGGGATCCGGCGACGAACGAGACTCCGGTCGCGCATGACGAGGCCGAGGTCATCGACCTGGCCGCCTCGGCGACGAGCATCACCGAGGTGGACGCCCGGGTGTCGGTGTGCCGGGCCTGCCCGCGGCTCGTGGAGTGGCGTGAGTCGGTCGCCATCGACGGGCGGCGGGCCTCGTTCGCCGACCAGCCTTACTGGGGGCGGCCCGGGCCGTCGTTCGGCGATCCGGCGGCGTCCCGGCTCATCGTCGGGCTCGCCCGGCGGCCAACGGCACGAACCGGACGGGCCGGATGTTCACCGGCGACCGCTCCGGGGACTGGCTCTTCGCGTCGCTGTACCGCACCGGGTACGCCAATCAACCGACCGCCGTGGCCGCCGGGGACGGGCTGGAACTCACGGGGATCCGGCTGGTCGCATCGGTGCGATGTGCCCCACCGGGCAACGCCCCGACGGCCGACGAAAAGGCCACCTGCGCGCACTGGCTCGATCGCGATCTGACGCTGACGGTCGCGAGCGAGACCGGACTCGACACGATCATGGCCCTGGGTGGCATCGCCTGGGAGGCTGTGCTGAAGACCGCGCGCCGGCTCGGGTGGGAAGTGCCCCGGCCGAAGCCGAAGTTTGGGCATGCCGCGGAAGTGATGCTGCCGCGCCCCGACGGGGGAGCGGTGCGGCTGGTCGGCTGCTACCACGTCAGCCCGCACAACACCTCGACGGGGCGGCTGACCCAGCCGATGCTCGACGACGTCCTCCGCAGCCTCTGAGTACCTCCGCCGAGTGGTCAATCCTTGTGACGTAAGCCGACGTTACGTCGCAAGGATTGACCAGTCGGCGTGAGGTGGAGGGAAGCCGGGGTCAGGGGCGGGGGCGAACCCAGCCGATGCCGGCGATGACGGCAGTGACCGGCGCCCCGGACCCGTCGCGCTTGGTGTCCGCGGCGGGCAGGTCCACGGCCGAACCGTCCGCCGCCGAGGCCCGCGCGCCCGCGGCGCCGACCCAGGCCTTGGCCAGGGTGTCCTCCCCGCGCAGGAACCGGTGGGTGCGCACACCACCGGTGGCCCGCCCCTTGCTCGGGTACTCCGCGAAATCGGTGACCTTGAGCGAATGGGAGCCGTCGTCGAGCAGGGTCTCGGCCGCGCCGGCCGCCGTCACGACGATGTTCTCCGCCTCCGGGTCCACGGCACCGAAGAAGATGACGTGCTGCCCGGCGGCCAGCTTGATGCCGGCCACGCCACCGCCGCCGCGGCCCTGCGGGCGCACCGACTCCGCGGAGAAGCGCAGCAGGTTCGCGTCCGAGGTGACGAAGACGAGATCCTCGGAGCCGTCGACCAACTCGACCGCGCCGACGACGACGTCATCGTCCTTGAGCGCGATGACCTCCCAATCGGCGTTGCGTTCGGAGGGGAACTCCTGCGTGACGCGCTTGACGACACCGTTGCGGGTGCCGAGCGCCAGGCCGGGGGAGTCGGGATCGAAGGAGCCCAGCGCGAGCGGCTTCTCGTCGGGAGCCAGGTCGACGTAGACCCCCGCCGGTGCACCGCCGGCCAGCGACGGCGCTCCGGCCGATGGCGGCAGGTGCGGCAGTTCGACGGCCGACATGCGAATCATCCGCCCGGTCGAGGTGACCAACCCGAACGTGCCGCGCGCCGTGGTGCGCACCGCCGACACGATCGCGTCGTGCGGGGCGCGGGGCCCGTCGGTGGGCACCGGGTCGCCGTCGGTCGTGCGGGCCAGCAGCCCGGTCGACGAGAGCAGCACCCAGCACGGCTCGTCGGGCACCTCCAACGGCGCGGCCGTCGACTTCTCCTCACCGGAGGACTCGAGCAGCACCGTGCGCCGCGGCGTCCCGTGGGTCTTCGCGACGTCGGCGAGCTCGCTGGAGACCAGCCGCAGCAGCACGCCCGTGTCGCCGAGGATCTCCTCGAGCTCGGCGATTGCCGCGAGCAGCTCGGCCTTCTCGGCCTCGAGCTCGATGAGGCTGAACCTCGTCAGGCGCCGAAGCTGCAGGTCGAGGATGTACGTCGCCTGGAGCTCGCTGAGCTCGAACACGGTCATCAACCGCGACCGGGCCTGCGCCGCGTCGTCGCTGGAACGGATCAGCTGGATGACCTCGTCGATGTCGAGGATCGCGAGGAGCAGGCCCTCGACGAGGTGCAGCCGCTCGCGGCGCTTGCGCAACCGGTACTCCGTGCGGCGGCGTACGACGTCGGTGCGGAAGTCGACGTAGACGCGCAGCAGGTCCTTCAGACCCAGCGTGCGCGGCGTGCCGTCGACGAGGGCGACGTTGTTGATGCCGAACGAATCCTCCATCGGCGTGAGCTTGTACAGCTGCTCCAGCACGGCCTCGGGGTTGAAGCCGTTCTTGATCTCGATGACCAGTTGCATGCCGTTCTCACGGTCCGAGAGGTCCTTGATGTCCGCGATGCCCTGCAGCTTCTTCGACTGCACATGCGTCTTGACCTTCTCGATGACCTTCTCCGGGCCGACCATGTACGGCAACTCGGTGACGATGATGCCCATACGCCGCGCACTGGTCTTCTCGATGCGCGCCGTGGCCCGGGTCTTGAAGGTGCCGCGGCCGGTGGCGTAGGCGTCGCGGATGCCGTCCAGTCCGACGATCCGGCCGCCGCCGGGCAGATCGGGGCCGGGCACGAACTTCATCAGGTCGTCCAGCGAACAGTCGGGGTTGGCGATCAGGTGCCGCGCCGCGCCGATGACCTCGACGAGGTTGTGGCTGGGCATGTTCGTGGCCATGCCCACGGCGATCCCGGTCGTGCCGTTGACGAGCAGGTTCGGGTACGCCGCCGGCAGCACGTCGGGCTGGGTCAACTGGTCGTCGTAGTTGGGGACGAAGTCGACGGTGTCCTCATCGAGGCCGGTGACCATGAGCAGCGCGGCCGGAGCCATGCGCGCCTCGGTGTACCGACTCGCGGCCGGGCCGTCGTCGAGCGAGCCGAAGTTGCCGTGGCCGTCGACCAGTGGCAGGCGCATCGCGAAGGGCTGAGCCAACCGCACGATGGCGTCGTAGATGGCGGAGTCACCGTGCGGGTGGTACTTGCCCATGACCTCGCCGACGACGCGGGAGGACTTGACGTGACCGCGATCCGGCCGCAGGCCCATCTCGGACATCGCGTAGAGGATGCGGCGATGGACCGGCTTCAACCCATCGCGCGCATCGGGCAACGCGCGCGAGTGGATCACCGAGACGGCGTACTCGAGGAAGGCCCCCTGCATCTCATCGGCAACATCGATGTCGACGATGTTCTCCTCGAAGTCGGGGTCCAGCGGCGGTTTCGAGGTACGACGGGTCACGTGGGACATGTTAACGATGCCTGTCCGCTTCACCGTGGAGCATGACAGCATGGCGCCATGACCGATACCGCATTGCCCGATGCCGCACTGCCCGACGGTTACCCGGCCCAGGCGGAGGCCGACGTCGTCCTGCGGGACGGGAGCGTGGCACACGTTCGCCCCATTCGCCCCGACGACACCGAGGCACTGCACGCGTTCCACAACGCGCAGTCCGACGAATCGATCTACCTGCGCTTCTTCGCGCCCATGAAGCGCATCTCGAACCGCGACATGAAGCGGTTCACCGAGGTCGACTACGAGGACCGGATGGCGCTGGTGGCCACGATCCGCGACGAGATCATCGGGGTCGGGCGCTACGACAAGGTCGGGGAGACCTCGGCCGAGGTCGCCTTCAACATCTCCGACCACTACCACGGCAAGGGCATCGGGTCGGTCATGCTCGAACACCTCGCCGCCATCGCCCAGGAGCACGGTCTGAGCGAGTTCGTCGCGGAGGTGCTGCCGCAGAACCGCAAGATGCTCAACGTCTTCACCGACGCCGGGTACACCATCGAGCGTCACTTCGAGGATGGCGTGGTGCACGTCTCCTTCGCCATCCACCCGACGCGCAAGTCCCAGGCGGTGCGCTTCGCGCGGGAGCACCGTGCGGAGTCCAAGAGCATCCAGGGCCTGCTCAATCCCGCCTCCGTCGTCTTCGTCGGAGCCTCGCGGCGCGAACGCAACGTTGGCCACCAGGTGCTGCGCCACATCGTCGAGACACGCTTCACCGGCCGGCTCGAGGTGATCCACCCGGAGGTCGACGAGATCCTCGGCGTGCCCACGGTGAGGTCGCTGGCCGACCTCGAGGGCCCGATCGACCTGGCAGTCGTGGCGGTGCCGGCCCAGGCGGTCGGGGCGCTGGTGCCCGAACTGGCCCGGCTCGGGGTCAAGGGCATGTGCGTCATCTCGTCCGGGTTCGCCGAGACCGGACCCGAGGGGCTCGAACTCCAACTCGATCTCGTGCGTGACCTGCGCGACAACGGGATGCGCCTGGTCGGGCCCAACTCGTTCGGGTTGATCAACAACAGCGACGCGATCCGGCTCAACGCCACGCTGTCGCCGATCGTGCCGCCGCGCGGCCGGTTCGGGATCTTCTCGCAGTCGGGGGCGCTCGCGCTGGCGGTCCTGGACTCCGCCGACCGGCGCAACCTCGGGGTGTCGACGTTCGCCTCGGCCGGCAACCGCGCCGACGTCTCCGGCAACGACCTCATGCAGTACTGGATCGACGATGACGAGACCCAGGCCGTGGGCATGTACCTCGAATCGATGGGCAACCCACGCAAGTTCACCCGCATCGCGCGCATGCTCTCGGCCCAGAAGCCGGTCATCGTCGTGAAGTCGACGTTGACCGCGTTCTCGACGCCGCCGGGTCAGACGGTGCGCGCGAGCAAGGCCAGTCCTGCGGCGATGGATCAGGTGCTCAACCAATCCGGCGTGGTGCGTGTCGAGAGCATCCGCGAGATGTTCGACGTCGCGCAGTTGGTGTTGCACCAGTCCCTGCCGGCGGGCAACCGCGTCGCGGTCGTGTGCAACTCGGCCCAACTCGGAGCCGTGACGGCCGACTCGTGCGTGGCCCGCGGGCTCGACGTGACGCATGGCCCGGTCGCGGTGCACGCCGAGGCCGACGGAGCGGCGTTCCGCCAGGCCCTCGATGCGGCGTTCGACGATCCGTTCGTCGACTCGGTGGTGGCGTGCTTCATCCCGCCGCTGGTGACGCTCGAGGAGGAGGTCGTGCGCGCGGTGCGCGAGGCCGCCGGTCGGTCGGACAAGCCCTGTGTCGCGACGTTGCTCGGGCTGGCCGGGGTCGATGGTGCCCATGACGACCACATGCTGACGGAGGTCGGTGGGGACGAGGTGAGTGACGACGCTCCGGTGAGTGACGAGGCTCCGGCCAGCGGCAAGGACGGGGACGGCGACGCCGCCCGCGTCGGCGTGACGAACTACGGCGTCGTCCAGGCGATCCCGCTCTACCCGTTGCCCGACGACGCGGTCCGCGCGTTGGCCAAGGTCACGGAGTACGGCGCGTGGCGGTCCAAGGACCGCGGCGAGTTCGTCGTGCCCCGGGGCCTGGACCGGCGCAAGGCGAGGGAGATCATCGACGGTCTGCTCGACGAGGATCCGGACGGTCGGGCCCTGACCGACGACGAGTCGGCTGCGTTGCTCGCGTGCTATGGCATCAAGTTGTGGCGCCGCATCGAGGTGCACAACGCGGAGGAGGCCGTCGCCGCCGCCGACGAACTCGGCTACCCGGTGGTGCTCAAGTCGCTCTCCCCGTTGGTGCGTGGCTCCTCCCTCATCAACGGGGTGCGTACCGACCTGACCTCGGCGGGCATGATGCGCCAGGCGTTCGAGACGCTCGACCGGCGGTTGGCGCCGTTGCAGGCCAACCAGTTCGTCGTGCAGGGGATGGCCCCGACCGGCGTCCCGTGTGTCCTGTCGACGACCGAGGATCCGGCCTTTGGGCCGCTCATCTCGTTCGCGGTGGCCGGGGCCACGCGTGACCTGCTCGATGACATCGGGTACCGCGTGCCACCGCTGACCGACGTCGACATCCAAGAACTCATCGGCTCGATCAAGGCCGCGCCGCTGCTGGACGGGCATCAGGGTCTGCCGCCGGTCGATCGACGCGAACTGGCCGATGTCATCGCCCGCGTGTCCGTCCTCACCGACGACATCCCCGAGCTGGCATCGCTCGAGCTGAACCCGGTCATGGCCCACGGGCACCGCGCCGATGTGCTCGGGTGCCAGGCGATGCTCGCCCCGCCGGACCGGCGCGTCGACCCGGGGCGTCGCTCGATGACGTGAGGGCCGGTGGGCGTCGCGTCTGTGGATGACGTGACGACCATCTCGGTGCGGTGGGGCACAATGGCGATCATGCCGTCTGCTTCATTGGACCTGACCACGATCACGCTCCCCGACGAGCTCACCGCCGAGATCGAGCGGGCCGGGTACCATCCGGCGATCGTGGCCGACGTCATCAAGGCGGCCATCGGCACCGAGGTACCCGGGGCGCACCTGGTGCATCAGGAGACGACGTTCGACCAGAACGTCATTCGCCGCCACGTCACCGTGCTCGTCGTCACCGCGACCCGCTTGGTCATCGTCCACGCCGACGACCACGACGACCCGATGGGGCGCGACAGCGTCGCGACCGCGACGAGCGAGTCGATCCCGCTCACGGCGATCCGTGGCGTCATGCTCACGCACGTCGTGCCGAACCCGGGGCAGTACACGCCCGGCTCGCTGGGCCGCGAGGTCACGCTGACGATCGGTTGGGGCACGGTCTCGAGAATCGACCTGCTGCCGGCCGCCTGCTCGGACCCGAACTGCGAAGCCGACCACGGCTACGACGGCACGATCACCGCCGACGACATCGCGCTGCGCATCAGCGCCGAGGCCGACGGACCCGACGCCCTCTCACGGGCCATGGCCTTCGCCCGCGTGCTCTCGACCCTCGTCGGGCGCTGACCCGTGGTCGGTCCCTTCACCCCGATCGTTCCGGAGTACGGTCCGCTCAACCTGTCGAGTCTGCTTCCGCAGGTCGGGCGGTCGCTCGGCGTGCGCGGGCTCGTCGACGAGTCGAGCCTGGTCGGTGAGGCGAACTCCGGGTGGGCGCCGCTCGTGCCCGTCAAGCGTTCGGTCGTCGTGCTCGTCGACGGGCTCGGCGCCGAGCTGCTGGCCCGGCGTGGTGGGCATGCGCCGTTCCTGCGCTCGCTGATGCCGGGTGGCCGGCCGGCTCAGGTGGGGTTCCCGTCGACGACGGCGACGTCCATGGGGTCGTTCGGGACCGGGCTGACCCCGGGCCGGCACGGTCTGGTCGGCTGGGAGGTCCTCGACCCGGCGACCGATCAGGTCTTCAACGAACTCTCCTGGGAAGGCGGGCCGGCGCCGCGGCTGTGGCAGCCGCACGAGACCGTCTTCCAGGCCTGCGAACAGGCGGGGGTGTCGGTGACGCGCATCGGGCCGGGGCACTTCGACGGCTCCGGGCTGACCGAGTCGGCCCTGCGCGGCGGACGGTTCGTGGCGGCGAAGTCACTCTCGGAACGGGTCGACGCGACCGTGTCGGCCCTGCGCAACTCACAGCGGGCACTGGTGTACCTCTACTGGGGCGACATCGACATGGTCGGGCACGTCCACGGGTGTGAGTCGCCGCAGTGGGGCGCCGAACTCGAATCGGTCGACGCAGAACTGCAGCGTCTGGCCCGGCTGCTGCCCAAGGCGACGTCGATGCACATCACGGCCGACCACGGCATGGTTGACGTGCCGATGGCCAACCGGCTCGATCTGGCCCATGAGCCGGACCTCGACGCCGGGGTTCGGCGGCTCGCCGGTGACCCCCGTGCGGTGCAGTTGCACGCGGAGCCCGGTGCCGCCGACGACGTCATCGCGACGTGGCGCGAGCGGCTGGGGGAGCGCGCCGTCGTGCTCTCCCGCGAGGCGGCCATCGCCGACGGCTGGTTCGGTCCGACGAGCATGGACGTCGCGAACCGGATCGGCGAGATCATCGTCGCCATGGGACCGGACCTCGCGGTCGTCGACTCCCGGCACCACCGTCCCGAGTTCCTGGCGCTCCTGGGGCACCACGGGTCGCTCACCTCCGCGGAACTGTCGATTCCGTGGCTGGTGGTCGAGCCGGAGTAGCGCCGTCGGGGCCGGCCGGGGTGCTCCGGTCGGCTAGGAGCGGCCCGAACCGCCGAACATCACGTCGTCCCAGCTCGGCACGGACGGGCGACCCTTGCGGGGCTTGGCCTCGGGCTTCGGGGTCGGCCGCGCCGCGGCGGGCTCCGCCTCGGGTGTGGGTTTCGTCTCGGGTGGGGGTGCAGGCTCAGGCTTGGGCTCGGCCCCGGGGCCACGTCGACGCCCGCGACGACTCCGCGCTCCGGAATGCTGTTTCATCGTCGTGATGAGATCGGCGGGATCGGGCCGGTGTCGCAGGCCGCCGGTGGCCTCGACGTCATAGACCGGGGTGTCCGGACGGGCCGTGTGCGGCGACGGGATGACCCCGTCCTCGACCTCCTCGGTGAGCCAGCGCGCCTCATCGTTGCGCGGAACGACCGTCATCGCCTGCGGGTCGAAGAACCACGACGCGACGCGGCTGCGCCCTCCGGCCGGGAATTCCACCGATACGGTCCAATGCCCGTCGTGCGTGCGCGCGGAATCCCAGCGCGCCAGATCCCGTTCGACACCGCGCTCCACCAGCCGCGATTCAACCCGTTCGATCAACGTCTCGGTGCGTGACCGCGCTCCGGGCTTGGAGGTGATGCGCAGGGGCACACGCTGCGCCCGGGAGGCGTAGTACTCGCGCTCGGCCACGACCGGGCCCTCGTAGCGAATGACCTTCTCCACCGGCCAGCCGGTCCGTTCGGCGACCTCCTCGGCGGTCATGCCCTGCCGGATCATCTGCTGGATGTCCTTGGGCCGAATCGAGTTGTCCATCTCGATCTGGATCTGACCCAGGCGCGGCCGATCCCGCCGTGCCGCAGCCCTCAGCGCCTCGTCGATGGGCACCCGGTAGCGCTCGCCGGAGTCATCGACGAGCAGCAGGTGGATTCCGTCGGCGTGCACGCCGATGAGGCGCAGGTCGTGCATGTGCTACTCCCGATCGTGGACAGTTCTCCTGACTCTCTCACCTGCGAGGCCCTCCGGCGGGGACATCCACGCCGTGACCTGCCCGTGCGCGGCGGTAACGTGGCCTGTGCTCATGCTCACTGACCAGACCTCGCTGCAGCTCACCGACCAGACCCTGCTGCAACTCACCCTCGACGTGGTGGGGATCTTCGCGTTTGCGCTCTCGGGTGCCGTCGTGGCCGTGCGGGCGCGACTCGACATCTTCGGGGTACTCGTGTTGGCCGGCTCGGCCGGGTTGGGCGGAGGCATCCTGCGCGACGTGCTGCTCGGTGCGACCCCGCCGCAGGGGGTCACCGATCCCTGGTACCTCGGCAGCGTCGTCGCGGCGGCGCTCGTGACGTTCCTCTTCCACGCGCCCTTGGAGCGGGTCTGGTGGCTCGTCGACCGCCTCGACGCCGTCGGCCTGGCCGCGTTCACGGCCACCGGTGCCATGAAGGCCCTCAATCTCGGAGCGCCGCCGATCACCGCGATCATCCTCGGCACGATCACCGCGGTCGGCGGAGGCATGCTGCGCGACCTGCTCGCCGGGCAGGTGCCCCAGGTGCTCTCCGGTCAGTACTACGCGCTGCCGTCGTTGGCCGGTGGCACCGTGCTGGTGCTGCTCCACCAGGTCCACCTCCTGACGCCCATGGCGGTGTGGGCCATCGTCGCCGGCATCTTCCTCGTGCGGATCATCGTCATCCGGCTCGACGTCCACGCGCCGATCGCCCGACTCGTCGACCACGGAGCCACGGCGCCGCGCGGTGATGACCCACCCGCCGCTCACGACTCCGACGACCATCCCGACCCGACCACCGGAGACGCCACATGACCGACCCCGACCTGGCGCCCTACGACGCCCTGCTGCTGATCTCCTTCGGGGGACCGGAGGGCCCGGACGAGGTGTTGCCGTTCCTGCGGCGCGTCACCGCGGGCCGTGGCATCCCCGACGAACGGCTCGTCGAGGTCGGGGCGCATTACGACCTCTTCGGCGGGCGCAGCCCCATCAACGACCAGTGCCGGGCGCTCATCGCGGCCCTGCGCACCGAGCTCGACGGCCGAGGTCTCGACACCCCGATCCTGTGGGGCAATCGCAACAGCGAGCCGTTCCTGGCCGACACGCTGCGTGAGGCGTACGAGGCCGGCCACCGGCGAATCCTGACGTTGACGACGAGCGCCTGGTCGAGTTACTCCTCGTGTCGGCAGTACCGCGAGAACCTCGCCGACGCGGTGACGACCCTGATCGAGCAGGGCACCGTGGCCGACGGGGGTGACCTGGTCATCGACAAGGTGCGGACCTACGGCGTGCACCCCGGGTTCGCGGTCACCAACGCCACGCTCGTAACCGAGGCGGTGCGGGCCGCGGCCGCGCAGTACCGCCCGGAGGAGATCCGCGTGCTGTTCGTCACCCACTCCATCCCCGAGGCGATGGACGAGACCTCCGGTCCGGGCGACGGCGACGGGAACACGTACTCGCGCCAGCACGCCACCCTCGCCGCCGCGTGCGTGGCGCAGTTCGACGCTCCGGTCGAGGGCGAACTCGTCTTCTGCTCACGCTCCGGCCCACCCCACCAGCCGTGGCTCGAACCCGACATCGTCGACCGGTTGGAGGAACTGCCGGCCGAAGGTGTGAAGGCCGTGATCGTCGCTCCGATCGGCTTCGTCTCGGACCACATGGAGGTCATCTACGACCTGGACGTCGAGGCGGCGGCCGCGTGCGAGCGGCTGGGTCTGGCCATGACGCGCGTGCCCACGGTCGGTACCGATCCCGACTTCGTGCGCGGGCTCGTCGACCTCATGCTCGAGCGGGCGGCGGAGTCTCGGGGCGAACCGGTGACGCGGCCGGTGTGGCCGGCGAACGCAACTCCGATGCCCAGCGTGTGCGCGCCCGGGTGCTGCCCCAACCTCCGCCGGGCCGCCCCGGCCCTGTGCGGACTCGACTGAGAGGTTCTGCGATGACACACCCCGAGGACATCGACGTCATCTCCCTGGCCCGGGTGGCCCGTGAGGTGGCCACCGAGGCGGCCGCGCTCATCGTCGACGAGCGCCCGCCCGGCCTGGGCGTCATGACGACGAAGACCTCCGCGGTCGACATCGTCACCGAGATGGACCAGCGCGCCCAGGACCTCCTGCGCCGCCGACTGGGTGAACGGCGCCCTGACGACGCGTTCCTCGGCGAGGAGGAGGGCTCGAGCGACGGCACCAGCGCGATCACGTGGGTCGTGGACCCGATCGACGGCACCGTCAACTACCTCTACGGCATCCCGGCGTACTGCGTCTCCGTCGCGGCCGTGACGGGCGACCCGCGCGAGGTGGGGCAGTGGCGGCCGGTGGCCGGAGCCGTCGTCAATCCCGTGACGGGGGAGCGGTTCCACGCCGCCCGGGGCCAAGGGGCGTACCGCGCCGTCGGGGCAGGGGAGGCGACCCGGTTGGCGGCCTCGGGGGCGAGCGACCTCGCGACCGCGCTGATCGGCACCGGTTTCGGGTACGTGGCGCCGCGCCGTCGCTGGCAGGCCGACGTGTTGGCGCAGGTGCTGCCGGCCGTGCGGGACATCCGCCGCATGGGCAGCGCCGCGCTCGACCTGTGCCATGTCGCCGACGGGGCCCTCGACGGGTACTACGAGCGCGGACTCAATCCGTGGGACTTCGCCGCGGGTTGGCTGGTTGCGACCGAGGCAGGTGCGCTGGTCACCGACGAGCACGGCGGAGCGCCGTCGGGGGCGATGATCGTCGCCGCGCGGCCCGGGCTGCACGCTGCGCTGAGCGGTGAACTGCGCTCCGCGATCGCGGTGGTGACGCCCGAGACGCCGTGAGGCGGCCGCCGATTCCGGGCGCGATTGGTCGTCGTCGGCGGGAACTCCGACCCCGGGGATGGCGTTGACGCGTGCGATGAGGCACAATGTGCCGCCGGTACGGGCATAAGCCGCGTTGCCCGCTGCGTTGCATCGTGACTCATCTGACCCGAACCCAGCGGTTGGATACGAATTGAAAGGGCGAGATGGCAACCGATTACGACGCCCCCCGCAAGACCGACGACGAACCCGAGGACTCGATCGAGGAACTCAAGTCCCGTCGCGTCGACAAGAACTCCTCCAGTGTGGACGTCGACGAGACCGAGCACGCGGAGGGCTTCGAGCTGCCCGGTGCCGACCTGTCCAACGAGGAACTCTCCGTTCGAGTGCTCCCGCGTCAGGCCGACGAGTTCACCTGCTCGGAGTGCTTCCTCGTTCACCACGTGTCGCAGTTGGCCTCCGACGCCGGTGGAGTCCTGATCTGCACCGAGTGTGCTGCCTGAGATGACGGCGCCGCTGGCGGTACGGCTGCGCCGGGTTCATCCCGACGCGGTCGTACCGTCGTATGCCCGCGACGGTGATGCCGGTGCGGATCTGAGCGCGGTCACCACGGTGACCCTGGCCCCCGGTGAGCGCGCGCTCGTGCCGACCGGGATCGCGCTCGCCCTGCCGCACGGCTACGTCGGCCTGGTCCATCCGCGCTCCGGTCTGGCCGCGCGGCACGGCGTGAGCATCGTCAACGCGCCCGGCACGGTCGATGCCGGTTACCGTGGCGAGATTCTCGTGAACGTCGTCAATCTCGATCCGACCGAGTCGTTCACCGTCACGGCCGGAGACCGGATCGCGCAGCTCGTTGTCCAACGCGTCGAGACCTGTGCGTTCGAGGTCGTTGACGAGTTGGAGGACAGCGAGCGCGGCGCCGGCGGGCACGGCTCCAGCGGCCGCTGAGCCGCCCCCACTCCTCGCCGAGTGATGGTTTCGGGCCGCCGACACGCCGGTGGAGGCGGCCCGAAACCATCTCTCAGCGAGTGGGCTCAGGCCCCGTACGTTCAGGTCTCGGGGTTAGTATCCGAGGGATTCCACACTCACCGCCCACGACAGGACGTGACCATGTTCGGCCGGCGCCGCAAGAACGACAATTCCGTCGAGACGAACACCCCGGAGTCGGAGGCCACGACCCGCTCGCAGGGGCCGTGGGACATCGCCGAGCAGCCCGACCTCGACGAGCGTGTCGACCTCGGTGCGTTGCGCCTGCAGGGCGTGCCGGGCCTGGAGTTGCGGCTCGAACTGGACCAGAACACCGGCGAGGTCTCGTCGGCCCACGCCGTGATCGCCGACTCCACGATGCAGTTGCAGGCCTTTGCCGCGCCGAAGTCCCGAGGGATCTGGGACGACATTCGGGCGGAGATCACCGAGGCCATCACCAGTGGCGGCGGCACCGTCGATGTGCTCGACGGCGACTTCGGGCCGGAGCTGCGCACCCGGATGCCGCAGGCCGGCCCGGACGGGCGCACTGTGTATGCGCCGGCCCGGTTCGTCGGTGTCGACGGGCCCCGGTGGTTCCTGCGGGCCGTGCTCAGTGGCACGGCCGCGATCGATGACGCTGCGGCGGCCCCGCTGCTCGAGGTCGTGCGCACCGCCGTCGTCGTGCGCGGCGACGGGCCGATGGCGCCGCGCGAACTGCTGCCGCTGACCGTGCCGGAGAACTCGACCCCCGTGGACGAGACCGAACCCACCCGCGACGACCTCGCCCCCTTCGAGCGGGGACCTGAGATCACTGAGGTGCGGTGATGGCTCGCACGGTCTTCGGTCGATGGGGTCGCGATCTGACGCGCTCGACGAGCGAGGTCGACGCCAGCGCGTTGGCTGAGGACTCGGCGCGGGTCGGCTGTCAGCACCTCAACGAGTGCGCCGACCGGACCCATGTCAGCGTCGCCGGGGTGCTCAACTCGGTGACCCTACGCCCGCGGAAGCACGTGCCGCTGCTCGTGGCCGAGCTGTACGACGGCACCGACACGGTGCGCCTGGTCTGGCTGGGGCGCCGCGCGATCCGGGGGATCGAGCCGGGCGTGCACGTGCGCGCCAGCGGGCTGCTGACCCGGTTGGAGGGTCGCCCGACGATCCACAATCCGGCGTACGAGATCATGCCTGCCCGTGTCCGCTGACGTCGACGAGGACGACCTGACCACGGTCGAGCAGGTGGTGCGCCGTCGGCTCATCACCGCCGTGGGTGGCTGGCGTGGCTCCTTGGAGGGGTCGCTGCCGATGCTCGTGTTCGTCATCGGTTGGACCGTGACCAAGGACGCCCGCAACTCGCTCGTCGCCGCGGCCATCGTGCTCGGTGTGCTGGCTGCGGCCCGTGCCATGCAGCGCTCCACCCAGCAGTACGTGTTGGCCTCGGTGTTCGTCACGGCCATTGCGGCGTTCTTCGCGTTGCGTTCGGGGCGCGCGGAGGACGCGTTCCTGCCGGGCATCCTCACCTCCGGCGCGTACTTCGTCGGTTCGCTGATCTCCATCCTCGTGCGGTGGCCGCTGGTGGGCTTCATGGTCGGGTTGGCCGATCCGAACTACCGGGAGGACCCGTTCGCCTGGCGGCGTCATCGCGGTGTCGTGCGCGTGAGCGCCCGGCTGACGTGGGTGCTCGTGCTGCTTTACGCCATCCGGTTCGCCGCGATGTTCCCGATGTACCTGGCCGGCAACATCGCCGTGCTGTCGGTGCTCAAGGTGGCGTTGGGCTGGCCGCTGTGGATCGGCGCCCTCGGGGTCATGGCGCTGCTCCTCATGCGGGGGCACACCCCCGTCGATGCGCCGGACGAACCCACCCCGGCCTGACCGCGCTCCGCTCTGCCTGACCTCGGTGCGGTTACTCCTCGTCGCGGGGGCGGCGACGCTTGCCGGAGCGGAACAGCGACTCGAGCTCGTCCTGGGCCTCGTCGGTGGTGAGGAAGAACAACTGGTCACTGCCCTCGAGCGAGTCGTCGGCCACCGGGGCGAACGGGCGACCGTTGCGCAGGATGCCGACCAACACGGTGTCCTCGGGTAGGCGCACGTCCCCGACCCGCGACCCGACCATCGGGTTCGTGGCCGGCAGCGTCAGCTCGACCATCGACCCGGCACCCTGCTGGAACTGGAAGATCTGCACGAGATCACCGACGCTGACGGCCTCCTCGACCAGAGCCGTCATCAGCCGCGGCGTCGAGACCGCGACGTCCACGCCCCAGCCTTCGTCGAACATCCACTCGTTCTTCGGGTTGTTGACCCGCGCCACCACGCGGGGGACCCCGAACTCGGTCTTGGCCAGCAGCGAGACCACCAGATTGGCCTTGTCGTCGCCGGTCGCCGCCACGCACACGTCACACGTGTCCATGCCGACCTCCTGCAGGGTCGAGATCTCGCACGCATCGGCGGCCAGCCACGACGCGTCGGGCACCTTGGCCATGCGCACGTCGGTGGCGTCCTTGTCGATGAGCAGGACCTCGTGGTCGTTGTAGATGAGTTCGCGGGCGATGGACCGGCCCACACTGCCGGCCCCGGCGATGACGACACGCATGTGAACGATTCTCCTGTCGTGGCCGACGGTCAGCGGATGGGCGAGGTGGAGTCGAGGAGCCGCTCGACCTCGTCGACCCGGTGGCGTTCGATGACCAGGTGCAACGTGTCGCCCTCCTGGTAGACCGTGTCGGGTCCGGGCAGTTGCGCTTCGCCGAGTCGGGTCAGGAAGGCCACCCGCGCCCCGGTCTGCACCTCGAGGGCCGTCAGTCGCGTGCCCACCCACGCGGCGCTCACCGGCACCTCGGCCACGACGACCCGGCCGGAGGGTTCGGTCAGGGCCGGCACTGCGCCCTGCGGCAGGAGCTGGCGCAGCATCTGATCGCTGGTCCACTTCACCGTCGCGACGGTGGGGATGCCCAGGCGTTGATAGATCTCGGCGCGGCGGGAGTCGTAGATGCGCGCGGCGACGTTCTCGACGCCGTAGGTCTCGCGCGCCACGCGGGCGGCGAGGATGTTGGAGTTGTCGCCGCTGGAGACGGCCGCGAACGCGTACGCCTCCTCGATGCCGGCCGCGCGCAGGGTGTCGCGGTCGAAACCGACGCCGGTCACCCGGCGCCCCTGGAATTCGGTCCCCAGACGGCGGAACGCCGTCGCATCCTGGTCGATGACGGCCACGTCATGGCCGTGTCGCTCCAAGCCCTGGGCCAACGCCGATCCGACGCGCCCACAACCCATGATCACGAAGTGCACGACCCGACGCTACACCGCCGAAGGGGTTGCTCATTGTTCGTCGCGCGGTCGGGGGTTTACAGTGGTCAATCGTGTCCGTCGGCCGAGTCGTCAAGCGGGTTCTCATCGGTCGCGCCGAGCGCAGCGATGTCGGTGAGCGAGCCCTCCCCAAGCGGATCGCGCTGCCCGTCTTCGCCAGCGATGCGCTCAGTTCCGTGGCGTACGCCGCCGACGAGATCTTCCTCGTCCTCGGCCTCGCCGGCGGGTCCCTCGCCCTGACCCAGTCCCTGTGGGTGGCGCTGGCCGTGGCCGTCGTCATGGCGATCCTCGTGCTGGCCTACCGGCTCAACGTCGTGGCCTACCCTTCCGGCGGCGGCGACTACGAGGTCGTCGGCACCAATCTCGGGCCCCGCGCCGGGCTGGTGGTCGGGTCGGCGCTGCTCGTCGACTACGTGCTCACGGTGGCGGTCTCGGTCTCGGCCGGCGTGCAGAACGCGTCGACCGCGTTCGGGTGGTTGCGCGGGCACGAGGTCATGGTCGCCGCCGCGGCGATCCTCCTGCTCACCCTCGTCAACCTCCGCGGGCTGCGCGAGTCCCGGCGTGCGCTGGCCCTGCCGACCTACCTGTTCATCGCGGCCATCGCGGCACTCGTCGTCACCGGGGCGGTGCGGCATTTCACCGGCGGATTGCCGGCCGCCGAGAGTGCCGCGCTCGAACTCGTCCCGGCCGACGGGTACGAGACGGTGGGGATGTTCGCGATGGGCTTCCTCATGTTGCGGGCGTTCTCCTCCGGTAGCGCGGCGTTGACCGGCATCGAGACGATCTCCACGGGGGTGCCGGCCTTCAGGTCGCCCAAGGCCAGGAACGCCGCCGTGACCCTGTCGATCATGGGAGCGCTCGGCATCGCGATGCTCCTCTCGGTGGTCGTCCTCGCCCGCTGGACCGGGGTGCAGCTGGCCGAGAACCCGGCCACCCAACTGCTCCGCGACGGCGTGCCGGTCGGTGAGGCACACATCCAGGAGACCCTGCTCGGCCAGATCTCCCGTGCGGTGTTCTCCGGCTTCGACGCCGGTGTCATCCTCGTGTCGATCGTCACCGGCCTGATCCTGCTGGTGGCGGCCAACTCGGCGTTCAACGGCTTCCCGGCGTTGGCCTCGATCCTGGCCCGAGACGGGTTCCTGCCGCGCCAGCTGTACACCCGCGGCGACCGGCTGGCGTTCTCCAACGCCATCCTCGCCCTGGCCGTCGCCGCTGCCGTCTTTGTGCTGGCCTTCGACGCGAGTGTGACGCGGCTGATCCAGCTGTACATCGTCGGCGTGTTCGTGTCGTTCGCGCTCAGCCAGATCGCCATGGTGCGGCACTGGAACCGTGAACTGATCGCCTCCCAGGACCCGACCGCCCGGGCCGGCATCGGGCGGCGCCGCGTGGTCAACGCCGTGGGCGCGACCGTGTCGGTGCTCGTGCTGATCATCGTGCTGGTCACGAAGTTCACCCACGGGGTCTTCCTGGCGGTGTTGGCCATGGCCGGGTTGTACGTCGTCATGTGGCTGGTGCGCCGGCACTACGACCGGGTGTCACGTGAGCTGGTTGTCATCGACGACGACACCTCCCTGACTCGGTTGCCCTCGCGGGTGCACGCGGTCGTGCTCATCTCGAAGCTGAACAAGCCTGCCGTGCGTGCCCTGGCCTACGCCCGGGCGACCCGGCCGACGACGCTCGAGGCGGTCACGGTCTCCGTCGACCAGGAGGCGACCGCCGAACTCGTCGCCGAGTGGGATCGGCGAGGCTTCGACACTCCGCTCAAGACCCTGGCCTCGCCGTACCGGGACGTGACGGGCCCGGTCGTCGACTACGTCACCTCGTTGCGCAGCCAGAACCCGCGCGAATTGGTGGCGGTCTACGTGCCGGAGTACGTCGTGGGGCGTTGGTACCAGAATCTGCTGCACAACCAGAACGCGGCGCGGCTCAAGCGTCGACTGCACTTCGAGTCGGGAGTCATGGTCTGTTCGGTGCCGTGGCAGTTGCGATCCGCCAAGGGACAGGAGGTCTGGCTCGACCAGGCCCCACCCGTGACCGGCAGTGTGCGAGGGCCGAGATGATGACCACCCAGAGTGCAGAACCCATCGACGGCCTGACCGTCGGCGATGAGGTCGAGGTGGTCGTCGGGGCCGTGGCCCACGGTGGGCACTTCGTCGCCCGCCACGAGGGTCGCGTCATCTTCGTGCGGCACACGCTGCCCGGTGAACGGGTGCGGGTGCGGATCACCGACGGTGGCCCGGGCGAACGATTCCTCCGCGGCGATGCCGTCGAGGTGCTGGAGCCCAGTGCGGATCGCGTCTCCCCGCCGTGCGCCTTCTCCGGGCCCGGGATGTGTGGCGGCTGCGACTTCCAGCATGTGGATCTGGCGCGCCAGCGTCTCCTCAAGGCCGATGTCGTTCGGGAGCAGTTCGAGCGGCTGGCCGGTATCGGCGATCTGGGGGACCTTGTCGTCGAGCCCGTCGAGGGCAGTGTGCCCGAGACGCTAGCCGGGTTGCGTTGGCGCTCGCGAGTCGAGTTCGCCGTCGGCGAGGACGGCCGCGCGGGCCTGCGCCGCCACCGCAGTCACGCCATTGTGCCGATCGATGACTGTGTGATCGCCGATCCGCGGATCATCGACACCGGAGTGCTGGGTCGAACCTGGGCGGGGGAGAAGGCCGTCGACGTCATCGCCCCGGCCGTCGGTGAGACCGTCGTCGTGCCTGTGCCCAGCGGCGATCCGGGGCCGGACGTCACCGAGACCGTGGCCGTCGCGGGGCGCGAGCACGCGTATGCCGTGGCGGCTCGCGGGTTCTGGCAGGTTCATACCGGAGCGCCGAACACGTTCGTGGACGCGGTCATGGCCGCCGCCGAGGCGCGACCGGGCGAGAAGGTCATAGACCTCTACAGCGGGGCCGGGCTGTTCTCCGTGCCGTTGGCGCATGCCGTGGGGGAGCGCGGTGCGGTCCAGGGGGTCGAGTCCGACCGGTCCGCGGTCGAGCACGCCGTCGCCAACCTTGCCGCCACGCCGTGGGCGCAGGCCAAGCGTGATCGGGTCGACCGGTGGCTCAATGCCGCGGCCCGCACGCGTCGGCGGGCCGATCTGGTCGTGCTCGACCCGCCGCGCACGGGAGCCAAGCGGGCCGTGCTGCGCGACGTCGTCGGGCTGCGGCCGCGGCGCATCGTGTACGTCGCGTGCGACCCGGCGGCGTTGGCGCGTGACGCGGGGTATCTGCGTGAGTTCGGATGGTCGCTGACCGGGCTGCGGGCGCTCGACGCGTTCCCGATGACGCATCACGTGGAGTGCGTGGCGGTCTTCGAGCCAGCGCGCGGCTGACGTCCGGTACTCAGCCGTTCCATGAACGACGGGTGACCCTCCACGGCGACGGCCGTGAAACGACCGTTGTCCAGATGGTCGATCCGGGTCTGAACTGCCTCCAGGAGCGCCTCGATGTTGGCGGCGTGTGCGTCGAACTTTTCGGGGCCTGGCTTGGGCAGCTCGACGGAGGATGATCGCTCCTCGCCTCGGCCACGACGATCGAAAAAATGTGAACTTGGGGTCGCAAAGTCCTTGGGAAGCGGCTAGTCTCCAGACAACCGCTTGTGATCCGTCCCCCGTCGGCGTGGGATGGAAATGACCGAAGGGAGTCTGCCCGGTGACTGGGGTAGCGGAGGTACGAGAAGGCTTGACAGAGATCTTTCGGGTCTCCGGACACCTCGCGGTGGGAGGCTCGCTCAACGAGATCCGAATGGAGCCGATCGGCACAGGACAGATGGCAGACACCCTTCGGGTCTCGCTCGATCGTCCACCAGCCGGGCTCCCGTCGTCGTTTGTGGTGAAGCTTCCCGTGGCAGAGGGGCAGACGGCTGTCACTGCTCGACACGCGGCCGTGTACGAGCGCGAGTTGCGGTTCTATCGTGAACTTCGACCGGAACTCCCCGGCCTTGAGTGCCCCCGCTTCTACGGCACGTTTGACGTAGAAGGTGAGCCGGCACTGGTGCTCGAGGAGATCCTTGGCGCTCAGCAGGGGAACCAGATCGAGGGCGCTGTCCAGGGCCAAGCCGGACTTGCCGTGGACCAACTCGCCAAATTCCAGGTGCGCTGGTGGAACGACGAGGATTTCGGTTCGCAAGACTGGCTCCAGCGTCGAGCAGGAGCGCCTATTGCAGATCGTCAGAAGCGCTACCTGGCCGCTTGGGCGAAGGTGGCCGAATCAGTGGCTGATGACCTGGTCCCTGGTGCTGCGGAAGTGATCGAGGAGTTTGGCCACCGGTGTGACCTTTGGTCCAGGTCGTACGATGGCCCACTTACTTTGGTCCACCACGATTATCGACTGGACAATATGCTGTTCACCGACCATTCGGTCTCAATCGTGGACTGGCAAACTCTTGGGTGGGGACCTCCTGCGTGGGATATCGCCTACTTCATGGGGACCTCAATCCCGGTCGAAGAACGACGAGCGACCGAACGCGAGCATGTGGAGTGCCACGCCGAGCAGCTCCGTGAATCGGGCGTTATCGGCTGGGATGATGACGTGGCGTGGCATCGATACCGACAGATGTCGTTCAGCACGCTCCTGCTCACGGTCCCGGCAGCTGGCGAGGTGCGCACGAACAAGCGCGCGCGTCAAATGTTTGTGGCCATGTGGAACCGTGCTGCGCAAATGGTCATCGACCTTGACGCGCGTGAGTTCCTCCTTACGGAAGCGGACCAGCCATGTTGAGCACGTACGATGACCTTCTCGTCCACCAGACCCCAGCTCCCGTGCTGCACTTGGCCAACGGCGACCCTGCATTCTATGAACGCTACTACCTGACTGCCTTCGCGCCAGACGCGTCGGGGCACTTGGGGTTTGGTCTAAGCATCTATCCCAACACAGGGATCATCGACGCCTCGCTCAGCGTCTCGCGGGACGGCGTGCAGGAATCGGTATTTGCCTCTGGACGCTTGCCCACGGACCGCACGCAGGCCAAGGTAGGGCCGTTGCGGGTCGAGGTGCTCGAACCACTGCGTCGGATCAGGGTCGTCGCGGAGATGACGGATGGACTTGCTGCCGACGTCACCTTCGTGGCGGAGGGTAGCCCGATGGAGGAGCAGCGGCTGATTCGCAACCGCGGTACAGCTGTCGCATCCGACCGCACGCGTTTTGTGCAGTTCGGAAGCTGCACCGGGTCGGTCCTCACCCCCGTCGGCACAATGTCCATCGACGGATGGCATGGCGTGCGTGACCGTTCCTGGGGTGTACGGCGCCAGGCCACTGCCGAGGATGTCGCATCGGCGGAGGTGAGGCCGATATACGCAGTGTGGAGTGTGCTGCACTTTCCTGACGACTTTCTCCAGGTCACGCTGCACGAGGCTCCGGATGGGGTGGGCCATGTCCGGATGGCAATGCAGACGCCTCGGGTGAGTCCGAGCGAGGTCGTACCGAACGTGCCTCTGCGGCGCACCGACGACCTGCGCGTGGCCATCACCTATCAGCCCGGCACCCGTCGCCCGGCGAGCGCCCAATTGAAAGTCGGGCCTCGAGGGCCGCTCGAGTTCGACATCGCCGTGACTCCCCTGCAGGTCTTTCAGATGAAGGGTCTGGGCTATTACCACCCCGAACGCGGTCACGGCCGCGACCATCACGGGGAGTCAGTGTCTCGGGAATCCTGGCGTATCGATGACCTTGACCCGTTGGCCAAGGAGAACGTGCACGCCCAACAACTCTGCATCGTTCGCAGATCCGACGGCGTCGACGGCATCGGGATCTTCGAACACATCGCGATGGGACCACATCAGCCTTCTGGCCTTCCCAAAGGCCTGGCTGCGCCGCAATGACGCTGTCACAGCCACCTGCCACCCAAGTATTCAAATGAATCGAGGAGCCCATGCACGCATCGGATGTTAACGCAGAATGGATCGACAAGGTCCTGCACCAGAACGGCACCCTTCCGTCGGACACAAGGATCACAGGTGCCAAAGTTCGACCGATTGGGACCGGTCAAGTCGCCGACTCGGTACGGGTGGAACTCGACATTGAAGGTGATGCCCCGTTCAGTTCACTGGTCGCAAAGGTGTCGTCCGACAATGACCAGAGCCGCGCGGCCGGGCGAACTGAACTCAACTATCAACGTGAGGTGCGGTTCTACGAGCAGGTCGCCCCACGACTCTCCGCAAGGGTGCCGCATTGCTACTACTCCGAAATCTGCTCCAATGGCACCGAATTCGTGCTCCTTCTGGAAGATCTCTCGCCCGCGACTGCAGGGAACCAGTTGGACGGCACGAGCATTGAGGATGTTGAAGAAGCACTGATTCAAGCAGCCGGTTTCCACGCTCCGTTCTGGGACAGCGATGAGTTTTCCGGGTCGGATTGGCTGGACATATCCAGCAGTTACTGGCCACGGTTCGAGCAGATGATGCCGCAGTGGTGGGGTGGGTTCCGGGACCGCTATGAGGGCAGGTTGACCGACGACCACGCCGCTTTCGGGGACCGGTTCGTGGGTGGCATTTCCAAGTACTACGAGCTGATGCGGTCGCTACCTGCGACCATCCAGCACGGTGACTTCCGCCCCGACAACATCCTTTTCGGGGTCGGTGGAGATGCGCGCTCCTTGGCTGTCGTCGACTGGCAGACGGTGCTGCTTGCGCCAGGTCCCGTCGACGCCGCCTACTGCGTGGGAGGATCTTTGCCGGTCGAAACCAGGCGCGCCCACGAAGAGCGCCTCCTCAGTCTGTACATAGATGAGCTACGGCGCCTGGGGGTGACGACCGAACGGGCCTTGATCGAGCAGGGGTATGCGGCCGGCACGCTGCACAACTTCATCATCGGGGTTGCTGCTGCGATGCTGGTGGTTCGAACTGACCGGGGCGACGCGCTCTTCCAATCCATGGTGACCAATGCCGTCACGCACGCTCAGGACAAGCGCGCACTGGAACAGGTCGGCATCGCGTGATGATTGATGACGCCCCACAAGCCGGACCTCGGTTTCCCGAGCTCGGTTTCTACACCTTGGGCGGACACGTCGAATCGCCTCACGAGATGTTCGATGAGCTTCGGCTTGCTGAGGAGCTGGGGCTGGGCAACGCCTTCATCTCCGAGAGGCTCAACGTCAAGGAGGCATGCGCTCTCTCGGGCGCAGCCGGTGCAGTGACGAGCAGCATCGACATCACCACCGCCGCGACGAACATCAACACCAGGCACCCGGCCATCTCTGCTGCCTTCGCCACCACGATGCATCGGCTCACCGGGGGGCGGTTCATCTTCGGGATCGGCCGAGGGCTTCGGCCTCAGATAGCCGGACTTGGCCTATCCCAGACCACCACCGCTGAGATGGAGGAGTTCGCGCTCTTGATGCGGCGGCTGTGGCGCGGCGAGGTCGTGACCGGGTACGACGGACTTCTAGGGCAGTTCCCGAAAGTCGCCTTGGACCCGAACTTCGACGAAGACATTCGACTGGCGACAACGGCATTCGGGCCCCAAACCTTGGCGCTCGCGGGGCGGGCCTTCGACGTCGTCATTCTGCATACCTTCTTCAGCGACGAGACCGTTCTCCGCGTAGTCGACACGATCCGGCGCAGCGCCGAGGAAGCGGGGCGCGACCCTGCCTCGGTGAAGATCTGGTCCTGTTATGCCACAGTCCCTGACGAACTCCTGCCGGAAGCAATCATGAAGAAGACCGTCGGGCGACTCGCAACGTACCTCCAGGTCTACGGCCAGCTTCTCGTGGAGACCAACCACTGGGACCCGGTGCCGTTGAGACGTTTCCGCGAATCGACGGTGATCAACGAACTCTCGGGATGGGCAGACGCCAGTGCGACGCTGGAGCAGTTGGAGAGAATCCGAGATCTGCTTCCCTCAGAGTGGCTGGCCTGTGCCGCTACAGGCTCACCGGCTGCTTGCGCCGAAGCCGTCCGGAGCCAATTGCACCTGGGCTGTGACGGCGTGATCATGCACGGCGCGACTCCCTTGGAACTGCGGTCCGTAGTTCGGGAGTACGGGGCTCTCCACACCCACCTGCCGACGTAGTCTCATGGCAACGGTTGTGAACGCATCTTCGCAGTTAGCGCTAAGATGAGCGAGTTCCATTCGAGCAACCGTGAGGTGATGACCCTGCGGAGGGAGGCGAAACCGTGAGCGGTACCGACGAGGCTGTCAGCAGTTCGCTCATCACCGAGTTCTACAGCGACGCAGGCTTGGCCGCCGAAGTTCCCTCCAAACGACCGAACAAGCGGGGGGAGCAGACCCGTGAACGACTGATCAAGGCCGCTACCGAGTGCTTCACCGAGTACGGCTACACACGAACGCGGATCTCGGATGTCGTGCACCGCGCAGACACAGCCCAGGGCAACTTCTACCGCCACTTCGGGTCCTTGGACGAGGCTTTCCTCGCCGTGCTCAGGCCAGGGTTGGAGGAACTGGCGAGCGCGTCCACGAGACGCTCGGGACACTCCACCGACTTGGCCAGCCTGGTCGAAACCAACTCCACCTATCTGCACACCTATGCCCGTCATCGACACATCCTGCGCCTCCTTCGTGAGGCCGCTGCATCAAGCCCCAACGACGGTTTCCAGTCACTGTGGCTACGGCTTCGTGGCGATTTCGTCGCACGTACGAGACGCTGGCTGGTGCGACTACACGAGGCAGGGAAGATCGAGGACGTCAACCTCGACCTGCTGGCCGAATCGCTCGGCTGCCTGACGGAGCAGATGGCCTACGTCCATGTGGGACTTCCCCCGACCACGCCCCGCCGCGAGCGGATCGATGAACTCGGTCAGGCCCTTGGCGAGGCGTGGTTCCGTCTCATCCCGCGCCGTGTGTCAGAACTCGATCTTGACTGACTGACTCGACGGCGTGGCCTGACACGCCAAGATGTACCCGTCGGCGATGTCTTCGGCCTCCAAGGCGTCGGTTTGGCCGAGGTTGACGGTGCCTTGGCCGAGGTGACAGGTGCAGGCTCCGCACTTGCCCTCGCGACATGCGTACGGTGTGTCAATGCCGTTGAGAACCATGACGTCGACCAAGGTATGGGTGGCCGGCCACGCCAGTTCATGCACGGCCCCATCGATGTTCACCTCGACGAGGGCAGCGTCAGAGAGATTCTCCTCGGCAATCTCCGCGATCGGCTGGAAGGGATCGCCGGTCAGCGAACGGTACTCCTCGGTCTGGATCCGATAACTGTCGAAGCCTGCTGAGACTGCCCCCTCGCGCACCATCTCCATGAACGGAGCCGGGCCACAGACAAAGATCTCGCGCTCTCGGTAGGGGGCTGCCCAGGCGGCGAACGCCTCGGCCGTGGGCAGCCCCCGGTCGGCTTCGAGCCAGTGCTCAACGACGAGTCGTTCGCCATACTCGTCGGCCAGCCTCTGCAGTTCCCCATCGAAGATGATGGACGCTCTGTCGCGGTTGGCGTAGAAGAGGGCGATCCGGCCCGTCACCGAGGCCAGGACGGCGCGCAGGACCGACATCGCCGGTGTCACGCCACTCCCGGCTGCACAGAGCAGCAAGTCGGCCTCCGGGGATCGCGGACAGAAGAGTCCGCTGGGCGGCAGCACCCGCAGTTGCTTACCGGCCGCGGCGTGATCGCACAGCCAGTTGGACGCGTAGCCATTCGCGGTGCGCTTCACCGTGACCGCGATGCCGTGCTCGGCAGGCGAGCTTGAGATGGAATAGCACCTGGCCACCCAACCGGTCCGGTCACTCGGCACGGCGACGGTGAGAAACTGACCGGCCCGGAACGCGTACTCATCGGTCAGCGCAGCCGGCACGTCGAACCAGATCGTCACCGCCTCGGCGGTCTCGGGCACAACCCGGTCGATCGTCAGTAGGTGGCCAAGCAGATGGGCGTCGGGGTCAAGGGAATCTTGACCTGTCACGTGAGTGGTCATGGGTGGCTCCGTTCCGTCGTCGCGGAGTTTCATAGCTGGTCGACTGCCAGTCGGTGGATGGGGTGTTCCGCGTCGTCAGCGGCGAGGGCGATCATTCGGAGAACGTGTGGGTCGTGGGCCACGGGGGAGGTGTTCACCGTGCCTTCCGAGTAGACCTTGCCCGTCGTGCCGTCGATCGTGATGACACTGCCGGCCAAGGACCCGACCAGTCCGGGCCCCGCGCCCACGACGCACGGCAAACCAATCTCTCGACAGACCAGCGCGGCGTGCGATGTCGCGCCACCGACCTCCGTCAGGACACCAGCAGACTGGAACATGGCTGGAACATCGTCGGGCGCCGTGAAGGTGCGAACCAGAATCACGCTTTCTCCCTGGCCAACCAGCGCAAGCACCTCCTCGAAGGTGTGGGCGACGTGACCGGTGGCTACGCCGGGGCTTGCCCCGAGCCCGATCGCCAGGGCCTCGCCGTCCTCCTTCTCGATCAGCGAGGCGTTGGCAAGGGAATCCACATGGTCTGAGCTGACCCTCGACAACGCCTCCTCCGCGGTGATCGTGCCAGCCTCGAACAGGTCTACGGCGATTCGGACGGAAGCGTGGGGTGAGCGTTTCCCTGCGCGGCTCTGGAGCACGTAGAGGCGTCCCTGCTCGACCGTGAACTCGACGTCCACGAGATCCCGATACTCAGCCTCGAGCGTCTCGGCAATGCGGCACAGATCTGCGTGCAGGACGGGGTTGCTCTCGACCAGATCAGTCAGCGGCGTCGGTGTCTTCTCACCCGAGACGACATCCTCACCTTGGGCGTTGGCGAGCCATTCCCCGAAGATCGTCGGTTCTCCAGTGCTCGGGTCTCGGCTGAACAGCACCCCGGTGCCTGACTGGTCATCTCGGTTCCCGAAGACCATGGCCTGCACGGTGACGGCAGTGCCCCCACCCGTGCCGAGAACATGCCGCTCGCGATAGGCACGGACCCGCTCGTTGGTCCACGAGTCGAAGACTGCGCCGACTGCCGACCGGAGCTGCTCCCAGGCGTCGACCGGGACGGTGCCTTCGCCGTTGAGGACGATGTCGCTGTAGCAACGCTGGAATCGATCCCATGTGTCCTGCGCCCAAGCCGGGTCTCCGGATTCGGATGCGAGGGCGTCGACCAAGTCCGGTGTGAGACCCAGATTGAGGACGGTATCCATCATGCCGGGCATGCTTTGAGCGGCGCCGGATCGGACGGAGACAAGGAGTGGGGAAGGACCTCGACCGAACGTGCGGCCCGTATCCTTTTCGAGCGCACGGATGGCCTCCACGACGTCGTCCCACGCCGCATCGGGTAGTGCGCGGCCGTTGGCGTGGTAGAGCCCGCACACAGCGGTGGGCAACGTGAAGGCTGGCGGGACTGGTAGTCCGATCCTGCGCATGTGGTTGACGCTGTAGGCCTTCCCTCCCAAGACCTCACGGTCGCCGGGCTGCGAGCCATCGAGGTGGACGACAAAGGGCACGTCGCCTGCCTGGCTGAGCGTGGACGTCGAACTGGTCATGACGTAGAACCTCCCGAGGTGGGGGACTGGGTTGAGGGTGCTGAAGTGGTCGCATCGATGTGCAACTCGGCTGCTCGACGGGCTGCCATCAGACCGCCTTCTACCAGGATGTCGATGCCGTTCAGCCAGGTGGCGGCCGGTGAGAGACAGAAGGCCACAACAGCCGCGATCTCCTCCGGGCGTCCATGGCGCCCGACCGTGGCCACCGCGCGGTCCATCCGGTGCTGGCCCATGGTGGCCGTGAAATCGCCGAGGATCGGCGTTTCCACCGGCCCGGGGCTGATGCTGAGGGCTCGTACACCCGAACCAAGGAGAGCAGCGGCCCTGCGCATCATCGCGTCGACGACGACTCTCTTGGACGTGTCGTAGGCGGCCGTGCCATCGATCGGGTGACTCTCAAGCCACGCGTCGATGTCGTCCGCACTCTGGGCACGGTGCAGCAACTCAAGTGAATCGTCGTGCTGGGCGTTGTTGTGGGCCGCCACCGATGCCACGCTGACGATGGCGCTGTCGGCAACCAACCGGGGCTGAAGTGCATCGCTCAGAAGGCGTGGCCCGAGAACGTTGACCCGAAGGATCGTGGCAGGCGGCGCCGTGCCTGGAACCCCGGCCACGTTGGCAAGACCCCCGATCTGCGCTGGGAGCCGATTCACCAGTTCGGCGATGGCAACTTCGTCGGCCAAGTCACAACCGAGAGTGCCGTCGCCCTCGATGCGGTCCACCCCTATGACCGTGACCCCTTGATCATGGAGGATCCGGACCAAGGCTGCACCGATGCCGGAGGCGGCCCCGGTGACCACAACAGGGGGGCGAGGAATCGTCGTGGTCATGCCATCACCGCCGTCACGTCGGTGAACTCTTCGATGCCCAAGGACCCGAGCTCGCGCCCGTACCCCGAGTTGCGCATCCCACCAAATGGCACCAAGGGTCGATTCCGAGTGCGTACCCCGTTGATCTTCACCTGACCCACCGACAACTGCCCAGCAATGCGGAGGGCCCGTTCGTCGTCGCCGGACCAGACCTCGGCCGAGAGCCCGTAGTCGCTGTCATTCGCGATCCTGACGGCATCCTGCTCGCCGGTGTAGGTCTGGATGACCACGACAGGTCCGAAGATTTCCTCCCGAACGGCCTCGGCGCGTTCAGGGAGACCGGTAATGACGGTGGGGTCGACGAAGAATCCGGTGGCGGTCTGCTCCGACCGCCGGCCACTGCCGGTCACCAACCGCCCACCCTGCTCCACGGCTCGGTTGATGCGGGCCAGGACAGCCTGCATCTGACGGTGGGTGACCACGGGACCATGGGTGGTGGAGGGCTTGGTCGGATCGTCGAGAACGAGCCCGGCGGCAGCGTCGCGAACCAGCTCCACGGCGTCGTCGATGCGGTCAGCCGGCACCAGCATCCGAGTCGGCGCGTTGCAGGCCTGCCCCGAGTTCACCATGCCACTTGTCAGGGCAGCGGGCACGGCCTGGGCGAAGTCGGCGTCATCCAGGATGAGCGCCGGGGACTTGCCGCCGAGCTCCAAGGCGGTGCGGGTGAGTTCGCGAGTGGCCAGTGCGGCGACCTCCTTGCCTGCGCGCACACTTCCCGTGAACGAGAGTCGAGCAAGAAGCGGGTGCCCGGCCAGTGCGGCACCGGTGATCGGCCCAGAGCCGGTGACGACGTTGAGGAGACCGGCGGGCGCGCCC
>NZ_BCRE01000002.1 GCF_001552435.1 Kribbia dieselivorans NBRC 106261
GGGCGCGCCCGCCTCTAGGAAGAGCTCGGCGATGTGCGTAGCGTCGTACGGCGTCTGCTCGGAGGCCTTCAACACGACCGTCGAACCGGACACCAATGCTGCCGACACCTTGGCGATGATCTGATGCACCGGCATGTTCCACGGTGTGATGGCGCCCACCACGCCGGCTCCGGAGCGGATCAGGGTGGCGCCGTCAACCTCTTCTCGCCACGCGAAACCCTCCCGGGCAACGCGGGCGGTGCCGCGAAGGACCTTCGCAGGCAACTGGGCCTGAGTGACGCGCGACAGCGTGATCGGCATTCCCATCTCGCTGGTGACCAGGCCCGCCAGCAACTCTTCGTCGCGCTCCAGCAGGTCGGCGACCCGCTCAAGCAGTTCTGCCCGTTCGTCGACAGGCACGCCACGCCATTCGCGGTAGGCGCGATGGGAGTCGCGGACGGCCCTGTCGACCACGTCGGCGCCAGCCTCCATCACGTGCCCCATCGGCTGCTCGGTGAACGGGTTGGTCACCGTGAGGCGTTCGCCCCTTGGAACGAAGGAAACGCCAGCGACCACGGACGCGGCCTCGGAGCGTGATTCGGTCACCGCTGCACCAACTCGACGTCGAGGCGCTTGATGCCGCGGAAGAAGTTGCTCCGCAGACGGGCCGGCTCGGCGAGTGCCGTGAGTTCCAGGTTGCGCTCGGCGATCCGGGAGAAGAACAGTTGCGCCTCCAACCGGGCCAGATTGGTGCCCAGGCACGAGTGTTCGCCGAATCCGAAGCCGACATGGTCGTTGGGATGGCGGTCACCGATGAACTCATCGGCCCGCTCGAAGGCACGCGGATCCCGATTGGCCGAGGTGAACCACATCACCACCTTGTCGCCCTCGCGGATCGTCCGGTCATGGAACTCGACATCCCTGGTGGCGTTGCGGCGCATACAGATGATGGGGGAGACGTAGCGAATCATCTCCTCCACGACCAATCGGGCCTTCGTAGGCTGGCGACGCAGTGCCTCCCACCACTGCTGGTTCTGGTGCAGCGCCCACGTGCCACCGGACAGCAGGTTCCGGGTCGTTTCGTTGCCGGCCACCATCATGATCAGGTAGTACGCATCGAGCTGGCCGCGGCTGAGGGGCGTGCCGTCGACCGTGCCCGCGGTCAGGTGGGTGATCAGATCGTCGGAGGGCTCCCGGCGCCGTTCCAGTTCGAGGCTGCGGAAGTACTCGAAGATCTCATCGCGTGCCTTGACCATGTCCTCAGGGCCCGAGGAATGGTCGGGGTCATCAGGCGACATGCGGTTGGTCCACGAAATCAGCTGGTCGCAGTCCTCCAGTGGGGCCCCCAACAGTCGCCCGATCATGACGACCGGTAGTTGGGCGGAGATCTCCCGGACGAAGTTGAATTGGCCTTGGCCGACGTGCTCGTCCAGCAGGCGGTCGATCACCTCGAGGATGTCGGATTCCAATGCCTTGACCTTCACGGGCCGCACATGAGGGGTGACCACGCGCCGCAATGGGCCATGTTCCGGTGGATCCACGTGATGGATGCTGCGCGCAGAATCACCTTCCGCGCGCCGGCTCGGTATCTGCGTTCCATCCACGACCGTGAACGCGGCGTGGTTGTTGGCGACCGCCACCACATCGTCGTACCGGGTTACCGACCAGAAACCGGGGCCGCCGTCGGGTTCTTCGTTCCAATGCAGCGGGTCTTCCTCTCGCAGCACATCGAAGAGTTCATGATCGGTGCCGGCCTCGAAGGCATCGAGGTCCATCAGGTCGATATCGGTCGCAGTAGGCATCCTTGGCTCCTGAACTCCGGCTTGTGATAGCTGAACCGCGAACCGGCGCTGTCTGGGCTGGTCGTCCATTGATTCTGACCTGCTTCGCGGATACTGTGATGCCCACAATAGTGAAGCGACAGTCACAATCCAACCCCTTGCCGGCAACCAATTGCTGCGATTTCGCTTCGCTGACCTATCAGTGCTGATCAGGAGGAACCATGTCCACAGAGTTCGACGTCCTGCACTCGCTCCGTGTCAAGGGGCTCGCGAAGCCGGAGGTGCTCAGCGGGCTCTCGGGTGTCGATGCGGACGACTTGGAGTCCGCGTGCGAACCGTTGGTGCAACAGGGGTGGGTGGTGGCCAGGACCGGGGCCATGGCCGGCTACATGCTCACCCCGGCCGGCAAGGTCGAGGCCGATCGTCAATTGCGAGAGGACTCGTCAACCGCATCTGCTCGAGCAGCCCTGGAGAGATTCGATGTCGAGTTCGGGCCGCACAACACCACGTTCAAGCAGATCGCTCACCGGTGGCAGATGCGCAGCGACGACCAGCCCAACGATCACACGGACCAGGCGTATGACACTGCGGTCATTGCCGAACTGGCCGCGTTCCACCAGGAGTTCCTCCCCCTTCTGGAAGCGGTCGGCAAGGAACTGCCGCGGATGAGCCGATACGCACCACGCTTGGCCGGTGTGCTTGACCGGCTCCAGGGTGGCGACCAAGCTGCGTTCGCCCGGCCGATGCAGGAGAGCTACCACGACATTTGGATGGAACTGCACAACGACGTCGTGCTCTCGCTGCGTCGCGAGCGAAACGCCTCCGACGAGAGCTGAGGTGCTACGGAGCACCGAGTTGGTCGTCCAGCCATGAGAATGGGCTTCGGGCCCGCGCCAGAAATCTGGCACGGGCCCGAAGCCCATTCTCATGAGGCTCGGCAAACGTCAGGCTGGAGCATCCTCGAGCACGGTGACCTTGCCGCTGGTCCCGTCGACCTCGATGAGCGCGCCCGTGCGAAGGCGTTTCGTGGCGTCCGGAGCCGAGACGACACAGGGGATCCCCAACTCCCGGCTGACGATGGCGGCGTGCGAGAACGGGGCACCAACGTTGACCACCACACCGGCAGCGGCCACGAACAGCGGAGTCCAGGAGGGGTCGGTGATCGGCGTGACCAGGATCTCCCCGGGTTCCAGGGCCGAGGGGTCGTCGGGCGTGAGCAGGACACGGGCACGGCCTCGGGCCGTCCCGTTGCATCCGGACACGCCCATCAGTTCGCCACCGACCGGCAATGCGGGTTGGGTGCTGGTGTCGACGCGTTCCCAGGTGGACAGGTCGGGCGCTTCACCGGCCACCACGAACGGGGGAACATAGGTGAAAAGATCCAGATACAGCCGTTCCCGATCGGCCACCACTTCGGTGAAGGCGCTCGGGTTGGCCAAGTAGTCGTCGAGCTCCTCGGCGAAGAGCATGAAGATCTGGTCGGCAGACTTGAGATGACCGGCCTCTACGCCGCGGCGACCGAGCTCCAGGGCCGGAAGTCGGATCTCGTGAATGACCATGGCCGCGGTCGCGCGGCCACGCTCCCGGCCCCGCATCCACACGAGCGCGCCGTTCATCACCGCCTCGAACTGACCGAGTGCCTCGGGGTCCGCAGCCAAGGCCTCCCGGATGTTGGCCGCGGCAGTTTCGCGTTCGGCTGCCCGCTCCGAGTTCTTCAACTCCGGGGCTTGATCGTCGGCGACGTGGCGCATGCGGTCCATCGTGCCAAGTGGAATCTCAGGGACCAGACTCCAAGTCTTCGCCCGGATCTCCCACTCCGCCGGACCACGGAAGTCCCAGTCGGCGAGGAAATCCTCGAAGGCCTGGCTGAAGGCGGCTACCTTCGGCTCGCTGGAGGATCTCAGCCGATCGCGCAGACCCGCGACACCCTCGTCGAAGACAGCGGCGATCGCCGGGTCCTGAGCGGCGCGGCTCAACTCCCAAAGCCGGTTGGAGGGGATGGCCGAGTCGACGTCACCAAGACCGCCGACCAGAACCAGCGAAAGCTCTGGCTTGCCAATCGCTTGAGCGAACTGGGCCACGCCACCGAGTCCGACGCCGCACTTGAGGGAGGCTTCGATGTGGCGCTTGAAGAGTGGACGCAGGATGTAGTCGAAGGAGGTGATCCGCTCACGAAGCTCCCGGTCCGACAGCGAGGCCATGTCAGGTCGGTCGCGGCGGATCTGAAGGACCTCCTCGCGGTCCTTGTCGTAGGCAGGGAGGCCGGTGGCGCCGAGGACCTCCTCCATCAACCACGCCCCAGCCTTGGCTTCGTACGACGGATCGTCGTCGAACTCGCGCTTCTCCGACTCGTACGAAGGAATGCCGGGCATGTCGCCGAAGTACTGCAGGTCCACCGCCTCGGCCGTCATTCCGGGCACACGCACGCCGAACAGTCGCATCAGCGACATGTTGATGTAGAGGTAGCTGCCGAAGGCCGGCAGGACCGTGATCGCGACCCCAGACTTCTCGTAGAGGTCATCGTCCCAAACCCCGCACGCCACGAAGGCGTCGCGCCACCCCGGCTCAAGGTTGTGCTGGAAGCCGGCGGAGGCGTTCAGCGGGCTGATCGGATCGGGAAAGATCTCGCCGACGTTGGCGCGAGAGTAGAGCGGGAAGACCGGGGACACCGGGTCGTTGATCGGCCACATCGGCATGGGGACTCCTCTGTCCTGACAGCTGTGTTTGAGTGACGTTATGTTCACAGTTTTGAGTGATCACTGTCCCCTGTCAACCCTTCGCGAGCCCGAGTTTCGCGCTGAAGGGCGTGGGATCGTGTCACGAGATCGGAGGATCCTGTCGCCAACTTGGTCCGCAGGGTAGACAAAGACGTGACACGACAATCACAATTGGCGACCTATCGAGGAGGATCTGTGCGCATTCTTTTGACCAACGACGACGGCATCGACGCTCCGGGGTTGGCGGCACTGGCCGAGGCCCTCTACTCTCGGGGCCACGACTTCAGCATCGCGGCGCCGAACTCGGATCGCAGTGGCACGGGGTCGGGCTTGGGGACAATCGAGCACGGAGCCGAGATCGGTATGTGGGAGGCGAGGCTTCCCGGACTGCCGGGCGTCAGGGCGGTTGCCTTCGACGCGCCGCCATCGTTCGCCGTGCTGGCGGCTTGCACCGGGGTTCTCGGACCGCGTCCCGACCTGGTCGTGAGCGGCATCAATGACGGCTTCAACACTGGCCGCCTGTTGCTGACGTCGAGCACCGTCGGCGCTGCGCTGAATGCGGGGTCCCTCGGCCTGCGAGGCCTGGCGATCAGCGCGGGATTCGCTCCCCATCACCGGTTCGACACCGCTGCCCAGATCGCGGTACTGGCCATCGACTGGCTGGTGGGCCACAGTTCGCCGCGCGCAGTGCTCAACGTGAACGTGCCTGACTTGGGGATTGAGGAGGTCAAGGGGGTGCGGATGGCCGAGTTGGCCCCGCGTGGCCTGATGGGCCTACACCTGAAGCCGGTCGATGGAGCGGTCCGGCTGGAGCGCTTCGTCAATGCCGAGGGACTGGGTGAAGGGACGGATGCGGCGCTGGTCCGCGACGGCTATGTCTCGATGAGCCTCTTGCCCAGCGTGTCCCGCGCGCTTGATGGGGCTGGCGTGTCTCCAGCGGCCCAGGTCGAGAGCTCCTTGGGTGTCAGGCGCACCAGCCACTCAGACCCCACATCCTCCACCGGTCCAAGCGCCGGGGCCTGAGCCGCCGCCCACCTTTGGTGTGGGTGCCCGCCTACCCCTTGGTGTATTGGGCTTGGAGCGACTTCTTGTTCAGTTTCCCCGTGGGAAGCCGCGGGAGCCGCTCGACATACTCATAGCGTCGTGGAGCCTTGAACCGGGCCACCCGACCGCGAACATGCTCGGTGAGGATCTGGTCCAAGCCAGCCTTGGCGTCGGGAGTGTGGTCAAACCCGAATACGGGCTCGAGTTCCACGATCGCGACGACCTGTTCACCCAGGTCGTCATGGGGGAGCCCGAAGACCGCGGTGTCGGCGACCGCCGGATGACTGGTCAGAGCGGCCTCAATCTCCTCGGGGTGGATGTTGACCCCGCCGGAGATGATCATGAACGATTCGCGTCCGCTCAAGTACAGGTAGCCATCTTCGTCGAGCCGACCGAGGTCTCCCATTCCCTTGAGCGCTGAGGCCCCCGGTGCGCTAGTCACCTCGAAGGCAACACGACCGATCTCACCCGTTGGCAGGTCGCGGCCGTCGGAGTCGGTGATCCGCACACGGGTGGCCCCGAGCGGGCGTCCGACCGATCCCCGCCGTTCCCTGGATTCCCCGGGTGAAATGTACGTGTGGCCGTATCCTTCGGAGGCGCCGTAGTACTCGTGCAGCAGATCTCCCCACCAGTCGTTGATGGAGTCCTTGAGCTCCGGAGGGCAGGGGGCCCCGGAGGTCACCGCCACGCGATGGGTCGTCGAGAGCGGAATCGCCTGCCTGGCTTCGACCGCAAGCAGTCGCGACAGCATTGTCGGTACCCATTGGGAGTGGGTGATCGACTGGTCGCGGAGCGCATGAAGCGATGCGATCGCATCGAATGACTCCATGCAGACGACCGTGCCGCCAACGCCATTGACCATCAGTTGGAAGGTGAACGGTGCAGCGTGGTAATTGGGGGCGGGTGAGAGGAATCGAACGCCCTGCTCTATGCCCAATTTCTCGGCGAGGCCCGGGTGTCGTCTGGGCGCGTCAAGTGGGTGGATGCCCAAGAGTGGTTGGCGGTAGGCCTTCGGGCAACCTGTGCTTCCGCCGCTGAAGAGAACCCGGGCCCCGAGGAGTTCGTCCTTGATCGGAGTGGTGGGCAAACCGTCGATGGCTGACCAGAACTCCGTTGATGATGGCGTCTCTGCCTCTACCGTGAGGATCAACGGGCGTCGATTCAGGTGTTCGGCGGCCTCGGTGGCGAGAGCGACCATTTCGCCAGAGGTGACAATGGCTGCCGGTGCTGCCTCGGTGAGCATCGGCATGAGTTCTGAGGCGCGGAGGTGCCAGTTGATCGGAGTGACCTCCAGGCCGGCGCGCATGCCGGCTGCGACGACCACGGGCCACGCGATCTGGTTGGGGAGCACAACGACCAGAGCGTCCCCGGGCACGACGGCGTTACGTCGAAGTAGATGAGCCAACGCGTTCGACTTCTCGTCGAGCTCACCAAAGGTCAGTGTGGAGCCGGAGCCGGTCATCTCGTAGGCGTTCGTGTCCGGGAACCGGTTGGCGATCGTGGGCGGATACATCCTGGAACCTCCAGCGCGCGCGTGGCTAGTACGACTACTCGCATCGACGTGAGTCGGAGGTGGCCCGTGCCCAAGCAGGTCAGCAGGCTGGAACCCCGATCCTTTATTGTGAACCAACGGTCGCAAACTGCTATGGTTTCGTCAAGGGCTCATCGTGGACCTGGCCCCGTGACTTCGTCTGTCGCCGCTCCAGGAGGAACGTGTGGAGCTACTGATCGTGCGCCATGCTCAGCCTGAACGAACCGTGCCAGTCGCCGGGCCCGCTGACCCGGCATTGACCGACCTCGGGCGCAAGCAGGCCGTTGCGCTGGCGGCTTGGGTCTCACGAGCGCCCGAGTGGGTGCCTGACCGGGTGATCAGTAGCCCCATGCGTCGAGCCCGTGAAACGGCGGCGTTTGTGGCCGAGTTCGCGTCGAGCCACGTGGAGGTCGATGATCGGCTGGCCGAGTTTGATCAAGGGGCAACCGAATACGTTCCCCTCGAGCAGCAAGGGGCCGCTGCCCGTGACCATGTGATTGCCGCCCTCGCGACGGGAAGGTGGGGGACCCACCGCTTCGACCCGAACCAGTTCCGAGTTCGGGTTCGCTCTGCTTTCGACGACCTTCTGGCCGATGCCGCTTCAGAGCGGATTGTCGTTGTCTGTCACGGCGGCGTGCTCAACTCGTGGCTCAGCTGGGTCGTCGGTCGCGAGCACGGCGTTTTCTTTGCGCCCCGCTATACCTCGGTGAGTCGGGTCTGGGTTGAGTCCGAGGGTGGGGTCAGACTGCTGTCGCTCAACGAACTCCCACACGCAGGCGCGCTGGAGGACCAGGTGTCGGAGACGCCCTGAAGCACTCCAGCACCTTTCGACAAAACTACCGAATGCGGTACCTTTGTCGAAAGGAGTGAGGTGGAGATGGAGATCAATGTCCAGGAGGCCTCGCGCCGACTCGGAGTCAATGATTCGCGAGTTCGGCAACTGCTCCGTGCTGGCGACCTGCGTGGTCGCCATGCGGGCAGATCGTGGCTGATTCAGGCTGATGATGTGGCCCGGCTCGAGCGCTCTGTCCGTCGCCCCGGTCGGCCGCTGGCACCCAAGCGGGCCTGGGCGGTCTTGGACCTACTCGTCGGCGGTCGGGCGCCGTGGCTGTCGGACTCCGCCCGCTCACAGGTGCGTCGATACGTCGCCGACCTCGCTGATCCCACGCCGGATGACTGGCGGGCGGCATTGCGGCAGCGGAGTCGCGTACTCGACGTCCTCGCCCACCCAGCAGCCATCCAACGACTCCGTCGCGACGACGCGGTCATGCGGGCGGGGGCGAGCGCGGCGGTGGATCGCGGGTTTGATCTCCTCCTGCTCGAGGAGCCCGTCTCCGAGTTCTACCTCGCTGCTGATCGGTGGCCTGGCTTACACCGCTCGCTTGCCCTTCGAGTAGGTGCCGAACCGAATCTCCGGGTCCGCATTCCGAACGAGATCTGGCCCTTCGGTCGCGCGGACGACTTCTCGGCCAGTGAGGTGGGTGACGCGGTGCTGGCCGCAGACCTCCTTGAATCGGCGGAGCCCCGTGCGGTTGCCGCGGGTGCCGCGCGACTGGGGGAGTTGCTCGCCTCCTGGCAAAGTGAAAGGGCGAGCCGATGACCCCAGTGATCGAACTACCGGCGCTGCCGTCTCCGGTGGACGAGTTGTGGCACACACTCCTCGACCTCGGTGAGCAGTTGACGGTGCCCTGGGCGCTCATCGGTGGTCAGTCCGTTCTCCTCCACGCGATCGAGCACGGGCAGGTCCCGCCTCAGATCAGCCAGGACGGCGACGTGATCGCGGACATTCGCGCCGCACCCACTGCCCTGACCCAAGTCGTGTCCACCCTCGAACGACTGGGATTCGAACTGCATTCCTTCAGCACGGAAGGACTCGCCCATCGCTACGTCAGGGCCGCCGACCCGCGCCCGGTGGTCGTTGACGTGCTGGCACCCGAGGGGCTGGGCCCGCGGGCGAACCTCACCACGACCCCGCCGGGACGAACCATCGAGGTGCCCGCAGGCACCCAGGCGCTGAGCCGCACCGAGCGGGTCACCATCGCGCATGAAGGGCGCCGAGGCTCGATCCCGCGACCCACCTTGATGGCTTCGATCGTCGGCAAGGCTGCGGCGACGGCGCTCGCCGGTCCCGAGCGTCACTACCGAGATCTCGCGCTCCTCTGTTCCCTGGTGGCTGATCCCTTCGACATGCAGGACCAGATGAACCGCAAGGATCGGCAGCGAATGCGCTTGGCGAAGCGGCTCCTGGACGACGCGCACCCTGCCTGGGCACTCCTTCCCCCCGAGCTGAGGAACGCCGGCCAGATCACCTACGGTGTGCTGCACGGCTGAGCCCGGCGGCGCCGCGCGACTGCTGTCTCTTCGGCAACGCCCAACCTCAATCCCAGGCGAACCCGATTCACCCCGGGGCTGCAACCGCGCTCCGTCATGGTGAAGACTGGGTGCGACCCACGCCCACGGCCCCTGCCGGCGTGTGGCAGAATATCTTGACGTCAAGATAAATCGCGGAGAGAGACGAAGGAGTCGTTGTGGTCAGCACGAACAGCTTCAGCGCCCACGGTGAGCTCAAGGTCGGGGACAAGGCCTACGAGATCTACCGAGTGGATGCTGTCGAGGGCAGCCAGACGCTGCCGTACAGCCTCAAGGTCCTGCTCGAGAACCTGCTGCGCACCGAGGACGGCGCCAACATCACCGCGGACCACATCCGCGCGCTCGGCTCGTGGGACCAGAACGCCGAGCCCGACACGGAGATCCAATTCACGCCGGCCCGCGTGATCATGCAGGACTTCACCGGCGTGCCGTGCATCGTCGACCTCGCCACCATGCGCGAGGCCGTCGCCGACCTCGGCGGCGACCCGAAGAAGATCAACCCGCTCGCGCCGGCCGAGATGGTCATCGACCACTCCGTCATCATCGACGTCTTCGGCCGCCAGGACGCCTTCGAGCGCAACGTCGAACTCGAGTACCAGCGCAACCGTGAGCGCTACCAGTTCCTGCGCTGGGGCCAGACGGCCTTCGACGACTTCAAGGTCGTGCCCCCGGGCACCGGCATCGTCCACCAGGTCAACATCGAGCACCTCGCTCGCGTGACGATGGTCCGCGACGGCGTCGCCTACCCCGACACTTGTGTCGGCACCGACTCCCACACCACGATGGAGAACGGCCTCGGCGTGCTCGGCTGGGGCGTCGGCGGTATCGAGGCCGAGGCCGCGATGCTCGGCCAGCCGATCTCCATGCTCATCCCGCGCGTCGTCGGCTTCAAGCTGACCGGGTCGATCCCGGAGGGCGCCACCGCCACCGACGTCGTGTTGACGATCACCGAGATGCTGCGCAAGCACGGCGTCGTCGGCAAGTTCGTCGAGTTCTACGGCGAGGGTGTGGCCTCGGTGCCGCTGGCCAACCGCGCCACCATCGGCAACATGTCGCCCGAGTTCGGATCGACGTGTGCGATCTTCCCGATCGACGACGTCACCCTCGACTACCTGCGCCTGACCGGCCGCGACGACGAGCAGGTTGCGCTCGTCGAGGCCTACGCCAAGGAGCAGGGCATGTGGCTTGACCCGAGCGTCGAACCGCGCTTCAGCGAGTACCTCGAGCTCGACCTCTCCACGGTCGTGCCGTCCATCGCCGGCCCGAAGCGCCCGCAGGACCGCATCCTGCTCTCCGCCGCCAAGGAGTCGTTCCGCAAGGTGCTGCCGACCTACGTCGCGCACCGCGAGGGCGACGCCGGTGCGGCCACGAGCTTCCCGGCCAGCGACCCGACCCCGCAGGGCACGCCCGACGGCACCAACGGCGGCAGCAAGCCCGCCAACGTGGGCACCGGCGAGGACCGCCCGAGCCGCAAGGTTCCGGTCACCATGGCCGACGGTCGCGAGTTCGAGATCGACCACGGCATCGTCTCGATCGCCTCGATCACCAGCTGCACCAACACGTCGAACCCGTCGGTGATGATGGCGGCCGCGATGCTCGCCAAGAACGCCGTCGAGAGGGGCCTGAACGTCGCTCCGTGGGTCAAGACGTCCATGGCTCCCGGCTCGAAGGTCGTCACCGGCTACTACGAGCGCGCCGGTATGTGGCCCTACTTGGAGAAGCTGGGCTTCCACCTCGTCGGTTACGGCTGCACCACGTGCATCGGCAACTCCGGCCCGCTGGCCGAGGAGATCAGCGCGGCCATCAACGAGAACGACCTCGCCGTCACCTCGGTGCTCTCGGGCAACCGCAACTTCGAGGGTCGCATCAACCCCGACGTCAAGATGAACTACCTGGCCTCCCCGCCGCTGGTCATCGCGTACGCCCTCGCCGGCACCATGGACTTCGACTTCGAGACCGAGGCCCTGGGTCAGGACACCGACGGCAACGACGTCTTCCTGCGCGACATCTGGCCCGCCCCGGCTGACGTCGAGGCCACGATCCAGCATGCCATCAGTAAGGACCTGTTCACCGACGACTACTCCGACGTGTTCGCCGGTGACGAGCGTTGGACCTCGCTGGAGACCCCGGAGGGCTCGACCTTCGCCTGGGACACCGACTCGACGTACGTGCGCAAGCCGAGCTACTTCGACGGCATGACCATGGAGCTGACCCCGGTGAGCGACATCTCCGGCGCCCGCGTCCTGGCCAAACTGGGCGACTCGGTCACCACCGACCACATCTCCCCGGCCGGTTCGATCAAGGCCGACTCCCCGGCGGGCAAGTACCTCGCCGAGCACGGCGTCGAGCGCAAGGACTTCAACTCCTACGGCTCGCGTCGCGGCAACCACGAGGTCATGGTCCGCGGTACCTTCGCGAACATCCGCCTGAAGAACCTCCTGCTGGACGGCGTCGAGGGCGGCTTCACCCGCAACTTCCTCGCCGACGGCGCTCCGCAGACGACGATCTACGACGCCTCCGAGGCCTACCGCGACGCCAACGTGCCGCTGGTCGTCCTCGGTGGCAAGGAGTACGGTTCGGGCTCCTCACGCGACTGGGCCGCCAAGGGCACCCGCCTGCTCGGCGTCAAGGCCGTCATCACCGAGAGCTACGAGCGTATCCACCGCTCCAACCTCATCGGCATGGGTGTCATGCCGCTGCAGTTCCCGGCCGGCGAGAACGCCGACAGCCTGGGTCTGGACGGCAGCGAGACCTTCGACATCAGCGGCATCACCGCGCTGAACGAGGGCGTCACGCCGAAGACGGTCCACGTCACCGCGACGAAGGCCGACGGCTCGAAGGTCGAGTTCGACGCGGTCGTGCGCATCGACACCCCCGGCGAGGCGGACTACTTCCGCAACGACGGCATCCTGCAGTACGTGCTGCGTTCGCTGGTGAAGTGAGACTGACCCGCGCCCTCTG
>NZ_BCRE01000003.1 GCF_001552435.1 Kribbia dieselivorans NBRC 106261
CCGCCGAGGCCGGCATGGCCCACGGAGACGTGATCGGCTGGCGCGAGCAGAAGCGCCGGATCGCCGTGGCGCTCGAGGACTTCGCCGCCTCGGCACCCGTACTGGTCGGGTTCTCGCTCGGCGCCGCGCACGTCAAGTCGTTGCTGATGTCACGCACCGAAGTCGCCGCCGGCGTCATGGTCGGCGCCGGCGGCCTTGAGGAGGGCCGCACCTGGCCGCTGCCGAACAGCGTCGAGATCCATCACATGCTCGGAGATCCGTTCATCGAGGCGGGCGGGCCCGAGCGCCTCGTGCAGGCGGTCGCCGCAGCCGGGGGAGATGCGGCCCACTACGTCTACCCGGGCGAGGGGCACCTCTTCATGGACGAGGACGGCGACGACTTCGACACCCACTGGGCCGCGGTCTTCCACGCGCGCCTCGACCTCGTGCTCACCCGGTTCGAGGGCGGGCCAGCCGCCCGCTGAGGTGAATCGCGTGTCGGTAACCGTCGACCTCGACCACCCGTACGGGCACATCGAACACCGACTCCAACACGTCCTCGACCATGACCTCCTGCGGTGGGCCCTGGGTGACGACCCGGCCATCCTTGAGCGCGATGATGTGGTCGGCGAACACCGACGCGGCGTTGATGTCGTGGACGACGAGGACGATCGACGTTCCGCGTCGGTCGGCGGCGTCGCGCACGATCTGCATGAGCTGGGCTCCGTGACGCATGTCGAGGTTGTTCAGCGGCTCGTCGAGCAGCAGATGGTCGGTGTCCTGGGCGAAGACCATGGCAATGAAGGCGCGCTGGCGCTGACCGCCGGAGATCTCGTCGAGGTAACGGTCGGCGAGATCGGTGATGTCGAGGTGTGCCATCGCCTCCTCGACCAACGCGTGGTCCTCGGCCGTGGGGCGACCCCGGGTGTGCGGAAACCGGCCGAAGGTCACCAGATCACGCACCGTCAGGCGCACCGGGACCTGCGTGTCCTGGGCCAGGACGGCCAGCCGCCGGGCCAGCACCTCCGGCGCGGTGCGGGCGACGTCGAGGTCGGCGACGGTCACCACCCCGGCGTCGGCTTGCAGTAGTCGGGCGATGACCTTGAGCAGCGTCGACTTGCCGGCACCGTTCGGGCCGACGAGCGCCGTGACGCCCCCGTCGGCGATGGTCAGGGAGACATCGTCGACAACGACCGTGCGGCCGTAGGACGTGGTGACGTGTTGAACGGAGATCATCGGGCACCTCGACGCAGGAACAGAAGCAGGAAGACGAGGCCACCGGCGAACTCGACGACGATCGACAGGCTGCCGGAGAACCCGAGCACTCGCTCCAGCACGAGTTGACCGCCGACCAGAGTGATCACCGCGACCAGCGTGGCGGCGGGCACGGTGACCGCGTGCCGGTGGGTGCCGGCCGCGCGGTAGGCGAGGTGGGCCACGAGCAGCCCGAGGAACGTCGTGGGTCCAACCAGGGCGGTGGAGGTGGACACCAACACGATGACGACGGTCAGTGCCGCGGTGGACAGTCTCCGGTGATCCACCCCCAGCGTCGTCGCCACCGGAACGCCCAGGGCCATGACGTCCAGGGCCGCGTGGTGACGCACGACCCAGACGACGCCCAGCGCCACGACCACCGCGCCGGTGGCGATGAGGGCGGGTTCGGTGCCGGTGAAGCGGGCGAAGAAGCGGTCCTGGAGCACGATGAACTGGGTGGGGTCCATGATCCGCTGGAGGAACATGCCCACGGATCGGAACAGCCCGCCGGCGACCACGCCGATGAGCACGACGACCTCGATGCTCCGACGACCGCCGAGCAGAAGCCATCGGGCCGCGGGCAGCGTCACCACGAGCATCACCGCGGTCTCGATCGCGAATCCCAGCACCGGGCCGGTGGCGGTCATCCACCGAACCCCGATCGTGATCGCGGCCACCGTCTGCAGCAGCACGAACAGCGAGTCGAAACCCATGACCGACGGCGTGAGGATCTGGTTGCCCGTGATGGCGTGGAACAGCACCGTGCAGATGGCGATCGCGGTGGCGACGACGACCATCGTCGCGACCGTCGTCAGGCGCCGCTCGAGGATGAACGCCGTATTGCCCGTCAGGTCGGTGAACAGGAAGACCGCGACGACGGCGGCGGTCAACGCCCCGAGAATGGTCAGCGTGGTGCGACCGCGCACGCCACGGCGCTCCGGAGCGCGGTTCGCCGAGCTTGTTCGGGCCGTCGGCACCACGGCGAGCTCAGTGCGCACGATCGAACCCCCTCAGCAGCATCACGAGGAAGACCAGCCCGCCGGCGACCCCGACCACCAGGCCGATCGGCAGTTCGTACGGGTAGCGCAGGGTCCGCGCCACCAGGTCGCACAGGAGCGTCGCTCCGGCTCCCAGGACGAGGACCCAGGGCAGCGCCCGACGGGCATGGCCACCGACGATGCGCGTGACGAGGTTGGGCACCACCAGACCGATGAACGGCAGCATGCCCACGGTCACGACCGTGCTCGCCGAGATGACCGAGACGATCGTCATGCCCAGGGCCATGGCCCGGCGGTGGTCCAGCCCGAGGTTGGTGGCGACCTCGTGGCCCAACGAGGCGATGGTGAAACGATCGGCCACGACCACCGCGACGACGGTGGCCACCCCGGAGAGCCACAGCAGCTCGTAGCGCCCCGAGATCACGGCCGAGAAGTCGCCCGTCAACCAGGCGTTGAGCGACTGGACGAGATCGTTGCGGTAAGCCAGAAACGTGCTCGCGGCACCCACGACCCCGCCGAGAACCAGCCCGACGAGCGGCACTCCGAGGATGTCACCGCGGGACAGACGCGAGATCAGTCGCAGGAACACCGCGCTGCCGGCCAGCGCCGCAGCCGTGCCGGCGAGCATGCGCAGCCAGATCGGGGCACCGGGAAGGGTGAGCATGACCAAGACCAGTCCGAGCCCGGCGAACTCCATGGTCCCCGCCGTGGCCGGCTCCACGAACGGGTTGCGGGTGAGCAGCTGCATGATCAACCCGGCGACGGCCAACGACGCTCCGGCCAGCATGACCGCGGCGGTGCGGGGGAGTCGACTGGTCGTCAGGATCTGCCAGTCCTGATCGGCGACTCCGACCATCACCGACGCCGCGGTCAGCAGAACGAGACCGACGATCGCCACGATCAGCCACGCCCGCCGCGGCGCCCGACCCGTCGTGGCCGGGGTCCGCGCCGGGGCGCTCACGCTCACGCCAGGCCCTTGACGACCTCGTTCACCATGGCCTCGACGTTGTCGAGACCGGTGCCGGCGACGTACCAGCGCTGGCCGTCGAGATAGGTGACGTCGCCCTTCTTCCAGGCGGTGGTGCGGCCGACCAGCGCGTTGTCCAAGAACTCCTTGGCGGCTGCCCCATCCTCGCCGATGGCCGCGTCGCGGTCGATGACGAACATCCGTGACGGGTTGTTCTTGGCGATGAACTCGAAGCTGACGGCCTGGCCGTGGCGGTCCTGCTTGAGACCTCTGACGGTCGGCTCGACGCCGAGCACGTCGTGGATGATGGCGAAACGCGACCCCGGTCCGTAGGCCGAGACCTTGCCACCGCTGGTGAGCAGGACCATCGCGTCGCCAGACTTTCCGGCGGCGGCCGTGCCCCGGGTGACGGCGGCGTCGATCTGGGCGAGTTCGGCCGTGACCTGGCTCTCCTTGCCGAAGACCGTGCCGATCGACGTGGCCTGCTCGGCATTGGCGTCGATGAACTCGGTGCTGTCGACGGACAGATCCAGGGTCGGGGCCAGTTTGCTGAGGTCGGCGTACCGTTCGGCCGTGCGCGGGCCGATGACGATGAGGTCGGGGTCGATCTCGGCGATCTTCTCGACGTCGGGCTCCTGCATCGTGCCGACGCCCTCGACCGTGGAGAAGGCGTCGAGGAACCGGGGCCGACCCTCACTGGGCACGCCGACAACCCGTTCGCCCAGACCAAGTGTGTTGATCGTGTCGAGCACGCCGAAATCGAGCACGACGACCGCGGCCGGGTCCTGTGGGACATCGGTGGTGCCCTGGGCATGCGTGATCGACACGGTCGGGCCCTGCGTGGAGGAGTCGCTGCTGCCACAGGCGGCAAGCGGGACCATGGCGAGGGCGAGGACGGCGGTCATTGCGGGGAAGCGGCGCACGACGAAGGACTCCATTCGGGTCATGGGTCAAGCAGGACAGGCCTGAAATCTAGATAAGGCACGCCTAACCTCACTTAGGTGAACCTTCCTTGTCAAACGGGACGTGCGTCAGCGGGTTGTGGGTTGTCGGTGGCATGGTCGTAGAATCGAACGTGTGTACGAGACTCAGGAGCGTCGTTCCCGCGGGCAATCCGTGGTCGGCCCACCCGGGTGGCCCCCGCGGGTGCCGCCGCCGGATGCTCCCGGATGGCAGGACAAGGCGGTGGCGTGGCTGTTCGATCAATGCCCGGCCGACTACCGCACCCAGACGGTCTGGCGGCGACACCCCGTGGCGCTGGCCTGGGTGGCCCACCGCCACCTCGAGGCCCAACTCGACGCGATGCGCGAGGCCTACCGGTACGCCCGGGTCGACCTGCGCGACCAGGTGCCCGAAGGCACGTTGGCGGCCGTGCTGACCGCGCTCGAGGTCGAGGGGATGCGACTGGTGGCCGCCCATCGCGCCGCTGGCCTGCTGCTCGACGCGCTCGAGGGTCATCGGCACGTGCCCCGACTGTGATGACCGCTTCCGGCGCGCTGTCGGTCACGCGCCGTAGAATGCTGCGATCCGTCGTTGAAAGGCCACCCGAACGTGACCCTGCTCTCGAGCATCTCCGGTCCGCAGGACCTCAAGCAGTTGCCCACCGAGGCGATTCCGCTGTTGGCACAGGAGATTCGTGACTTCCTCGTCCACGAGGTCTCGCGCTCGGGCGGTCACCTCGGCCCCAACCTCGGTGTCGTCGAGTTGACCATCGCGCTGCACCGGGTCTTCGACTCGCCCAACGACACCATTGTCTTCGACACCGGCCACCAGTCGTACGTGCACAAGCTGCTCACCGGGCGTCAGGACTTCTCCGGGCTGCGCGTCAAGGGTGGCCTGTCGGGCTATCCCAGCCGGGCCGAGTCCGAGCATGACGTCGTCGAGAACAGCCACGCCTCCACCTCGCTGTCATGGGCTGAGGGGATCGCCCACGGCTACCACCTCCGCGGTGAGGACCATCATGTCGTGGCCGTCATCGGCGACGGCGCCCTGACCGGCGGCATGGCCTGGGAGGCGCTCAACAACATCGCCCAGTTCAAGGACCTGCCCGTCGTCATCGTCGTCAACGACAACGAACGCTCCTACGCCCCGACGATCGGCGGGCTCGCCGACCACCTGGCCGCCCTGCGCACGCGACGCGAGTACGAGCAGGTGCTCGCCCTGGGCAAGGAGGCGCTCAACCGCACCCCGAAGGTCGGGCGCACCGTCTACCAGGCCGTCCACTCGCTCAAGAAGGGTGCCAAGGACTTCCTCGCACCCCAAGGCATGTTCGAGGACCTCGGCATCAAGTACGTCGGCCCGGTCGACGGGCACGACGAGGCCGCGGTCGAGCAGGCGCTGCGCCGCGCTCAGGAGTTCGGCGGTCCCTGCCTGGTCCACTGCATCACGCAGAAGGGTCGCGGTTACGACCCGGCCCGCAACGATCACGCCGACCAATTCCATGCCGTCGGCAAGATCAACCCCGAGACCGGGCTGCCGCTTGAGATCGCCGGCCGCTCCTGGACCGACGAGTTCAGCGACGAGATGGTCGAGCTCGGCGCGCAGCGCCCCGACCTCGTCGCGATCACGGCGGCGATGATGATGCCCGTCGGCCTGCGCCCGTTCAGCGAGGCCTACCCCGAGCGCACCTTCGACGTGGGGATCGCCGAACAGCACGGCGTGACGATGGCCGCTGGTCTGGCGCACGCGGGTCTGCACCCGGTGGTGGCGATCTACGCGACGTTCCTCAACCGCGCGTTCGACCAGATGCTCATGGACTGTGCCCTGCACCGCGCCGGAGTCACGTTCGTGCTCGACCGGGCGGGCATCACCGGCCCCGACGGCGCGAGCCACCACGGCATGTGGGACATGTCCCTGGCCGGGCTCGTCCCGGGCCTGCGGTTGGCCGCGCCACGTGACGGAGCGCAGATCCGCCGGGCCTTGCGTGAGGCCGTGGCGGTCGACGACGCTCCGACCGTGCTGCGCTTCCCCAAGGGCAGCGTGGGCGACCCGATCGTGGCCCAGGGCACCATCGGCGACCTCGACGTCCTGCGCCCGGCGACGGCGACCCCCGCGCAGACCGCGGCCGGTGCGCCGGCGGAGGTGCTCCTCGTGTCGATCGGCGCCATGGCCCCCACCGCCCTGGCACTGGCCGAGAAGCTCGAGGCCGAGGGGCACTCGGTGGTGACCGTCGACCCGCGCTGGGTGCTGCCCGTCTCCGGCGACCTGATCGACCTGGCCCGCCGGGTCACGCACGTCGTCGTCGTCGAGGACAACGTCGTGGCCGGCGGTATCGGTTCGCAGATCACCTACGCGCTCGAGCGGGCCGGTGTGGCCACGCCGGTGCACGCCTACGGGCTGCCCAAGGAGTTCCTCGACCACGCCTCCCGCGGTCAGGTGCTCGCAGCGACCGGTCTGACGCCCGAGGGCATCGCCGGCGATCTGCTGCCCAAGCTGCGCTGATCTGCTCGGCACCCCACCCCACAAACGGTTCGAGGTGCGAGCGGGCCTTCCAAGGCCCGCCCACACCTCGAACCGGGTGGAGGAGTTGAGCGATCAGATGTCGCGGAACGTCTCCACGGTCGCGCCGAGCGCATTGAGCCGGTTGGCCAGGTCCTCGTAGCCGCGGTTGATGACGTAGACGTTGCGCAGGATCGACGTGCCCGGAGCGGCGAGCATCGCCAGCAGCACGACCACACCCGGGCGCAGCGCCGGCGGGCAGACGACCTCGGCGGCACGCCACTTGGTCGGGCCGGTCATGAGCACCCGGTGCGGGTCGAGCAGCTGCACCTTGGCGCCGACCTTGGTCAGTTCGGTCAGGTAGATCGCGCGGTTCTCGTAGACCCAGTCGTGGATCATCGTCGTCCCCTCGGCGCACGCGGCGATGAGGGCGAAGAACGGCAGATTGTCGATGTTCAGGCCCGGGAACGGCAACGGGTGGATCTTGTCGGCCGGGGCATGCAGCGTGCTCGGGATCGTCGTGATGTCGACCAGTCGCGTGTGTCCGTTGCGGGAGAGGTACTCGGCGGAGATGTTGTACTTCATCCCCATGTTCTCCAGCGTCGCCAGCTCGATCTCGAGGAACTCGATGGGGGAGCGCTTGATGGTGATGCTCGACTCGGTGACGACGGCCGCCGCGATGAGCGACATCGCCTCGATCGGGTCCTCACTGGGGTAGAACTCGACGTCCTGGTCGATGGTTGTCAGGCCGCGGATGTGCAAGGTCGTCGACCCGACACCCTCGATCTCGACACCGAGCTTCTGCAGGAAGAAGCACAGGTCCTGGACCATGTAGTTGCTCGACGCGTTCCGGAGCGTCGTCCGGCCGGGATAGCGGGCCGCGGCCATGAGCACGTTCTCGGTGACGGTGTCACCGCGCTCCGTCAGCACGATGGACCGGTCGGGGTGGCTGCCCTCCGGCGACACGGTGGCCTCGTAGAAACCGTGCGTGGCCTCCACGTCCAGCCCGAAGGAGCGCAGTGAGTTCAGGTGGGGTTCGACCGTGCGGGTGCCGAGGTCGCAGCCCCCGGCGTAGGGGAGCTGGAAGTGGTCGACCTCGTGCAGCAGGGGGCCGAGGAACATGATGACCGTGCGGGTGCGACGGGCCGCCTCGACGTCCATGGAGGCCAGGTCGAGACGCTCCGGCGGGATGATCTCGAGGTCGGAGGTGCCGGGCAGCCAGCGGGTCTTGACCCCGATGGAGTTGAGCACCTCGAGGATCCGGTTGACCTCCTCGATGCGCGCGAGGTTGCGCAGGGTGGTGCGGCCCTTGTTGAGCAGGGAGGCACACAGCAGCGCGACGGCGGCGTTCTTCGAGGTCTTGACCTCGATCTCGCCGGAGAGCTTCTTGCCGCCCTCGACGCGCAGGTTGACCGGGCCGGAGGCGCCGAGGGCCACGAACTCGCTGTCGAGCGCGGCGCCGATGCGGGCCAGCATCTCCAAGGAGAGGTTCTGCTTGCCGGACTCGATGCGGGTCACGGCTCCCTGGCTGGTGTGCAGCATCTCAGCCAGCTCACTCTGAGACATGCCCTTGTGGCGGCGGGCGTCACGGATGAGGCCGCCGATGCGAACGAGGTAGTCATCAGTCATGGCGACGACGATAACTCACATGTGAGTTAATCCGAAAATTGCAGCGGCGTGTCGTCGTCTTTCACCTGCGGGTGAGAGGGTCACCGCGGGATGGCGGAGAAGGCCTCGACGAGCATCGGAGCGACGATCCCGGCCTGCCACGGCCGCACGCCGTGCCGACGCAGGGCCAGGGTGAACCCCTCCTCGGTCTGCTCGGCCGGCGGAGTCCACACGACGCGGCGCAGCGGATCCGGCGAGCACAGGTTCTCGATCGGCAGCGAATGCTCCTCGCAGAACGCGGCCATACGCTCGCGGGTCTGCATCAGACGAGCGGCCGCCACCGGGTCCTTGTCGGCCCACGACCGCTGCTGCGGCGGGCCGTCGTGGCGCACCGACACGGCAGGCAGCTGGTCGTCGGGCAGGTCCCGAGCGATCGCGACGGCCTTGAGCCAGACACCGGCGTGCTTGTGGATGGCCCGGTGGCCCGAGGGCAGATCGGCCGCGGAGCGCGGATCGGCCGCCGCGATCTCGACGATCGCCTGATCGGGCATGATCCGACCGGGGGAGACGTCCTTCTCCTTGGCGATGTCCTCGCGGGCGTACCAGAGCTCGCGTACCCGGGCCACGTCGCGCTTGTTCTTGAACCGGTGCAACCCGGAGGTGCGCCGCCACGGTTCGGTCTTCGGCGTGGGCATCCAGTCGAGCAGGGCATCGAACTCCTCGCGCGCCCACTCGGACTTCCCCGCCCGGGCCAGGTCGATACCCATGAGATTGCGCAACTCGACGAGGACCTCGACGTCGAGCGCCGCGTAACGCAACCACGGCTCGGGCAGCGGGCGCGTCGACCAGTCGACCGCCGAGTGCTCCTTGGCCAGGGTCACCCCGAGGTAGTGCTCGACGACGGCCGCCAACCCGACGCGGGGCAGGCCCAGCAGTCGACCGGCCAGCTCGGTGTCGAACAACTGCTTCGGCCGCAGACCGACTTCCGCCAGGCAGGGAATGTCCTGGGTCGCGGCGTGCAGCAGCCACTCCGCGTGCCCGATGGCCTCGTTCAGGGGCGTGAGGTCGGGCAGTGCAATCGGGTCGATGAGGAAGGTCCCGGCCCCCTCGCGCCGAAGTTGGACGAGGTAGGCGCGCTGCCCGTAGCGGTAACCGGAGGCCCGCTCGGCGTCGAGCGAGATCGGGCCGAACCCAGCGGCCACGGCCGCCACACACTCGGCGAGTTGGCGCTCGTCGGTGAGCACCGGCGGGACCCCATCAGCCGGCTCGGACAGCACGGGCAACTGCGGTTTGGGAGGCGGGTCGGCCGGGAACGCCTCGAGCGACTCCTCCGTCGCGGGGGAAGCGTCGGAGGGGCCGGGGGTCGAGGTGGACCTCACGGTCTCGGAGCGTCGTGCCATGCAGGCCTCAACGACGCCGGGCGGGCAGGGCGACGACGCCCTCGGGAAGGGGCGGCAGTCCACCGATGGTGCACAGCAGGTCGGCCCAGGCCTCGAGGTGCGCGCGCACCTGCGGTCCGGGGGCCGTCCACGACGCGCGGATCTCGAGGTCGATACTCGGCGGTCGATCGGCCAACGCGCCGTAAGACTCCGAGACGACGCGCGTCACGGTGCCGGCCTCGGCGACGTGGTCGACCTCGTGCCGGGCGAGGGATTCCTCCAGCCAGGACCAGCCGACGGTCCCCAGCATCGGGTCGGAGGCCAACTCCGGTTCCATCTCGGCGCGGGCATAGGTCACACAGCGCCACGCCCCGCCCCAGGACTCGGGGACCGAGGGGTCATGCAGCAGGACGAATCGGCCGTTGGCCAACTCGTCGTCGTCCCCGGAGGCGACCTCGGCCGTGAACGCCACCGACCACGGCGCAATCCGCGAGGGGGCGGGCACTTCGCTGAGCGTGATCTCGGAACGCAGCCGCGCAGCAGCAAGTTGGCGCAGCGCCTCCTCGAATTCGGCAGGCTGCACCCCGGTCAGGGAACGACTCGACACAACCACCAGCGTAGGGAATTTCACCCAGACTGTGGTGGGTGCCACGCCGGTGGTCGTGCTACTCGTGGCCGGTCCGGAGCCGCGCGAGCCGATCTGGGATCATCGGGCGGTGACCTCATCGACCGTTCCCGCCGCCCAGACCCCTGCCGACAGTGCCCTCGTGCGGGCCGCCCGAGGGCTCGACGTGCCGCACACCCCGGTGTGGTTCATGCGTCAGGCGGGCCGGTCACTGCCGGAGTACCGGAAGGCACGGGAGGGCACCGAGATGCTGCAGGCCTGTCGCACGCCCGAACTCGTCGCCGAGATCACCCTCCAGCCGGTGCGTCGCCACGGCGTCGACGCGGCGATCTTCTTCTCCGACATCGTCGTCCCGCTCGCCGCCGTCGGCATCGATCTCGACATCGTGGCCGGGGTCGGCCCCGTCGTCGCGGCACCGGTGCGCTCGCAGGCCGACCTCGATCGACTGCCTCCGCTGACCCCCGACATGGTCGAGGACATCACCGAGTCCGTGCGGATCCTCGTGCGCGAACTCGGCCCCACCCCCCTCATCGGCTTCGCCGGAGCGCCGTTCACGCTCGCCTCGTACCTCATCGAGGGCGGGCCGAGCCGCAACCACGAGCACACCAAGGCCCTGATGTACGGCGATCCGCAGCTGTGGCACGACCTGCTGGCCCGGTTGGCCGTCATCTCCGGCGCGTTCCTGCGCGTGCAGGTCGAAGCCGGCGCCAGCGCGGTGCAACTCTTCGATTCCTGGGTCGGCGCCCTGCCGCGACGCGACTACGAGGCGTACGTCCAGCCGCACTCCCGCGCCACCCTCGCTGCGCTCGACGGCCTGGACGTGCCGAAGATCCACTTCGGGGTCGGCACGGGCGAGCTGCTGCGCTCCATGGGGGAGGCCGGCGCCGACGTCGTCGGGGTCGACTACCGCGTTGGCCTGACCGATGCGTTGGCGCGTCTCGACGGGCGCTGGGCCATCCAGGGCAACCTCGACCCGGCCATCCTCTTCGCCCCGTGGAACGCCGTCGAGACCCGCGTGCGCGAGATCCTCGACGAGGCCAGCGCCGCCCCGGGCCACATCTTCAACCTCGGCCACGGCGTCCTGCCCACCACCGACCCGGACATGCTGACCCGGGTCACCGCGCTCGTCCACGAACTGACCGCCCGCTGATGGCGCGCCGCGTCGTCGTCATCGGTGGCGGCATCGGCGGGCTGACCGCCGGGCACGCCCTGGCCACCGCCCCGGACCCCGCACAGGTCACCGTGGTCGACGCCGCCGATCGCGTCGGCGGCAAGCTCCGCCGCGAGCTCATCGGCGGCTCCTTCGTCGACGTCGGCGCCGAGTCGGTGCTCAACCGCTCCACCGAGACGAAGGCCCTCGTCGAGGCGGTCGGACTGTCCGACCGCATCACCCACCCGACGTCGACGTCGTCGTCGATCTGGTCGCGCGGGGTGCTCGTGGCCATGCCGAAGGGCACGATGATGGGCGTCCCGGCGACTCGCGAGGCCGTCGCCGGCATCCTCACGCCCGACGAGCTGGCGCAGATCGACGTCGACGCCCACCCGGTCCCACTGACCGACGACGTCTCGGTCGCCGCAGGCCTGGGAGCCCAGCTCGGCCGCGGCCTCGTCGACCGTCTCGTCGAGCCGTTGCTCGGTGGGGTCTACGCCGGTCAGGTCGACGAATTGTCGCTGCAGGCGAGCATGCCGTTGATGTGGCAGGCGGCCACGCAGGGGCGCGGATTCGTGGCGGCCGTGCGGGAGATGCCCGCGCCACCGGCGTCGACCACCCGGCCGAACGACGCTCCGGCACCGTTCTTCTTCGGCCTCGCCGGCGGCATTGCGCAATTGCCCGAGGCGGTCGCGGCCGACCTCGAGGCCCGCGGCCATGACGTGCGCACGTCGACGATCGTGCGTGAACTGCGTCGCACCCCCGCGGGTACCTGGGAGATCGTGGTCGGCCCGACCACGGCTCCCGAGGTCATCACCGCCGACGCCGTCGTCATCGCGACGCCCCCGCCGCCGACCGCCCGCCTGTTGGCCGACATCGCCCCGCAGGCCTCCGCCGCCCTCGCCGAGATCCCGCTGGCCTCCATGGCGATCATCACCCTGGTCTTCGACCGCGCCGAGATCGGGGATCTGCCCGGCTCGGGCTTCCTCGTCCCGGCGGTCGACGGCCGCACGATCAAGGCGAGCACGTTCTCGTCGGGCAAGTGGGGGTGGGTCGATGCGGCCGACCCGGAGCGCGTGTGGGTGCGCGCGTCGATCGGGCGCGCGGGCGAGTCCGCCGACCTGCAGCGCCCCGACCTCGACCTCGTCGACATCGCCCTGCGCGAACTGGGTGAGGCGCTCGGGCGTGACCTGCCCACGCCGCTCGACCGGCACGTGCAACGCTGGGGCGGGGGACTGCCGCAGTACAACGTCGGTCACGTTGCCCGGATCGAGCGGGTGCGGGCCGACGTCGCGCAGGTGCCCGATCTTGAACTCGTCGGAGCGGCGTACGACGGCGTCGGCATCGCCGCGGTCGTCGCCGGTGCCGGCCCCGCCGCAGCCCGGCTGCTGGCCGCACACTGACGTCGACCACAATGGGGTCATGACCGAGAAGCCCAGTCCCGCCCGCATGCGGGAGATCAATGAGTCCATCCGCTACGCCATGTGGTCCGTGTTCGCCGTGACCTCGCCGCTGGGTCAGGAACGTGACGCGCTGGTCTCCGAGGTGGAGGCCCTCTTCGCCGAGGTGACCGAGGGCGACCTGGTCATCCGGGGCGTCTACGACCTCGCCGGCCTGCGCGGCGATGCCGACTTCATGATCTGGTGGCACGCCGAGACGATCGAGGAACTCCAGGCGGCCTACCACCGCTTCCTGCAGACCGAGTTTGGCGCGCACCTGGAGCCGGTGTGGTCCTCGGCGGCGCTGCACCGCCCGGCGGAGTTCAACAAGAGCCACATCCCGGCGTTCATGGCCGACGAGGTCGCGCGGAACTACGTCTGCGTGTACCCGTTCGTGCGCTCCTACGACTGGTACGTCATGGACGAGAAGGAGCGCCGCGACATGCTCGTCGAGCACGGCCAGATGGCTCGTGAGTACCCCGACGTGCGCGCCAACACGATCGCCTCCTTCGCGCTGAACGACTACGAGTGGATCCTCGCGTTCGAGGCCGACGAGCTGCACCGCATCGTCGACCTCATGCGTGAACTGCGCGCCTCCCGGGCCCGGCTGCACGTGCGCGAGGAGATCCCGTTCTTCACCGGGCCCAAGGTCGAGATCGCCGACCTCATCGCCCGGCAGCGCTGAGCTCCGCGTCGCCCGCATCAAGCCTCGGAGTGTGATGTCGTTCACACATCGTGACCGAGATGCAACGTGTTACGCGGGTGTTGTCGTCCCCACCATGGCAACCGTTCTCGTAGCGTGAGAACGCTCCCGTGCAACGAAAGGAATCCACCATGGTTGGTCTCGGCGTCATTCTCCTCATCCTCGGCCTGCTGGTGAACAGCCTCAGCATGCTCGTCACCATCGGCCTCGTGCTCATCGTCGTGGGCCTGATCCTCAACTTCATCCCGATCGGTGGGAGCACCCGCCGCGTCTGGTGACGACGGGTCACCTCGCGACGACCCTTCTGAAGGGGCGTGCCACTGCGGTGGCGCGCCCCTTCTCGCGTGGGATCAGTCCTCGTCCGGGGGGTGCGGTTGTTCCGGCACCGGCGGAAGGTGGATGGCCAAGCCGGGGATCGGCGCTCCGTGCTTTGCCTCGTACCACTGGGCGTAGGTCGCGACGGCGGTGGGCAGTGTCGGGAAGATTCGGTCCGAGCCGATCCGCTCCGCCAAGCCGGTGGCCTCGAGGAACTCGAGCATGTCCTGCTTGACGCGGGCCATGGCGAATGTGACGCCACGGTCGGCGAGGGCGGAGCGCAGCGTGTCCAGGGCGTCGACGGCGGTCAGGTCGACCTCGGTGTTGGCCTCGGCGTTGAGGAGGAACCACTCGACCGGCCCCCGCTGCTCGGCCTCGTCGACGACGGCCAACGCGCGCGAGACGAAGTCGGCTGCGTTGGCGAAGAAGAGCGGAGAGTCGTAGCGATAGACGACCAGGCCAGGCACCTGGACGGCATGGGGGTAGTCGTCGATGTCGTGCATGCCGGCGATGTGGGTAACGTAACCGAGGACACCGTCGTGGGGGTGGGCGATGCGTCGGATCAGGTCGACGACGGACAGGACAATGGCCACCCCGATGCCGGGCAGCACGCCCAGGGCGAGCACCGCGATCGTCGTCGACACGGCGATGACGAACTCGCTGCGCCGGAACCGGGCGATGCGCTTGAGTTCGGACACCTCGATGAGGCGCAACGCGGCGTAGACGACGACACCGCCGAGCGCCGCCGTGGGGAAGGACGCCAGGAGGGGGCCGAGCCACAGCAGCGTGGCGACGAGGATTCCGGCGGACACGAGGGAGTGGAGTTGGGACCGGGCGCCCATCGTTTCGGCCAGCACGGTCCGACTGCCGCTGGAACTGACGGGGAACCCCGAGACGAGGCCGGCGCCGACGTTGGCGGCGCCCAGGGCCAGGAACTCCTGGTTCGCGTCGACCTGCTCGCCGCGTTTGAGGGCGAAGGCCCGCCCGGTGAGGACGTTGTCGCTGTACGCCACGGCGGCGACGCCGATTGCGGCCGGGAGGAGGGCGAGGAGGTGGATGTCGCCCAGGTGCGGCACGGCTGCCGGGGGTAGGCCCTGCGGCACCTGACCGACGACCGAGACGCCGTGCTCGGCAAGCCCGGTGACGCGCACGACGGCCGCCGACGCGAGCATCGCCAGCAACGGCCCCGGCCAGTGCGTGGCCCACCGCGCGAAGATCAGGAGGACGACGAAGACCGAGGTCGACAGCAGGAGCGTCGGCCAGTGGACCTGGTGGAGGTGGGTCAGTGCGAACCAGACCTCCTCGCGCACGTTGCTGCCTTGGATCGGGATGCCGGTGACCTTGCCGAGCTGCCCGACGATCATGAGCACGGCGACGCCGGCCATGTACCCGGTCAACACCGGCTTGGAGAGCAGCTCGGCCAGGAACCCGAGGCGCGCGATCCACCCGATCAGGCAGAGCACGCCGACGGCGATCGCCAGGAGTGCGGCGACCTCGGCTCGACGCTCCACCCCGGCGGCGGCGACCAGCGCGCCGACGCCGGCCGCGGTCATCAGGGCCGTGGTCGATTCCGGCCCCACCGACAGTTGGCGGGAGGAACCCAGGAAGGCGTAGACGACCAGCGCCGGCAGGCAGGCCCAGAGGCCGGTCACGGCCGGGAGCCGGGCCACCTCGGCGTAGGCCATGACCTGCGGGATGAGGTAGGCCGAGACGGTGATGCCCGCGAGCACGTCTCCGCGCAGCCACGGGCGTTCGTAGTGGCGCAGCACCGTCAGCCCGGGGGTGAGTCGCTGCCACCACGCGCGTGGCGTGGCTGCGCGAGGCTCGGCCGACGTGGTCATCCTTCGACCGTACGCCTCCGCCCGAGAGTCAGCCTTGGGCCGGCTGCAAACGCACCGAGATCGAGTTGATGCAGTACCGCTGATCGGTGGGTGTGTCGTACCCCTCACCCTCGAAGACGTGCCCGAGGTGGCTGCCGCAGTTCGCGCAGCGCACCTCGATGCGTGGCCGGCCGGGGATGGACCGGTCCTCGATGTACTCGACGGTGTCACCGGCCAGCGGCGTGTAGAACGAGGGCCAGCCACAGTGGCTCTCGAACTTCGTCTCCGAGGTGAACAACTCCGCTCCGCACGCCCGGCACGAGTACACGCCCGCGGTCGTCGTGTCCGTGTACTCACCCGTGAAGGGGCGCTCCGTGCCGGCCTGACGCAGCACCTGGTACTCGTCGGCCGTCAACTCGGTGCGCCACTGTTCGTCGGTCTTGGTGACGGGATACTCCCGCCCGGTGGACTCCATCATGATTCAACTCTGTGCCTTCGCCCTCGCGAACGCAAACCCCTCTAGCGTGGGGTCCATGGCCAAAGCCCCCGCCGCCACCGTCGTCGCCTCCGGGCGCGAGGTGCGCGTCTCCAGCCCCGACCGCGTCATCTACGAGGCGACCGACCGCACTCCGGCCATCACCAAACTCGAGGTCTGCCAGTACGTCGCCGACGTCGGCGAGGCGTTCATGCGCACCATCGGTGAGCGACCGAGCGCGATGGAGCGGTGGCCCGACGGGTGGCGCGAGGGCATGCGCCTGGCCGTCGGGCCGCGCGACAAGGACGCCGATGGCTTTTATCAGAAGCGGCTGCCGAGGGGCGCGCCGGACTGGATCGAGACGGCCCACATCACGTTTCCGTCGGGGCGGAAGGCCGATGAACTGTGCCCGACCGAAGCGGCGTCGCTGGTGTGGGCCGCGCAGATGGGCACGTTGACGTTCCACCCGTGGCCGGTACGACGCTCCGACGTCGACCACCCCGACGAGCTGCGCCTCGACCTCGACCCCCAACCCGGGACGACCTTCGCCGACGCCCAGCGGGTCGCCGCCGTGACCCGGGAACTGCTCGAGGAACTGGGGCTGCGCGGATATCCCAAGACGAGCGGCAACCGCGGCATCCACATCTACGTGCGGATCGCGGCGACCCACACGTTCGAGGACGTCCGGCACGCGGCCATCGGGCTGGGGCGCGAACTGGAGCGCCGTGACGGCGGGGTCACGACGAACTGGTGGAAGGAGGAGCGCGGCGAGCGCATCTTCATCGACTACAACCAGAACAACCGCGACCGCACCATCGCCAGTGCGTGGAGCCTGCGGGCCCGGCCCGGCGCGCCCGTGAGCACCCCGATGACATGGGCGCAGTTGGCCGACGTCACCGACCCGCGCGAGTTCAATCTGGTGACGGTCCGCGATCACCTGGGTCACGGCGATCCGTGGGCCGGGATGAACGACACCGCCTACCCGCTGCAGCCGCTGCTCGACCTCTGGGAGACCCTGCCCGGCGGCGAACTCAACTTCCCGCCCGACTACCCGAAGATGCCCGGCGAGCCGCCGCGGGTGCAGCCGAGCAAGAAGGTCGCCGAGCACTGGGACGAGCAGGGCAACCGCATCGAGCCGTGAAGCAGATACCGATCAGCCCGCCAGCACCTCGCCGAGGTCGTACGACGGAGCGCGGTCGACCTGGTCAAGCGTGCACGACGCCGGATCGCGGTCCGGTCGCCAGCGCAGGAACGTGACCGCGTGCCGGAAGCGACGGCCCTCGAGCTGGTCGAAGGCGACCTCGACGACCCGTTCGGGGCGCAGCGCGACGAACGAGACGTCCTTGTTGGACTGGAAACGCGATCGGTCGGTGGCGCCCGTGATGGCCTCACCGGCCGCGTCGCGCTGCACGAGCGGTTCGAGTTCGTCGATGAGTTCGAGGCGCCGCGCGTTCGTGAACGCCGAGATCCCGCCGACTGGGTAGAGCGTGCCGTCGTCGGCGTGCAGCCCGAGCAGCAGCGATCCGACCCCGTTGCCGGACTTGTGGATCCGATACCCGATCAGCACCGCCTCGGCCGTGCGGGAGTGCTTGACCTTGATCAACACCCGCTTGCCGGGGGAGTAGGGCAGGGCAAGCTGCTTGGCCACGATCCCGTCCAGGCCGGCCCCCTCGAAGCGCTCGAACCAGTCGCGCGCGACGTCGGGGTCGTCGGTCGTGCGGGTCAGGTGCAACGGCGCTGAGTGGGCGAGGGGTCCAAGGGTGTCGACGAGGGCCGCGCGACGTTCGGCGAACGGAGCGTCGATGAACGAGGTGTCGCCCAGGGCCAACTGGTCGAACCCGATGAACTCCGCCGGAGTCTCGACCGACAGTTTCGCCACCCGCGAGGCCGCCGGGTGGATCCGGGCCGAGAGCGCCTCCCAGTACAGCCGCTGCGCTCCGGGCTCGCCGCCGCGCACGACGAGTTCGCCGTCGATGGCGCACCGCGGCGGCAGGTGTTCCCGGCACGCCTCGACGACCTCGGGGAAGTAGCGGGTCAACGGCTTCTCGCCCCGGCTGGACAGTTCGACCTCGTCACCGTCCTTGAGGATGATGCAGCGGAACCCGTCCCACTTCGGCTCGTACGACCAGCCGCCCTCGACGGAGCCCTGATCGGGCACGGCCTTGGCTGCCTTGGCCAGCATGGGGGTCACGGGCAGGGTGATGGGCAGGTCCATGTCGACCATTGTGGGGGCCCGGTCGGTCGGCGTTGCGCCAACGGCAACTCGTGGTTCGATGGAGAACGTGAGTTCACGAGGATCCGCGACCCGCACCGCCGCCGGTGGTGCGGTGGCCCTCGGCGCCGCAGCCGCCGGCCTGGTCTGGGTGGGTGCCGGGCGGCACCTCGCCCGCGTGCTGTTGACGCCCGTCTACGAGAAGGTCGAGGACCAGACGATCCTCGAGGTCACCGACGACACCGTGCTCCTCGAGGCGACTCCGGATGCGGTCGTGCCGGGGCAGTACGGCCTATCGCTACCGAACGACGGGCATGCCCGCATCGCCGACATCGTCGAGCGGGACCAGCCACCGGGCACGGTTCGGCGGCGTCTGGTTGCCGTGGACGAGGGTGAACTGCGGCCCGGTCCCGCGCGCTGGGACCAGTACTGGTTCTTCGGCCCGCCCGAGGTCTCGCTGGGTCTGCCCACCGACCACATCGAACTCGACTCCGAACTCGGGCCGATGCCGGCGTGGCTGGTGCCCGGCGCCGCCTCCCCCGACGCACCGGCGGCCAGGCCCGGTACCTGGGCCGTCTTCGTCCATGGGCGCGGAGCCCAGCGCGCCGAGACGCTGCGCGGCGTGCAGGTGGCGCACCGGCTCGGGGTGACGTGCCTCGTGCCGGCCTACCGCAACGATGTCGATGCTCCGGCCGCGGTCGATGGGCGCTACGCCCTGGGCCTGTCGGAGTGGCGTGACGTCGAGGCGGCAGTGCAGTACGCCGCTGCGCACGGTGCCATCGACATCATCCTGTTCGGCTGGTCGATGGGCGGCGCGATCGTGTTGCAACTGTTGGATCGCAGTGTGCTGGCCCCGTTGATCAGCCGGGTCGTGCTCGATTCTCCGGTCGTGTCGTGGTCGGAGGTCATGCGCCACCACGCGCGACTGGCCAAGGCGCCACCGGCGCTCGCGTCCATGGCGGCCTCACTCATGGGGGAGCGCCGGGCACGCCGACTCGTGGGCGTGCATGAACCGTTGGACGTGGCCTCGACCGACTGGCCCGACCGGGCCGGTGACCTGCGTCACCCGATTCTGCTCATCCACTCGCTCGATGACGAGTTCGTGCCGTCGTCGGCGTCGCAGCGCCTGGCCGCGGCCCGGCCGGACCTCATCCGGTTCGAGCCGTGGCGCACGGCCCGCCACGTCAAGGAGTGGAACGTCGATCCGCAGCGCTGGGAGGCGCTGGTCACGCAGTGGGTGACAGCCGCACCGGGGAACCTCGTCAGCGGATCACGCGCCACAACCCGATGAGGGAGCCGTCACCCTCGATGAGGTGACGTAGCGCCAGTCGGGTATCGACCGACGGTCCCTGCAGTGGCCGCGGGTGGTTCCCGCCGATCATGTGCGGAACGATCGTGTGCGCGACCTCGTCGACCAACCCCGCCGCATGCAGGGTGGTGAACAGGGTCGGTCCGCCTTCGCACAGCACCCGACCTTCGCCGATCGTCGCGAGTTGGGCGGCCACGGCCGGGAGGTCGACCTCGTCCTGACCGAAGACCCAGACCCGCTCCTCGCCGAGCTGTGCCCGCGCGGTGTCGACGGCCTCAGATCCGGCCGAGGCGCACGTGACGAAGGCGACCTCACCGCGCTCCGGATCGCCGTCGCCGAACGGTGGGATGAGCGTCGCTGGCACGACCCCCCGCCCGCTGACGACGACCAGCAGGGGTGCCGGGCGACCGAAGCCGGGTTTCGCGGGGCCGTACTCCTCGGCGCGCACCGTTCCCGCGCCGACGAGGATCGTGTCGCAGTTGGCGCGCATGGCCATGAACGCGCGGTTGTCCGCCGGGGTGTTGATCGAGTCGCTGACGCCGTTGGGGCCATTTGCGGCGCCGTCGAGCGTGCTGACGGTGTTGGTGCGGATACCGGGCTCCTGCGCGTAGAGCGCGAGGAGGTCGTCGTCGGCAAGATCGGCGTCGGCGCGCCACGGTGCGCCCGAATCAGCAAGGAGAACGCGCATACCCGTTAGTCTGCCAAAGAGATCGTTTACCCATTGTTCATCTACGAGGGAGGAGTGAGTCGTTGGCCAAGGGTGACAAGAAGGGCAAGAAGAAGAAGCTGACGACCGCCGACATCGCGAAGCAGTCGTTCGCCGAGGCGACGAAGGCCGAGCAGGAGCGCCGTGAGGTCGAGGCCGAGGAGGCGCGGGTGGAGGCGGAGCGACTGGCCACCCTGTCGGCACCGAACTGGCGTCAGGTGCTCCAGGCCGGCCACGGGTTCCAGTTGACCGAGCTCGATCCGTCGTCGACTCCCGGTTTCAAGGGCGACAAGGCCGAGGGTGAGGACGAGCTCGACGAACTCGACGATGATCTGGCCGACCTTCAGGAGCGGCTGTTCGCCGAGTCGCGTGGGGGCGGGCAGCGATCGGTGCTCCTCGTCGTCCAGGGGATGGACACCTCGGGCAAGGGCGGCATCATGCGCCACGTCGTCGGGGCCGTCGACCCGCAAGGGGTGGAGATCACCGCGTTCAAGGCACCCACGGCCCAGGAGAAGAAGTATCCGTTCCTGTGGCGCATCCGCAAGGCGCTGCCGAGCCCGGGAATCATCGGGGTCTTCGACCGGTCGCACTACGAGGATGTGCTCATCGCGCGGGTCCGCAATCTGGTGCCGCGCGCCACGTGGATCCGTCGCTATGGGCAGATCAACACCTTCGAGCGCGGTGTCGCGGCCAAGGGCACCGTCATCGTCAAGGTGATGCTGCACATCTCCAAGGAGGAGCAGGGCCGGCGGTTGGCCGAGCGCCTGGAGCGCCCCGACAAGCACTGGAAGTACAACCCGGGGGACATCGACGAGCGGGAGTTGTGGGACGAGTACATGGAGGCCTACCAGGTCGCCATCGAGAAGTGCTCGACCCTTGCGGCTCCGTGGTACGTCGTTCCGGCCGACAACAAGTGGTACGCCCGACTCGCGGTGATGCACCTGCTGCACGAGACGTTGCAGGCGATGGACCCGCAGTGGCCGGTCGCCGATTTCGACGTCGAGGAGGAGAAGAGGCGGCTCGCCCAGAGCTGAGTTTGCCCACCGGACACGTGGCGTTCGGGTGGTGGTCACCCCCGGTTTGGCGATGGTGCGTTCGATGGGTTAATGTTTCTCCTCGCGCCCCGCGTTCGAAATGCCAACTGGCGGGGCCGTGCGGATGTAGCTCAGTTGGTAGAGCGCAACCTTGCCAAGGTTGAGGTCGCCGGTTCGAGCCCGGTCATCCGCTCGGAGGGTTTGCCGCCCCCATGGTGGAGTGGCCGAGAGGCGAGGCAACGGCCTGCAAAGCCGTGTACACGGGTTCAAATCCCGTCTCCACCTCGAGTTGTACCCCTCACGGGCGATTGGCGCAGTGGTAGCGCGCTTCCTTGACACGGAAGAGGTCACTGGTTCAAACCCAGTATCGCCCACCAACGTCAATGGCCCCTGACCCTGCGGAAACGCCAGGTCAGGGGCCGTTCTCATGCCCGAAAGGTTTCAGTTGCGTGTCCCCATCGGCCTCCGTTCCGGGCGAAGTGTGCCGGTAGGGCGACTCCGCGTGGCAGCGCCTCGAAGCCTTAGTCGTCGCGGCTGGACAGGCGACGCAGCCATCCCCACAGGCGACGGGTACGGACGCGCCGGTCGAGGAGTGCGCCGGCCATCGCGGTCATCACGCCCTCCTCGCACATGGTCGGAGCCGTGATGTAGAGGACCTCGCGGTCCTCCCAGTCCACGGCGCCGATGCCCGGCTGTCTGCCCACGGCGGCATCGAAGGCCAGTCGAGCGTCGTCGTCGTAATGACACGACACCTCGTCGCCGGCCCATGCCTCGAACTGGAATCCCCGAGCGAGGTCCGGGTGATCCTCGGGCTGGTCGGGCGTCAATGCCCTGACCTCGAAGGCCTCCATCTCGATGAGGTCCCCGACGGTCACCGGGTCCTCAGGCTCCTCCTCGTCCAGGAACCACGTCGAGAACGGGACTTTGGTGGCCAGCAACGACTCGGTCAGGTGCGTCGGACAGGCGCAGGCACCGCGCTCCGGCGCAACCTGGAACGTGTCTCCATAGGCGTCCATGACCAGCGAGCCTAGGGGGCGGAGGCCCAACTGTCCTCCGGTCACGAAACTTGGCGGCGATGAACCTATCGCCGCGCGAGGCCATGCCGCAGTCGCTGGAGATGTACCGCGCCGGCAACCTCAAGCTCGACGAACTCGTCACGAAGACGTACACCCTCGACGAGATCAACGACGCCTACGACGACATGCGCGCCGGGCGCAGCATCCGCGGCGTCATTCGCTTCACGTAGTCAACCCATCGGTGAGCCCGGCCGGCCAGCATCGGCCGGCCGGGTCACCGGCGAGGTGCGATCACGTCGCTCCGGTCAGGTTCGCGGACGTACGGTCGGCTGGTACGCGTAGAGCAACCACTGCCCGTCGGTCCGTCGCCACACTGCGAGCGACTGATTGTCCAAGTGCTTGTCGATGCCGCCGGCGGTGATGTCGGCCTCCATGGGCCCGAACACCAGGGCCACGTTGCCGATGACCTCGACACGATCGATCGGGTGGGAGACACGGTGGTAGACGTAGAAGCCGCCGCGCAGCTTCTCCAGATAGGAGGCGCGCGTGTCGACGACCGCGGTCGAGTGCACGTAAGACAGGTCGGGGTGGCAGTGCGCCTCGAACGCATCCCAGTCTTGAGCGACAAGCGCGTCGTACCGTGCGTCCTCGAGCGAACGAATCTCCGCCTCGCTCACGATGTCACCTCCACGTTCGATGTCTGCGTCGCCGCAGCGGGTGCGAGCACGATATCGAAACGAGCCCGGCGCCAATGGTCGACCTCGCGCCCGTCGGGGGTCGGCGTACCCGGGGCCTGCTCCTCGAAGTCGAGGATGAGTGATTCCTTGACCCCGAAGACGCTGTCGCGCTCGAGGTACTCGCAGCCGCGGACGAAGATGTGCGTCACCAACGTGCGGCAGCCCGGCGCCGTCACCATGAAGTGCAGGTGCGAGGCCCGCATGGGCGAGCGCCCGGTGGCCTCGAGCATCCGGCCGACCGGCCCGTCGTGCGGGATCGGGTACGGCGTGGGCGTGACCGCCCAGAACCGGTACGAACCGTCGGCGTCGCTGAACAGGTGCGCCCGGGCGGCGACCCGGTCGTCGTCATACTGCACGTCGTAGAAGCCGTCTTCGTCGGCCTCCCACACGTCGATCTTCGCCCCGGCGATCGGAGCTCCGTTCGCGTCCTTGACCGTGCCCTCGACCCAGCACGGTTCGCCCGCCGCCGGGCCGGCGATGTCGCCGCCCTGCTCGATCTCGGGGGAGCCCTCGACGAAGAAGGGCCCGAAGACGGTGGCCTGGGTGGCGTCGCCGTACGCCTCGTTGTTGACCGAGATGACCTGCATCGACGCTCCGAGCACGTCGGAGAGGAGGATGAACTCCTGGCGACGGTCGTCGGTGATGTGACCGACCTCGGTGAGGAAGTCGATGGCGGCCGACCACTCCTGTTCGGTCAGGCGCACGTCGGTGATGAACGCGTGCAGGTGCGTGGCCAGCGACGACAGCAGGGTCTTGAGCCGCTCGTTCGGGGTGCCGTCGAAGGAGCGACGGACGAGTTCGACGAGTTCGGCTTCACGGGCGCGCTGCTCGTCGGAGACGGTGGGGCTGGTGATGGTCATGCTTCGGCTCCTTCCCACGCCGCATGCAGGAGCGTCGTGAGGTTCTCGGTCGTGACCGGGACGGGATTGCTCGGGGGAACGACGGGCAGGATGGCCTGGACCGCGTCGGGGATCTGCTCCTCGCGGAAGCCGACATCGCGCAGGGCGCGCGGGGCGTCCAGACGTCGGCGAAGATCGGCCAGTGCGGCGTTGGCGTCGCCCTGCGCGGAACCGAGCGCGCCGCCCAGTCGCGCCACCGGCCCGGCGCAGGCCGGTGCGTTGAACGCCAGGACATGCGGCAGGACGATCGCGTGGGTCGGCGCGTGCGGCAGGTCGTAGCGACCCCCAAGCACGTGACAGATCTTGTGGTGCAGGCCGGATCCGGCGGAGGTGAACGCGACTCCGGCGAGGTAGGCGCCGTAGAGGGTCTCGTCGCGGCCGGGCAGCCCGGTGGGGTCGGCGACG
>NZ_BCRE01000004.1 GCF_001552435.1 Kribbia dieselivorans NBRC 106261
TGGGGTCGGCGACGACGGCGGGCAGGCCGGCGGCGAGCGCACGCGCGCCCTCGACAGCCAGCGCCGCGTTGATCGGGTCGGCCCGCGGTGCCCACAACGAGTCCACGCAGTGCGCCAGGGCGTTGAGGCCGCTGGCCACCGACAGGCCGACCGGCAGCGAGAGCATCAGGGTCGAGTCGTAGACGACGGCAGCCGGCAGCACCCTCGGGTCGGGGCCGGTCGTCTTCGTGCCGCCCTCGGTCAGACCCCAGACGTTCGTGGCCTCGGACCCGGCGTACGTCGTCGGCACGGCGATGATCGGCACTCCGGTCGTCAGGGCGACGGCCTTGGCCAGGCCGGTGGTCGAACCGCCGCCGACGCTGACGATGGCGTCGACCTGGGAATCGCTGGCGGCGGCCCGGGCCCGTTCGGCGACCTCGACCGGCACATGCATGCGCACCTCGTCGTGGCGCAGGGCCACGTCGATGCCGGCGGTCACGGCTTCGGCGAGCGCGGCCTCGCTGGGGGAGGCGATGCACATGACTCGCTTTGCTCCCAGGAGCTCGACCTCGGCGGTCACGGCGGCGGCCGCGTCACCGGCGGCGAAGCGCACCCGCTGGGGCAGTGTCTCGTGGGTGAACCTCATGCCGCGCCTGCCAGGGAGCGCACGCCCATCGCGTCGAAAAGCGTGTCCATCGAGGTGGCGAGCGTATCGGCGGTATCGGCGGTTGCAGCGACGCAGAAATCGGGCCGCACGAGCAGGTGGTTGACGCCCTGTTGTTTCATCCACCGACCGTACGCCCCCTCGACGTCGATGACATCGGCACCCGAGCCGGGGGCGCCGACCGAGACGATGCGCCCGCCGATGCCCTCGAACCTGGCCTGCTGTTCGGGGGGGAGCGGCGCGGCCTGGCGCACGTCGGAGAGGAGCATCCACCCGGTGCCGACGACATCGTCGAACCGGCCAAAACGACCGTGGTGGGCGACGCGGCCCGCGATGGCGGGGCGACCGGCGTGCGCGTCGTCGGCGATCCACGCTCCGGGACCCAGCGTGGCCAGGTGCGGGTGGACCGGACCGATCTCGCGTTGGACGAGGTGCTCGGCGATCATGCGGGAGTCGCGTTCGGCCGCCTCGGCGGGGTCGGCGACGCAGATCGTGCGACCGAGGTCCACCGCGAAGTCGATGTACCAGCGTACGTTCGTCAGGCGCTCGCTCGAGTAACCGTCGAGGCTGTCCCAGCCAGCGTGCCCCTGCAGGATCAGGTCGAGGTGCCAGCACAGGTTCGCGGCGTCACGCAGCCCGGCGCACATCCCCTCGCCGGCAAAAGGCGGCATGAGGTGAGCGGCGTCCCCGGCCAGGGCGATCCGCCCGACGTTCCACTGGTCGAGGTACTTGGCCTGGAATCGCCACACGACGGCTCGCTCAAGGACGGCGTTGTCGGGGGTGACGTCGAACGGCGCAAGCAGTTCCCAGACCCGCTCGTCGGCCTCGAGTTCGGCGGCGGTCTCGCCGGGCAGCGCCATGAACTCCCAGCGTCGACGGCGCGGGGACGTGGGGGTCGGTCCGGGGCCCCCGGGCACGACCGTCGTCGGGCGCACCGGGTCGCAGACCTGATAGTGCGGAGGGTCGTATTCCTTGTCCTCGTTTGGCAGCACGTCGACGACGAGCCAGTCGTAGTAGAACTCGAGGTCCTGCATCGTCAGGCCGAGGTCCGCGCGCACCTTGCTGTTGGCGCCGTCCGAGCCGATCAGGGCCGCCGCGCGCACGGTGCCGGTGACCCCGCCCTCCTTGACCGTGCAGGAGGTGCCGTTGACCTCGGTCTCGCGGTGGGTCAGCGTGACCCCGTCGGCGTCCTGCTGGATCTCGCCGACCTGGTGGCCCTGCAGCAGGGTGACGTTGGGCAGGGAGGCGATGATCTGGCGCAGGCGCTCCTCGAGCGCGGGTTGGCTGAACCAGTAGCGGTTGCGCCACCCATCGTCGGCCTGGTTCATCCAGTCGACCTCGGTGAGCACGTCTCCGTTGGCGTTCTGCCAGCGGTAGATCGCGTCGTAATAGTCGATGCACTCGTCGTCGTCGGCGTTGATGCCGATCGAGTTGAGCAGGCGGGCGATCTCGTGGTCGAAGGTCACCGCGCGGGGTCGGGCATAGGGGGTGGCCCAGCGGTCGAGGCCGACGACTCGGTAGCCCTTCGTGCCCAGCACGATGGCCGAGAACAGGCCGACCGGCCCCAGTCCGACGATGGCGACGTCGCAGTCGTGATGTGTGTTCGTGCTCATGGATCCTCCTTTGGATGCGAAGCAGATGGGACGAGTATGAAGCATCCCTCATGTATGAGACAACCCTCATTTGTGATTCGAGGTGACCCGACGAAGGGAGCGCCGTTGGTACCGTGTCGCGGACCTGCCCCGACTGCCGAAGGACGGCCGATGCCCACAACCCCGAAGGTGGGGCGCACCGACCGTCGGCGCGCGCTCAACCGCCAACGGCTGCTCGACGCCGCTGTGAGCCTGGTGGCGGAGGTCGGCGCGGACGCCCTGACTGTCTCGGCCGTGACCGAACGGGCCGACCTCGGTGCGGGCACGTTCTACAACCACTTCGCCTCGCGCGAGGAGCTCATCACCGAGGTGGTACGCACGACAGTGGAGACGCTGGGACAGCGCCTGGACGCGATGTCGGCACCCCTGGAGGATGCTGCCGAGGTGTACGGATTCTCGCTGCGTCACCTCATGGGCGCGGCCGTCAGTGACCCGCTGTGGGGGTGGCTGATGGTGCGACTGGGCGTCGCCCACGACGAACTGCTGGCCACGCTGGGCCCGCGAGCTCGGCGCGACCTGGCCAAGGGCATGGAGTCGGGGCGATTCCGGATCCTCGACCTCGACATTGCCACCGCCATCACCTTCGGGGCGCTCCTGTCGACGATGCGCGTCTACCTGGCGGGGGAGCGTGACGTCGATCCGAGCGTGGTCTTCGCCGAGACGATGCTCCGGATGGTCGGGTTGTCGCCGGCGGAGGCGCGCGACGTGGCCCATCGCCCGCTCCCTCCGCTTCGCTCGCTCGAGGAGGTCGAGGCCGGGAAGCTGGGCTGAGGCCCCCGGTGGGCCTGTTTCGGACACGCCGAGCAGCCCTCGGTTCGCATCGACGGGCTCGATCGGTTAATGTCTCTCCTCGCGCCCCGCGTTCGAAATGCCAACTGGCGGGGCCGTGCGGATGTAGCTCAGTTGGTAGAGCGCAACCTTGCCAAGGTTGAGGTCGCCGGTTCGAGCCCGGTCATCCGCTCGGAGGGTTTGCCGCCCCCATGGTGGAGTGGCCGAGAGGCGAGGCAACGGCCTGCAAAGCCGTGTACACGGGTTCAAATCCCGTCTCCACCTCGAGTTGTACCCCTCACGGGCGATTGGCGCAGTGGTAGCGCGCTTCCTTGACACGGAAGAGGTCACTGGTTCAAACCCAGTATCGCCCACCAGCGTAGAAGGCCGCTGACCTGCGGAGATGCTGTTCAGGGGTGGCGCGGGCCCTGATCCATGGCGCGGTGGGCGAGCGCCACGGAAAAGTGCCAGCGTCACCAGTTATTACATGCGACCCTCAACTGTTTCCTGCGACACTCCAAGGTTTCTGTGGCGCTCGGCAGACGGAGCGCCGTTCGCCTCAGCACGCGCGAGACGGAGAACGCGACCTCGTCGGGTGTCAGCGGTGAGACGGTCACCCCTCCATTCTCCGTCGTCGCCCGACCCCCACGGCTAGGCTCACCGACATGAGCAACGACGCACTCCACCACCACGGTCAGGACGTTCTCGACGACGTCATCCCCCTGGGTCGCGATCTGCGACGCATGATCCCCGACGTGTACAAGGGGTATGCGGCCGTCCACTCGGCAGCCCTTGCCCCGGGCGCGCTGGATGCCAAGACCAAGGAACTCATCGCCCTGGCCATCGCCGTGACCAGACAGTGCGACGGCTGTATCGCCTCGCACGCCAAGGGAGCAGCCGGCGCGGGTGCGAGCCAGGAGGAGGTCGCCGAGATGTTGGGCGTCGCCATCCTCATGAATGGCGGCCCGGCGACGGTCTACGGGCCACGCGCCTACAGCGCCTTCACCGAGTTCTTGGGCAAGCAGGGCTGAAATACCCCCGCCCGTACCCTCGCGTCACGGCTCCGTTGGCCCTATGGTCGATGGACAGGGACTCTTTCCCTGTGCCACCCGCAGAGGAGGAGCCATGTCACAGCCCAGTCGCCACACCTTCATCGACCGGGATGTCGTCATCGAACTCAACGAAGTCTGGCTGGAGGGCGTCTCCGACGAACAGGTCTCGACGTACATCAACGTGCTCGTCAGAGCGCACGAGCAGGCGGCACACCTGACGGAGGCAGAGCTCGCCGAACGACTCACCGAGGGGTTCGCGGCGAGTTCGGTGCCCGTCAAGAACCCCCGCGTGAAGCGGCTGGCCGAGCAGTTGCGGCTGGGGGCCGGTCACGACCTGACAGTCATCACCGATGGCGGGCGCCTGCTGTACGGCAACCCGAACGAGGACCAGGCGCACCACGTGCCCGATGATGCGCCGGGCGACCCGGGCGGCGGCGGCCACCGCCCCTGGTTCAGCTGACCCCGCCGTCGGCTGACGACGGCTCAGGCCGGCAGGATCGTCGGCCTGAGCAGCGACACCAGCAGGAACCCGGCCAGCGACAGCAGCAGAGGCCACACGACCACACCCCACAACAGGCCGCGCCACCAGTTGCGCCGGGTGTCCTTGGGTGGGGTGACCTGCTCCGTCACCCCGGCCGGATCGTCGTGTGTCCAGATCGGCAGATCGTCACGTTTGACCGCACCACCGGCCGGTGCGGAGGCACCCGCTCGGCCGCGCAGCAACTCGACCACCGCGTACGCCACCGTGCCCAATCCGGCGGGTATGGCCAGCATCCAGAACCAGTACCACCGGGTTCCCCACCCGGGGCGCGGACCGGTGATGATCAACGCCAACGTACCCAGGAGGAGTGCGGCGGTGAGTGCTTCGGCGACGCTGATGCCGCTTGGCCGGTTCGCGTCGACGGCCGCGAGCGCCCCCGAATGTGGCCCGTGCGAGACCAGCCCGGCCACGCGCTTCTCCGCCGAGCCCCACTTCGACAACTCCGAGTGACGACCGAACTGGAGGAGCGGCATGATCGACGTGGACGTGGCTCCCTCGCCCGGCGGCATGACCACACGTACGCGGTCGTCGAACCAGCCACGCGCGTCGTCCTTGAGCGTGTACGCGACGATCCCGCCGGCCGTGGATGCGGTGCCTTCGGTCAGAATCAGACGAATGCCCGTCTGCATGGTCGTCGTCGGGCCCTCCTGCGACCCGGAGGCCAGCGCGATGTCGGACACCGTCCCGGCATCGGCGTCGCGCTGCAGATCGTCGAGGGTGACCATCTGATAGCCCGACCGCACCCCGAGCAGGAGGATGACGGCCCACAACGCGATGATCCCCAGCCCCGCACTCAGTTGCCAGTATCGCGTCCGGTTCGTCTCGCGGGCCTGCCCGAGGTAGTCGCTCGTCACGGCCCAATCCTGCCCGACGGCTGGTCGTCTCGCCCCTTCGAACACGCCTTCCCAAGCCGCGGGGCGCCCGACTACTCTCCGGGCCATGACTGCAGTGGGCAATGAGGCCAGTGGTTCACCCGACGCCGGCGAGGTGGTCGACGTCGATGTCGCCATCGTGGGGGCCGGCCCGACGGGGCTCTTCGGCGCCTACTACGCGGGGATGCGGAGTTTGAGCGTCGCGCTCATCGACTCCCTCGAGGAGCCCGGGGGACAAGTCAGCGCGATGTACCCCGAGAAGCTCATCCACGATGTCGCCGGTTTCCCGTCGATCTCGGGCCGCAACCTCGTGGACAATCTCGTCACGCAGGCCGCCGCCGCCGACCCGATCTACCTGCTCGGCCAGGAGGCCCAGGACCTGACGCGACTCGACCCAGCGGAGCGCGGTGTGGGGGAGTCCGCATTGCCGCGCCACTTCATCATCACCACGAGCGCAGGCACGCAGGTGCGCACCGGAGCCATCGTCGTCACCGGTGGCATCGGAACCTTCACCCCGCGACCGCACCCGGCCGGTGAGGAGTTCCTCCACCGCGGATTCTCGTTCTTCGTGCCGGACCCGACACCGTTCGCCGGGGCCGACGTCGTGGTCGTCGGCGGTGGCGACAGCGCCGTGGACTGGGCCCTCATGCTCGAGCCGATCGCCAAGTCGGTCACGCTCGTGCACCGGCGTGCGAAGTTCCGCGCGCACCCGGCGAGTCTGGCTCGGCTGCAGGCGAGTTCGGCGACCATCATCACCGACGGGGAGGTGAGCGCCGCCCACGGGTCGACCCATCTCGAACAGGTCGAGGTCACGGTCAAGGGCGAGGACACCCCCCGCCTGCTGCCGTGTACCCGCATGATCGGTGCCCTCGGCTTCACCGCCAACCTGGGGCCGCTGCTCGAATGGGGGATGGAGATCACGGGGCGTCGGTACATCAACGTCGACACCACCGGGGTCACCGCCATCCCGGGGGTGTACGGCGCGGGCGACATCGTCGAGTACCCGGGCAAGGTCCGTCTGATCGTCGTCGGCTTCGGGGAAGCGGCGATCGCGATCAACAACGCGGCGGTCTTCCTCGACCCGTCCGCCCACCTCTTCCCCGGTCATTCGAGCGAGGAATCGGCCGCGGAACCGGCCTCCACGAGCGCCTGAGAGCCGATATCGGGGTCAGAAATCTCCGGCGCTGCGCCGCATCGTCGTCAGGATCCGCACGAGGTCGGTGATGTCGTCGTCGGAGAGCCCGAGGTCGCCGAACACCTCGGCGTTGAGGCGGTCGGTGGCCTCGGCCGCGAGCGACCGACCAGCCTGAGTGATCTCGACCAGCGTGGCCCGACGATCCTCCGGGTGGGGGAGTCGCGAGACCAGACCCGCGCCCTCCAACCGATCGACCGCATTCGTCACGCTCGACTGGTGCACCTGCAGGCGCGACGAGACCACGCTCATGGGCAGTGCACCGCGCTTGCTGAACACGAGCAGCATGAGCAGTTCGTAGCGCGAGAACGTCACGCCCATTGGCTTGAGCACGGCCTCGACGCGGGCCAGGGCGATCTGCTGCGCGCGCATGAGCGAGGTGATCGCGACCATGCCGTCCGCCGCGCCCGCCCAGCCATGTTCGACCCAGTTCTGGTGGGCCGCCTCGATGGGGTCTCGGTGCAGGGTCGTCACGGCGTTCTCCTCGGTGCGCGCGGATGTGCGTCACACCACCATACATTGACGTCCATTAGTTGGATGTCATAGCATTCAGGTGTTCCTGATCCTCCATGCCCTGGGAGCCCACCATGTCCACACCGGCACTGCACGTCCCCACCAACCCGGTGAGGATCGTCACCGCGGCCAGCCTCTTCGACGGCCACGACGCCTCGATCAACATCATGCGGCGCATCATGCAGAGCCAGGGTGCGGAGGTCATCCACCTGGGCCACAACCGCTCCGTCCAGGAGGTCGTCGACGCCGCGATCGAGGAGGATGCTCAGGGGGTGGCCGTCTCGTCGTACCAGGGCGGGCACGTCGAGTACTTCGAGTACCTCGTGCAGTCCCTGCGTGAGCGCGGCGCCGGTCACGTCCGCGTCGTGGGCGGTGGCGGCGGCGTCATCGTGCCCGAGGAGATCGCCCGCCTGCGCAAGTCCGGCGTGACGATCTTCTCCCCGGAGGACGGGCAGCGTCTGGGCCTGGTCGGCATGATCAACAACGTCATCGCCGACTGTGACTTCAACCTGTGGGAGACCGGCGCGGCGGACGTCGATGCCGTGCTGACCGGCGACCGCACCGCTCTGGCCCGCGCGATCACCGGAGCCGAGCTCGGTGCCCTGAGCGAGGATGTCCGGGCTCGTTTCGCCGGCGCCGCCGCGACGACGACCACCCCGGTCCTGGGCCTGACCGGTACCGGTGGGTCGGGCAAGTCCTCCCTGACCGACGAGCTCGTCCGTCGCTTGCGCGTCGACCAGGAGGACAAGCTCCGGATCGCCGTCGTCGCGATCGACCCGACCCGTCGCCGGGGCGGAGGCGCCCTGCTCGGCGACCGCATCCGCATGAACTCGCTCGACGGCGACCGCGTCTACTTCCGCTCGCTGGCCACGCGCGGCGACAAGGAGGTGCCCGAGGCACTGCCGCAGGTCATCGACGTGCTCAAGGCCGCCGGGTTCGACCTGATCATGGTCGAGACTCCGGGCATCGGTCAGGGCGACGCCGGCATCGTGCCCTTCGTCGACCTCTCGATGTACGTCATGACCCCCGAGTTCGGTGCCGCCTCGCAGCTCGAGAAGATCGACATGCTCGACTTCGCCGACGTCGTGGCGATCAACAAGTTCGAGCGACGCGGTGCGATGGACGCGCTGCGCGACGTGGGCCGCCAGATGGTCCGCAACCGTGAGGCCTTCGGCAAGAAGCCCGAGGACATGCCTGTCTTCGGCACCTCGGCCGCGACGTTCAACGACGATGGCGTCACGGCGCTCTACCAGCACCTGCGCGGCGAACTGGCCGCCAAGGGGCTGCCGGTCACCGAGGGGACCCTGCCGCACGTCGACGTGCGGCACTCCAGCGGCATCCGCCAGGTCGTCCCGGCCACGCGCGTGCGCTACCTCTCCGAGATCTCCGAGACGATCCGTGGTTACCACGCCGACACCGAGACCTACGCCGAGGCCGCCCGCCGCGTCCAGCGCCTTGAACTCGTCGACGACGAACTCGCCGCCGCCGGTCACGAGGACCACGCCGTCGACCAGCTCCTCAAGGTCGCCCGCAAGGCCGTGCCGACCGAGGTCAAGGACCAGATCGAGGCCTGGCCCGGTGTGGTCGAGTCCTACTCCGGCGACGAGCAGGTCGTCCGGGTGCGCGACAAGGAGTTGCGCACCAAGCTGACCAAGGAGTCGCTCTCGGGCAACAAGATCCCGCGCGTCGCCCTGCCGCGGTACAAGGACCACGGTGAACTCGTGTCGTTCTGGCGCCGCGAGAACCTCCCGGGCTTCTTCCCCTTCACCGCCGGGGTTTTCCCGTTCAAGCGCGACAACGAGGATCCGGCTCGCATGTTCGCCGGTGAGGGTGACCCGTTCCGCACCAACCGTCGATTCAAGCTCCTCTCCGAGGGCCAGCCGGCCACCCGCCTGTCGACCGCGTTCGACTCGGTGACCCTCTACGGCCGTGACCCGCACCCGCGCCCCGACATCTACGGCAAGGTCGGCACCTCGGGTGTCTCCGTCGCCACGCTGGACGACATGAAGGTGCTCTACGGCGGTTTCGACCTGCTCGCACCGACGACGTCGGTGTCGATGACGATCAACGGTCCGGCCCCGACGATCCTCGCGTTCTTCCTCAACACCGCGATCGACCAGCAGGTCGACAAGTTCCGCGAGAACGAGGGCCGCGAGCCGAGCGGAGCCGAGTACGACGAGTTGCGCGCCTACGCGCTGCAGAACGTGCGCGGCACGGTGCAGGCCGACATCCTCAAGGAGGACCAGGGCCAGAACACGTGCCTGTTCTCCACGGAGTTCTCGCTGCGCATGATGGGTGACATCCAGCAGTGGTTCATCGATCAGGGCGTGCGGAACTTCTATTCGGTGTCGATCTCGGGCTACCACATCGCCGAGGCCGGGGCGAACCCGATCAGCCAACTCGCGTTCACGCTGGCAAACGGGTTCACCTACGTCGAGTCGTACCTCGCCCGCGGCATGGACATCAACGACTTCGCGCCGAACCTGTCGTTCTTCTTCTCCAACGGCATGGACCCGGAGTACTCGGTCATCGGCCGCGTCGCCCGCCGCATTTGGGCGGTGGCGATGAAGGAGAAGTACGGCGCGAACGACCGGGCGCAGAAGCTCAAGTACCACGTCCAGACCTCCGGTCGCTCGCTGCACGCCCAGGAGATGGACTTCAACGACATCCGCACGACGCTCCAGGCGCTCATCGCGATCTACGACAACGCCCAGTCGTTGCACACGAACGCCTTCGACGAGGCGGTCACCACGCCGACCACGGAGTCGGTCCGTCGCGCCCTGGCCATCCAGCTCATCATCAACAAGGAGTGGGGCCTGGCGATGAACGAGAACCCCAACCAGGGGTCGTTCATCATCGACGAGCTCACCGACCTCGTCGAGGCGGCCGTGCTGGCCGAGTTCGACCGCATCTCGGAGCGCGGTGGCGTGCTCGGCGCGATGGAGACCGGTTACCAGCGCGGCCGGATCCAGGACGAGTCGATGCTCTACGAACACCGGAAGCACGACGGCTCCCTGCCGATCATCGGGGTGAACACCTTCCGGGCGCCGGAGTCCGAGGCGCCGCAGACCACGGTGGAGCTGGCTCGGGCGACTGAGTCGGAGAAGCAGTCGCAGCTCGATCGGGTGCACGCCTTCCAGGACACCCACCGCGACGAGGCCCAGGTGCAACTGGCCCGACTCAAGGACGCGGCCGTGGCCGGAGACAATGTGTTCGCCGTGCTCATGGACGCTGCCCGGGTCTGCTCGCTGCAGCAGGTCACCGACGCGTTCTTCGAGGTTGGCGGCCAGTACCGACGCAACGTCTGACCCCGCCTGCAGATGAGGAGGCCTCGGGTGCCCAGCGCACCCGGGGCCTCCTCATCTGCCGGACACGCAGGGTTCATCCAGCCGTCACTCGCTCGACACCCGGGATCGGGAGGGTGGAGGGCATGCGAACCATGACCCGATCCTTCGCCCTGACCGCCGGTGTCGCCGTCGCCGCTGCGCTTGTCCTCCCAGCCCAGGCGGCCATCCCGGCATCGCGACCCAGCGCTGCTCCGCACGCGACCGTGACCACGGACAACGAGACTCCCGTCCTCTTCGACGATGAGGCCGGGGGCAACGCCTCCGGCGACGACCCGGCCATCTGGGTGAACTCGAAGAACTCCCACAATTCGCTCGTCCTCGCCACGGCCAAGGAAGGCGGCCTGCGGGTCTACGACATGAAGGGCGGCGAACTCCAGTCACTGGCCGCGACCGCGTTCCCCGCGGCCGGTCGATTCAACAACGTCGACATCGCCTACGGACTCAAGGTCGGCTCGCGTCGTGTGGACGTCGCGGCCGTGTCGGACCGGTACAACGACACGGTGCGCTTCTTCGCCATTGACCCGGCCGGTGCCACGGCCGCCACCCCGCTGCGTGAGATTACCGCCGAGGGGTACAAGTGGCTGTTCGTGACGTCGCAGTCCGAGCTCGAGGACGAGCACACGGCCTACGGCCTGGCCGTGTACCAGCCCACCCGCGGCAAGGACAAGGGCAAGACCTTCGTCGTCGTCACCCGCGAGGGCAATACCACCCTCGCGGTGGCCCAGGTTCTCCCCAAGGCCGACGGTACGGTCGCCCTGGGCAGCCCGCGCCTGATCACCATGCCGCGCACGTTCACCCTGCCGGACGGCTCGAGCTGGTACCCCTGCGAGGAACCCGGTGTCGACCCGCAGTTCGAGGGCGTCACCGTCGATCAGCGCACCGGCACCCTGTACGCCGCGCAGGAGGACGTGGGCCTGTGGCGCATCGAACTCGAGAAGCGCTCGGCCACACCGGTCCTCATCGACAAGGTCAAGGACTTCGGCGTCACGGACGTGTTCGACGCCGACGAGGAGGAGTGCGTGGTCGCCGGACCCGACAAGGGCTTCGGCGGGAAGTACATCGAGGCCGATGCCGAGGGGGTCGACATCTGGTATGGCCCCGGTGCGAATGGCTACGTCGTGCTGTCCAGCCAGGGCGACGACACCTTCGTCGTGTACGACCGCAAGGGCAAGAACAAGGTGGTCGGCACCTTCTCGGTCGCCGGCATCAAGGGTGCCGACGACATCAACGGCTCCGACGGCCTGGCCATCACCAACCGGCCCGTCGGTCGCTTCCGCCAGGGCCTGGTCGTCACCCACGACGAGCCCGAGACCTGGGCCGGCATGACCGAGGCCGAGGTGGACCGCGACCCGACGAACTTCTCGTACGTCTCCTGGGGTGAGGTCGCCAAGGAACTCAAGCTCAAGAGCCACGGCAAGGCCGGCACCAAGGCCGGTAACGACCCGCGGTTCCGCTGATCCCGCCTGCTGTCCGGCGGTGCGGCGGGGCACAATGGTCACGCCGCACCGTCTGACAGAGAGGGACAACGCATGTCCACCGCAGAGAAGATCGTCATCGTCGATGGCGCCCGCACCCCCATCGGCAGTTTCGGCGGCGTGTTCAAGGACACCCCCGGCTACGAACTCGGGGCCGCGGCGACGACCGAGGCGCTGCGACGCTCCGGTGTGGCCGCCGAAGATGTCCGTGAGGTCATCATGGGCTGCATCGGCCAGGTCGGCCCCGACGCCTACAACGCCCGCCGCGTGGCCCTCACCGCCGGCCTGCCCGTGAGCACCCCGGCGTACACCGTGAACCGCCTGTGCGGCTCCGGTCTGCAGGCCATCTGGTCGGCCGCCATGGAGATGCGCTGGAACGGCCTCGACATCACCCTCGCCGGTGGTGACGAGTCGATGACGCGGATGCCGTTCTACGACTTCGGTGCACGCTCGGGCTACAAGCTCGGCGACCGCGCGCTGGTCGACGGCACGGTCGGCATGCTCACCGACCCGTTCCACAACATCCACATGGGTGTCACCGCGGAGAACGTCGCCACCAAGTACGGAGTCTCACGCCAGGAGCAGGACGAGTTCGCGCTGCGCTCCCAGCAGTTGGCGGCCACCGATGCGGCCAAGGCGGCCTTCGCCGAGGAGATCGTGGTGGTGACGACCTCGGGCCGCAAGCCCGTGGAGGTCAGCGTCGACGAGCACCCCAAGCCGGACACCACGCTGGAGATCCTTGGCAAGCTGCGCCCGGCCTTCCAGAAGGACGGGTCGGTCACGGCCGGCAACGCCTCGGGCATCAACGACGGTGGCGCTGCGGTCGTGCTCGCCACCGAGTCGGCGGTCGCCGAGCGTGGCCTGACCGGTCTGGTCTCCCTCGAGGCCGTCGCCACCGGCGCGCTGGAGCCCGAGCTGATGGGGTACGCCCCGGTGCTCGCGCTCCAGAGCCTGTTCGAGCAGACCGGCCTGGCGCCCTCGGACATCGGCACGTTCGAGGTCAACGAGGCGTTCGCCTCCCAGGCCGTCGCGGTCGTGCGTGACGCCGGCCTCGACATGGACCGGGTCAACCCGTACGGCGGGGCGATCGCGCTGGGTCACCCGGTCGGTGCGACCGGCGCGATCCTGACGCTGCGCGCGGCCAAGGACATGGTGCGCCGCGACCTCGAGTACGGCGTGGTGACGATGTGCATCGGTGGCGGCCAGGCGTTGGCTGCGCTGCTGCGCCGCGTCTGATCACCGGGTTCGACTCGAGTGTCCCTCCGCCCTCCCGCGGTTCGAGGTATTACCCGTCGCAATAGCGACGGGTAATACCTCGAACCGCAGGGGAACGGGCTCGAACCGCGGGAGGGCGCGTCAGCGCTTGGCCAACCAGGGGCCGATCTTGGTGGTCGGCAGCCGCGCCCACGAGGCCTCGAACTCCCGCTCCACATCCGCGCCACGACGCTCCTCGGCGGCGTGCAGGCGACCATAGGTGAACGTGTCCTCGCCGGCCTCGTGGGCGGCCTCGGCGAGTTCGAGCAGCCGCTGACGCGCCACGACGGAGTCCTGATGGTCACCGAGCGACTCCTGCACCGCCGTCGCGCGGGCGGCGAGCTTGGCGGCTCGCGCCCCCAGGACCGGCACGGCCGATTCGGCGGCGTACCGCAGCCGCTTGGCCTTCTTCCGCACCGCGTGCAGGGCGAGATCATGCTCGACCGGGTCGGTGGCCCGCTGCGCCGCGCGGTGGGTGCGAGTGACCAACCGCAGGTCACGCGCGATGAGCCGAGGCAACACGACGGAGGCGCGTTCGGTGGCCAGCGCGGTGATGTCGGGTTCGAGCACGAGACGCTCCAGGCGATCGAGCAGCGTCAGGTAGCGCTCACCGTCCATCTGCTCGACGGAGTCTCGTCGGCCGCGATCGTAGGTCTCCTGCTGCCGCTGCGCGATCTTCTCGACGACCGGCCCGCGGATCGCCTCGGGCGGCTCCTGGGCGAGGAGGGCGGCGAAGTGGTCGCGGAGCACCTCCGCATCACGCGCGACACCGAGCTCCGCGCCGATCCATCGCAGATCCGCCTCGATCTCGGCCAGACCCTCGGGCTGCAGGAGCGGCTCGAACGTCTTCAACGCCGACCGCAATCGCCGCGCCGCGACGCGCATCTTGTGCACGCTGTCGTCGGCATCGACGCGCACGCGGCGGTCCTGGTCGATCAGGGCCCGCACGTGCTGCCCGAGGTGGGCCTGCATCGCCTCCTTGGCGGTGGCCCTGCCGCGCAACTTCTGGGTCGAGGGCCACTGGGTCGGCGACGGAGCGTCGTCGCCGAGGGCGCGCGCGAGCTTCGAGGCGTGGTCGGCCGGGGTGGCTCCGGCATCGGCGAGCACCTGCGCGACGTCGACGAAGACGCCGGGCTCGCCGTCGACCAGCTCAACCTCCCACTCGCGCCACTGGGCCAACGGCACCGGCCGGTCGAGACGCTGCGCGGTGACGAGGTCGTCGGCGACCTTGGCGAGCACCACGTCCTCGTAACCGACGAGGTCGGTCTCGTGGCGCGTCGTGGTGAGCCGCACGACGGGGGCGAGGGGCTCGAGTCGCACCACGGCCCGCACGAGGCCGAGCAGGTCCTCGGGCACCGACTCGTCATCGTCGCCGAGCGGATGGGCGACCTCGGTGCGGGCACCCTCGGTGGCAGGCAGTTTCAGGTGCCACCCCGCGTCGGCGCCACCGACCCGGCGGCGCAGCGTGATGCGATGGCGCGACAAGGCGAACGACGCCGTGTCGTAGTAGGTCGCGTCGAGGTGGTGCTCGTGGGCCACCGTCGTCGTCACGCCTGGGACCTGCGCCAGATCGGGCATCACGTCGGAGGCCTGGACGTCGTACTTGCGCTCGATCTCGGTGGTGGACGAAACAGACATCCTTCATTCTCCCACTGGCCGATCGGCCGAATCATCGGCCACCGACCACAGTCGGACAGGTCACACAGTAGATTTCGCCATGAACCCACCCACACCGCTTGAGGAGCTGACGATTCCATGCAGCCTGTTTCCTTCACGGCCCTGACGCCGCTTTCATTCCTGCGACGCTCCGCATCGGTGTGGCCGCAGAGCACGGCGATCGTCTACGGCGACCGTCGCCACACCTACGCGCAGTTCCAGGCCGAGGCCGTGCGGGTGGCGCATGCGCTGAAGCACGCCGGCGTGAAGCCGGGCGACCGCGTCGCCTACCTCATGCCGAACGTGCCGGAGATGGTCGTGGCCGAGTTCGCGGTGCCGCTGGCCGGCGGCGTGCTGCTGGCGATGAACACCCGACTGGCACCGCCGGAGATCGGGTACATCCTCCAGCACTCCGAGGCCAAGGTGCTCATCGTCGACGCCGGTTTCGCCACCGCCGCGATCGAGGGCGTGCAGGACGCGAACCTCTCCATCCCCGTCGTCGTCGTCGATGACACCGTGGCCGGGATCACCGCGACCGACGCCCACCGCGAGGCGCTCGGCGGCTTCTTCCGCACCTACGACGAGTTCCTGGCGACTGGGTCGGACGAGCCGCTGCCGTTCGAGATCGACGACGAATTGGCACCGCTCGCGCTGAACTACACCTCCGGGACGACCGGGCGACCCAAGGGAGTCGTGTACACGCACCGCGGCGCGCACCTCAACGCGCTGAGCGAGATCATCCACTCCGGCTTCACCCGGGCGTCCAACTACCTGTGGACCCTGCCGCTCTTCCACTGCAACGGCTGGTGCACCGGCTGGGCCGTGACCGCGGTCGGTGGCACCCAGGTCTGCCTGCGCGAGGTGCGCGGGACCGCCATCTGGGACAACATTCGCACCCATGAGATCACCCATCTCAACGGCGCTCCGACCGTCGTCACGACGATCCTCAATGCCGAGGAGGCCGGCCGGCTGGAGTCGCCGATCACCATCACCACCGCAGGTGCTCCGCCGGCGCCGGCGACCATCATGGAGATGGCCGACATGGGCTTCACCATCAACCACGTCTACGGCCTGACCGAGTCCTACGGTCCGTACTCCGTGTGTGAGCCCCAGGACTCGTGGACGGAGATGTCGCGCGAGGACCGCGCGGTGGCGCAGGCTCGGCAGGGCGTGGGTATGATCCACGCCGACCGGCTGCGCGTCGTCGACGGTCAGATGGGCGACGTGCCCGCCGACGGCACGACCATGGGTGAGATCGTCATGCGCGGCAACGGCATCATGAAGGGCTACTTCAAGGACGACGCCGGCACCGCGGCGGCGTTCCAGGGTGGCTGGTTCCACACCGGCGACCTCGGCGTCATGCACCCGGACGGGTATGTCGAGTTGCGCGACCGGATGAAGGACGTCGTCATCTCCGGCGGCGAGAACATCTCCACCGTCGAGGTCGAGCAGGCGCTCATGTCACACCCGGACGTGCTCGAGGCGGCGGTCATCGGGGTGCCCGACCCGAAGTGGGGCGAGCGTCCCAAGGGCTTCGTCATCGTCAAGCCGGACGCCACCATCACCGGCGAGGAACTGGTCGAGCACGTCAAGACCCGCATCGCTCGGTACAAGGCGCCCGGGTCGGTGGACGTCGTGCCGGACCTGCCGAAGACGAGCACCGGCAAGATCCAGAAGTTCGCGCTGCGCGAGCAGGCCTGGGCCGGGCACGAGTCCCGCATCCAGGGTTGATCGACCGGGCCGGCCAGGTCAGAGGCGCGTCAGAGCCTGATGCGCCTCGACCATGGCCGGCCCGTACCAGGTCAGGTGGCGGCCGCTGACCAACTGGGTGGCGGTGTGGGTGAACGACTCCGGTCCGTCCTCCGGGGTGAAGACGTAGGGCTCGTCGGGCAGGAGGACGAGGTCGATGTCGGCCCGGTCGAGGTCGGCCAGGTCCACCTTGGGGTAGCGCCCGGAGTGCTGCTCGAAGACGTTGTCGAAACCGACCCGGCGCAGCAGGTCACCGGTGTAGGTGCGTGACCCGACGACCATCCACGGGTCACGCCAGATCGGCACCGCCACCCGAGTCGTGATGGGTGGGAGCGCGGTGTCCCAGAGTCGGCGTGCCTCGGCCAGCCACTCGGGGATACCCCAGCCCAGGGCCTCGGCGAACAGCCGGTCCATGGCGTCGAGGGACTGCGGGACCGATTCGATGACGGTCACCCACACCGGTACTCCGGCCTCGCGCAGGCGCCGGACGTCGATCTCGCGGTTCTCCTCCTGGTTGGCGATGACCAGGTCGGGGGAGAGGGCGACGACGGCGCGCCAGTCGACGTTCTTCGTGCCACGCACGCGCGCGACGTCGAGGTCGGCCGGGTGTGTGCACCACTCCGTGGCCCCGACGAGCGCCTCTGGCCGGGTGGCGGCGACCGCCTCGGTCAGTGATGGAACCAGCGAGACCACGCGGGTGGCGGTCGTCGGGACGTCAACCGGGGTGCCGAGGTCATCAGGGGTGGGCATGACGCCCAGCCTACGAGTGTGCTTCAGGTCAACAGGGCACCGGCAAGGTGCTCGGTGACTGCGATGCCATGCACCGGCCAACTGATGAAGACGTCGAGGACGTCACCGCCCGTCGGAATGGTGAATCGTCCGGCGCCGTGGAAGGAGACCAGCCCCTCGTCGTCGACGCCACCGCCGGCGTCGACGACCTCGTATGGGACGTTCACGCCCCCCGATGAGAGGTTGAGGGTGAAGCACCCAGATGGGCGAAGTTCCTGCCAAGAGCCATCCGGCCCCCAGTCAGCGAGATCGGCGAGGTAGTCGTGCCCGCTGACAGCATTCGCTTCCCAAGAGACGTGGAAGGTCGCCGATGGCCCACGCGTGACCCATCCGTAGATCTCGACACGGGCATCGTCGCCTGGAACGGTGAGGTCCAACCCTGCCACGGTGCGAGGAGGTAGGTGGCCGGTCATGAGGTACCGCTCAGATCTGTCAGGAGTATCGGCATCGATTGTCCCTTCCCGATCGACCAGTGCAGTCGCGCGTCTTAGCCCCGTCGTACGTCCATCCCCTGGGGCTATACGCCTCCAAGCCCGTTGCGATCGTCAGAGGCTTCCCGGAGCGATCCGATGTGCTGGTGAGGTACTTGACGCTCGTTCCCGTCTTCCAGCCCGTATAGAGGTTTGTCCCGCAGACCCTGCCAGAGCAGACGGCAAACAGGCGTAGTCGTCGCTGCGAGAACGCGCCGGAGTTGGGGAAATAGCTGGTTGTCAGGGTTAGCTTCGAGGTCTTGGTTCCGGGGTCAACGGTGGCCCGCACGGAGAACTTGTCCGTCACGGTGCAGCCGCTGGACGTGCAGTACGCGCCCTCGACGATTGTTCGCATCTGGTGCCAGGCCCAGCGATCCCCTGTCTTGACACCCCTAACGGGGAAAGTGTTCGGGTTAGAGGGTGTGACGCTGTATGTCCCCACATTCAGGGCGTTGTCCAGTTCATCAAGTTCGCTCAGTTGCTCGGCGATCGAGGCCTGAGGGGTGCCGACGCCAACGTCCTCCCCGGAGTTCAGTTGATCGCGCATCCCCTTGGACATCGTGCGCACAGTCTCTTCGGAATCTGGGTGTTCGCCTACGTGGTGCTCCAGCGCGTCAGCAGCCGAAGTATCCCCGGTCCGGACGACGAAGATGGGTTCGTCGCGAGGTTGAACTTCCAGCGAGACTGCGGCCCTGGCCGACGGTGAGACTATAAGTGCCAGCGTCGTCGCCATGGCCCTCCATGTGATCCTGCGCACACGAAGATCCAAGCAGCGCGTGAAACAGCCTGTCAAGTGCGGCCTGCGTGGCTTGGAAGCGTCGCAGCTTCCCACTTGAGCCAGGCAAGGGCTTGAGGTGCTGCCGCCTCAGGGCGCGTGGTACATCGCTGTGGCGCGGACGCCCACCCGACCGTCGTGGTCACGTCCCAGCACCTCGAACGACGCCACGCCGCGGCCGACGTGCTGTGGCGTGGCGGTGAACGATGCTCCGTGTTCGGCCGACAGCGGTGCCAGGAAGGTGACGTCCAGCGAGGCCGCGAGACGATCACCGGTCGTGGCCGCGAGGTGCGCGGCCGCCAATTCGCAGGCCCACATGGAGATGCCGCCGTGCAGGATCCCGGCGGGGTTCGTCAAGGCGCGGTGCGGCAGCACCTCGATCGTCGTCTCGTCCACGATCCTGACCAGATCGGCGGGCTGCAGGGCGGTCGGCAAGGCTTCGTCCAGCCCCCGAGGGGTCAGTTCGTCCGTCGTCGGGAAGAAGCGGACCCACTGCGAGACGGTTGCCACGGGGAGGCCGTTCGGATCCGTGATCTCCCCGCCGCCGTGGGCGTTGCGGCCCACGGGAGGCGATGTCAGCGCTCGGGCGCTCAGGACGCTGCCGTCGCTGGGCACGCGCTGGTGGAAGGTGATGTGACAGTGGGTCGTGACCGACCAATGTCCATCCGCGCGCCAGCGGTTGGCGCCGTAGCCGAAGGCCTCATCGACGAACACCCCCAGCGCCCCCGCCGCGGGGGCGCCGGACGGTGCCAGACACCAGGGCCCGGTCGTCATGGTGCCAACGGTGTCGTCACCGTCGGTGTCGACCCGCCCGAGGTGGAACAACTGGCTGGGACCACCGCCGTAATACGTCGAGTCCTCGCGCAGGCGCGCCACGGTGGGCGAGGCGTGGTCAGGCAAGATTGGTGCCCTCGAGCACGGCCGGAGCGGTGCTGCGGTGGAAACCCTTGAACGGTGCGGTGTTGTTGGACCCCTGCAGCGGCCAGCCACCGCGCCAATTGGGCGTGCCGCCATCGACCCGCAGCACCGATCCGGTGACATAGGCCGCGGCCGGCGACAGGAGGTAGACGATGCCGGCCGAGATCTCCGCCTCGGTGCCGAACCGGCGCAGCGGGATGACGGGCACGGCCTGGTCCCGGAAGAACACGTTGTCGGCTTCGGTGTAGGTGTCGAATCCGCTCGAGGCGATGCCGCCCGGCGCGAGGGCATTGACGCGAACACCGAACTCGGCCCACTCGCAGGCCGCGGTCTCGGTCAGGGTGAGCATGCCGCCGCGGGCGGCGCCGGAGTGACCCATGCCCGGCCAGCCGTGCCAGATGTCGGCGATGATGTTGACGATGGAGCCGCCGTTCTGCGCCATCCACTGGTTGACGGTCTCGCGCATCATGATGAAACCGCCGGTGAGGTTGTTGCGCACCACGGCTTCGAAGCCCTTGGTCGAGACGTCCTTCAGGGGCGACTTGTACTGGCCGCCGGCGTTGTTGACCAGGCCGTCGATCTTGCCGTGCTCGGCGAGGATGGCGGAGATCGCGGCGGAGACCGCCGGCTCGTCACGGATGTCGAAGGCGTGGCTCGACACCGAGCCGCCGTCCTCGGTGATCTCGGCGACCACGGTGTCGAGCTTGTCCTGGCTGCGTCCGGTGATGACCACGTGCGCGCCGAGGTGGGCCAGCTCATGGGCCGTGCACCGCCCCAGGCCGCTGCCACCGCCGGTGATGACGATGACCTGGTCAGCAAAGAGGTCCTGCGCATAGATCGAGGTGTAGGCCACGTCGCCTCCAATGTGGTGGGATCTGAGATCCTGTTTGGTCGGACAATTAAACCAACCGTACATGCCGAGTGGGCGATTGCACCAGAGGTGGCATCATCCCATCACCGGGGAGATCCCCAGCGGGCATAGGGTGCAGCCATGCCAACCGCACGTGAGTACGCCCCGGTCGAGTGGACCCAGCAGGGCGAATACGAGGACATTCGGTACGACCTCAGCGGCGACGGGATCGCCAAGATCACTATCTGTCGACCGGAGGTGCGCAATGCGTTCCGTCCGCAGACGCTGATCGAGATCTCCGACGCGCTGACCTTGGCGCGCGAGGATGGCGACGTCGGCGTCATCATCCTCACCGGTGAGGGCCCGGACGCCTTCTGCTCCGGCGGTGACCAGCGCGTGCGCGGTGACACGGGTTACTTGACGGAGCCCGGTAAGGCGGGCTCGGTGGGACGGTTCCACGTGACCGACCTCCAGATCCAGATCCGACGACTGCCCAAGCCGGTCGTGGCCATGGTGGCCGGTTACGCGGTCGGTGGCGGGCACATCCTCCACCTCGTCTGCGACCTGACGATCTCTGCCGACAACGGCAAGTTCGGCCAGGTCGGCCCGAAGGTCGGCTCCTTCGACGGCGGCTACGGCGCGGCCCTGCTGGCCGACCTCGTCGGGCCGAAGAAGGCCAAGGAGATCTGGTTCCTCTGCCGGATGTACGACGCGCAAGAGGCGCGCGAGATGGGGCTGGTCAACACCGTCGTGCCGCTGGCCGATCTCGAGTCCGAGACGGTGGCGTGGTGCCGCGAGATGTTGGAGAAGTCACCATTCGCCCTGCGTCTGATGAAGGCGAGCTTCAACGCCTCGGAGGATGGCATGGCCGGCCTGCAGCAGCTGGCGCACGACGCGAACCTGCTCTTCTACAGCACGGACGAGGCGAAGGAGGGGCGCGAGGCCTACAAGGCCAAGCGTCGCCCGGAGTTCGAGAAGTTCCCGCGCCGCCCGTGAGGGTTTCGCGATCCGCGGTCCGACCAGGCCGGCGTCGGTGACGGCGCGGACCTGATCGACGCGACGGAGGGGCCTGCCACTGGGGAAATCCACACCCCGGTCGTCGGGCCCCTCTTGTGTATGCCACAGGCCCCAACTATGGTCCAACCATTCGCGGTAGTGGGAGGATCAGTATGGACGTGACCAGTCTCTACGGGCGTCGAAACACCGACCGGTGGAACCGGATGGTCGTCGGCGACGTGTTCGAGCGGGTGCGCTGGAGCACTCCGGACAAGGTGGCCCTCATCGGGTGGGAGGGGGCCTACGGGAGCGCGGACCTCGCCCGGGTCACCTACGCCGAGGCCGACGATCGCGCGAATCAGGTGGCCAACGCCCTGCTGGCACGAGGCCTCGAACGCGGGGCTCGCGTCCTGCTGTACTGCGACAACTCCATCGAGGCGGTCCTGTCGATGATCGGGGTCGCGAAGGCGGGGCTGGTGGCCGTGCCGGTCAACCCGCACCTGGCCGGTGATCTGCTCCGGTGGGTGGTCGACCTGACCGAGCCGAGCTTCGTCATCGCCGACGCCGAACATGTGGGCCGGGCCGCCGACGTGCTGGGTTCGGCTCCGGGTGTGGGCGTGACCATCGAGATCGGGGGCGTCGCCGCTGCGGGCAGCGTGGGCTGGGAGGCGTGGCTGCGGGAGGTGCCCACCTCCGAGCCCGACGTCGAGATCGCGCTGCACGCCGATGACATCTGGTGTCTGACCTTCACCTCCGGTACGACCGCGATGCCGAAGGCGTCGATGTCGTCGAACACCTTCTCCTACCTGTCGGCGTGGGCCTACTCGATGTCGTTGACGCGCGGTTTGGATGTCGAGACCGATCTCATCCAGGCCACGTTCCTGCCGATCATCTACCACACGGGTTTCAGTTCCAGCGTGCTCGCCTCCGTGCTGACCGGCGGCACCCTGGTCCTGGGCCGGCGCCCGAACGCCGAGGCCCTGGCCCTGGCCGTGACGACGACCCGGGCGACCGCCGTGTGGGCCGGAGCGCCGCTCTGGGTGCAGAAGTTGACCGACGAGGCCACGGCTCACCCGGCGAGCATCGATCTGAGCTCCCTCACCGTGGTGATGTTCGCGTGGGGAACGATTCGGCCGGCGATGTTCGAGGAGGTCCGTCGGGTCTGTGCCGATGGCGTCCGCCTGCTCGAGGTGTTCGGGCAGACGGAGTCGATGTCGTGCTACCGCTTCTGGCCACACCGTGAGCCGGCGAAATTCGCCGAAAGCATCGAGGGCGTCAACCACGTCGGCCGACCCAACCCCCTGCTGGCCGCGCAGATCGTGGACCTCGACGGCACGCCACTGCGCGGGACGGTGGGAGTGCCGGGGGAGGCGGTGTACCGATCTCCGGCGATCAGTTCCGGCTACTACCGCGACGAGGTCGCCACGGCGGAGGCCTTCCGTGGAGGCTGGTTCCACTCCGAGGACAGCTGTCGTTACACCGACGACGGCTCCCAGATCATGGTCGACCGCTACAAGGACATCGTGAAGTCCGGTGGCGAGAACATCTCGTCCCTGCGCGTCGAGACCGTCCTGGCCGACTGCCCGGGTGTCGAGAAGGTCGCCGTCGTCGGGATCCCCGACGATCGCTGGGGCGAGCGGGTCATCGCCGTGCTCACGGCCCGGGCCGGAGCCGAGGTCACCGAGGAGGCCGTCCTGGACTACGCGCGAGCGCACCTGGCCGGGTACGAGGTGCCCAAGCAGGTGCTCGTGGTGGATGCCCTGCCCGAGACCGTGGGGGGCAAGGTGCAGAAGCACCGGGTCCGCAACCAACTGTCGACATGACCTGGGGGTGGGGCAGGTGCGACGGGACCCGCGGCTGATGATCCCGAGCGGTCGCACCCTGCCCGAGATTGCGGAGGAGGGCGTCGCGGACGCCGGGGCGAGCGCGGAGATCGCGGCATTGCGCGGCCGCCTGGAGGTGCTCGAGTCGTTCGACCGGGCCCAGGGGCTGTCCGGACTGGTCAATGCGGCCCAGGCCGGGTTGCGCAAGCCGGTCGCCTACATCGACCTCGGACATCGGCTGGTGGCGGGGGCCCCACGCGAGCATCGCCAGTGGCCCGACCTGCGGCGCGTGCTGGCCGCGTGCCACGCGGCTTCCTCCGTGGCCATCGGGGCGGCGCCCCTGATCGCTCCGGCGGGGCCCACGACCGGGTTGGCCCACCGCGTCCTGGTGACCCCGGTCGGGATCGGCGAGGAGCACGTCGGGTGGTGCTTGGTCGTGGAGCGCCCCGGCCGGCTGGACGAGACCGACGGGTACATCCTGCGCGCACTCGCCCGCCGGCTCGGCCTCGAATTGCGCACCCAGCAGCGCATCGCCCGCGTCGCGTTCGACGCCCGCGCCACCTTGGCGCGGCAATTGGCGCGAGGAACCGCCACGCTGGACGACCTGCGCGCGAGCGGGGAGTACCTCGGCGTCGACGTCGATGCGAGCCGGGTCGTGGTCCACGTCCTGGATGGAAGCCCGGAGGCCTCGGCACCGGGCGCCGAACCGGTCGATCCCGGCCTGATCGCTGCCGACATCAGGCGCGCCACGGCCACCGACGTGCTCGCCGCTCGCGGCAACGAGGGCGTACTCCTGATGGTGGAGGCGCCGGAGGGCGTCCCCGGCCACGAGGTCACGGTGCGCGTGCGACGAGCGGTCGAGATGGCCCTGGCACAACGATGTGGTCCCGCTGCCGTGGCCGGGGTCTCCGACGTGGCCGAGCCGGGACACTTCATGCGCGCCTATCGAGACGCGCGTGACGTCGCCCATTCCGTGCGCCGCTGGGGTGGCGCGGGCCGGCGGGTGTTGTCGGTCGGGGACCTCGGCCCGGCGCGACTCTTCCTGGCCAACAGTGACATCGTGGCGCTGCGGCGACATGTCAGCGCGACAATCGGCCCTCTTCTCGAAGCGGAGTCGGGAGATCTGCTGCCGACCCTCCAGACGTGGTTCGATCTCGGCCGCAGCATCCGCGGTACGGCCCAGGAACTCGGGGGTCCACGAGAACACGGTGCGGCTGCGGCTGAACAAGGTCCAGACCTTGACCGGACTCGACATGACCAATGCGAACGATCAACTCAGCGTGCAGACGGCGCTGCTCGTGCTGCGCCTGCAGGGTCACCCTGCCGTGGACGAGCGAGCCCCGGCACCGACCAGCCAGCGAAAGGAAGGGACGACATGAGCAGGACCGCACCCAAGGCCTTGGTCACCGGAGCCGCCCGGGAGGGCAGCATCGGTGAGGCCATCGTCGAGCGGCTCGTCGCCGATGGGATGGAGGTCGTCACGATGGACCGCCGCCCCGGCTGCACGTGGCAACTCGACATCGCCCGCGACCCCCTGCCCGACCTGTCCGATGTCGACGTCTATGTCGGCAACGCTGCCCTGACGACCGTGTTCGGCCAGGCTCACACCCTCGACCTGGCCAAGTGGCAGCTCGATCTGGACGTCAACCTCACCGGTACCTTCCGGGTGCTGCAGGCCTGTCTGGCCGGCATGCGCGAGCGCGGCTTCGGCCGGGTGGTGCTCGTCTCGAGCACGGCCGGCACGGTGGGTTTGCCCGGGCAGGTCAGCTACAGCACCACCAAGGCCGGGCTGCTCGGCATGGTCAAGACGGTGGCGGCCGAGAACGTGGCCACCGGCATCACGGCCAATGCGGTGCTGCCGGGGATGACGGCGAGCAGCGGGGTGCTGTCCATGCCGGCCGACATCGTGCAGGCCTGGCGCGACAGCATGCCCGGCGGGATGGTCGAACCGGAGGACATCGCCGATGCGGTGGCGTACTTCGCCTCCCCGCGCGCAGGCCGGGTGACCGGGCAGATCCTGACGGTCGACGCGGGCGACGGCCTCAACACCCGGTCGGTCACTTCGAGTGTGGTCGGTTCGGCACCGTGAAGGCCTTCGTCATCCGGGACCTCATCGGGCCCGCCGGCGGCGCCGTGGAGGACGTTCCCGAGCCGGTCGGGGCGCACGAGTGGGCCGACGGCCAGCGACTGCTGATCGACGTGCACGCGACCGGCCTGTCGTTCCCGGATCTGCTGCAGTCCCGGGGCGAGTACCAGCACGGCAAACCGACGCCCTACGTGTCCGGGGGTGAAGTCGCCGGGGTGGTGCTCGAGGCTCCGCCCGGATCACGGTGGCGGCCCGGGGATCGCGTGGCGAGCCTGACGTTGTGGGGTGGATTGGCCCAGCGCGCCCTCGGCATGCCCCAGTACACCGTGCGTCTGCCCGATGCGATGTCGTGGATCGAGGGCGCCGCCCTGCAACTGAACTACTCCACGGCCTGGTTCGCCGCTCGTCGGGTCAGCCTGACGGCGGGGGAGTCCGTGCTGATCCACGGCGCCGCCGGCGGGGTGGGCACGGCGGCGCTGCAGGTGACGCGAGCGCTGGGGGCGACGCCGATCGCGGTCGTCTCCGACGACGCCAAGGCTGCGGTGGCCCGACGGCTGGGGGCGATGCACGTGATCCGGCCGGAGCCCGGTTGGGTCGAGGAGGTGCGCGGGCTCACCCAGGGGCGTGGCGTCGACGTGGTCATCGACCCGGTCGGCGGGGATCGGTTCACCGACTCGCTGCGCAGCCTCGACGTGGGCGGCCGCCTGGCCGTCGTCGGGTTCGCCGGCGGCGAGATCCCGACGGTGAAGGTGAACCGGCTCCTGCTGCGCGACCTCAGCGTCGTCGGGGTGGCTCTCGCCCCCTACGTCGAGCGTCATCCCCAGATCGCCGTCGAGATGGCCGAGGCGATCGAGGATCTCGCCCAGCGCGGCGCCATCACGCCGCACATCGGTGCGGTGCTGCCGTTGGCGCAGGCCGCCCAGGCCCTGGAGTCGATCGCCGGGCGAACCGCCCACGGCAAGGTCGTCGTCGACCTCGCCGGTGTTGGCGCCTGAACGCGCCGACCGACGCTCCATTACGTCCATTTGGATCTCTTGACCAATGGTTAGACCAAAAGTACGCTTGACCCCACATCCGATCCGAAGGGAATCACAGCCAATGACGACTGACCTGAAGACTGTTCACGACCGATACTCCGAGCAGGAGATCGCCGCGTGGTACGAGTCGGGTTACTGGACCACCGAGAGCTTCGCGGCCCTGGCCCACCGTCAGGCTGAGGCCCACGGGGACAAGACCTCCTTCATCGACGACCGCGGGTCGCTCACCTACGCGCAGTTCGAGGAGCGCGCCCTGCGACTGGCCGTCGGGCTGCACCGTCAGGGGATTCAGCGCGGCCAGCGCGTGGTGGTCCAACTGCCGAACTGGACCGAGTTCCCGACCATCGCGCTGGCGCTCTCGCGGATCGGGGCGGTACTCGTCCCCGTCATGCCGATCTACCGCAACGACGAGGTGGCCTACGTCCTCCAGCATTCCGGGGCCGTGGCCGCCATCACGTGTGGTTCCTTCCGCAACTTCGACCACGCCGCAATGTTCCGCAGCCTCCGGCAGCAGGCGCCGGCCGTGAAGAACCTGTGGGTGGCCCGCAGCGAGGGCGAGGAGGCCCTGGACGCCCTCATCGTCGAGGGTGACCTGGCGACCCTGACGAGCGAACTCCCCGAGGACAGCCGGCCCGACGACGCCTTCCTGATCGTCTACACCTCCGGCACCACCTCCCGGCCGAAGGGCTGCCTGCACACCTTCAACACCGTTCGCACCAGCGCTGCGGCCATCCACACGGCCCTCGACTACACCGCCGACGACGTCCAGTTCGGCCCTTCGCCGATCACCCACGCCACGGGTCTGGTGACCAGCGTCGTGTTGCCCATGCTGGCCGGCGCCTCCTCCTACCTCATGGAGGTGTGGGAGCCCACGGCCGGTGTCGCCGCCGTCAAGCGCCACGGGTGCACCGCGGCCGTCACCGCGGCCCCGTTCCTGCAGATGCTCCTGGACGCCAACGACCCAGGGCAGAACGACGCCGGCACCCTCACCCGCTGGATCTGCGCCGGCTCGCCCATCCCGCCGCCGCTCGTCGAGCGGGCCGGTCGCGAGTTGCCCGGGTTGCGGGTTCTCAGCCTGTACGGTCGGTCGGAGAACTTCGTCACGACGACCTGCAGCACCGGTGACGACCCCGGTCGAGCGCTGACCTCCGACGGCCAGGCCGTCGACGGAGGTTCGGTCAAGATCGTCGGTGGCGATGGCCTCGAGGTGGCCCGTGGCGAGGAGGGCGACATCGCCTACCGCGGCCCGAGCCACATGATCGAGTACTTCCACGACGACGAGCAGACCGGTGCGCTGTTCACCCCGGAGGGCTACTCCCGCTCCGGCGACCTCGGGCGCATGGACGAGGACGGTTTCGTTCGGGTCACCGGGCGCACGAAGGACCTGATCATCCGGGGCGGCATGAACATCAGCGCTCGCGAGATCGAGGAGCACCTCATGCGCCACGACTCGGTGTCGCAGGTCGCGGCCGTCGGCATGCCGGACGACCGACTCGGCGAGAAGGTCTGCATCTACGTGGTCCCGGCTGACGGCGCGTCACCGACCCTGGCGGAACTGACCGACTTCCTGCGCAGCGACGGCATCGCGACACAGAAGCTCCCCGAGCGACTGGAGGTCGTCGACGCGTTGCCGATGACCGCCACGGGCAAGGTGCAGAAGCATGTCCTGCGCCAGCAGATCGCCGAGAGGCTGGCAGCGGTATGACCGAGGCGGGTGCCGACTTCCACGATCCGCTGGTCCGGCGCGACGAGGCCGCCAGCCTGCCGGCGCGATTCTTCGACCGATTCATGTTCAACCTGCATCCGGTCGATGACACCCAGCCGTCGGTCATCCTCGGCTACGGCGTGTACCCGCCCAAGGATGTCGCCGATGGGTTCGCGGTGATCTCGACCGCCACGGAGCAGCGCAATGTCCGCTTCTCCACGGAGTTGTCGGCGACGGGCGACGAGGGCTCCGGACCGCTGCGGTTCGAGTGCGTCGCCGCCAACCGGGAATGGCGCCTGCAGTTGGGCGAGAACCCCACGGGCGTCGAACTCGACGTCACCTGGACCGCCCGCACGCCGTACTGGCTGGGGTCGGTCGAGGTCGACAACGCCGACGGCCCAGCCACCTCGTTCGATCATCTCGTGCAGTCGGGTCGCTACCGGGGCACCATCACCATCGACGGGCGCCAGCAGCCCGTCGATGGCTGGTACGGCCAGCGGGACCGTTCCCGCGGGGTGCGCACGATGAGCGGCGGCCAGGGACTGCACATCTGGTTCCAGGCCCAGTTCGCCGACCGCTCCGTGGGCTTCCTGCTCGTGGAGGGCCGGCAGGGCGGGGACCGCCTGCTGCTGGAGGGCGCCGTCATGCATGAGGACGGCACCCTGGACGACGTCGTCGAGGTCCGCCACGATCTCGTCTTCGACGACGGGCTCGACCTCACCTCCGGGATCGTCGAGGTGATCACGGCCGCGGGTCGGGTCTACCGGATCGACTGCGACGGCACCGCCCGGGGCGGGTACATGTCCGGAGGCGGGTACGGGGGCCATCACGGGAAGCCGCGCGGGCGCGATCATCTCGAGTCCGACACGTACCCCCTCGACGGCACGGTCTCCCCGCGCACCGTGGACACGGCCCTGACGGACCGACTCACGGCGTTCACGTGGGGAGAGCAGCGCGGCACGGGCATCTTCGAGTTCGCCCACTCGCGGAGCAGTTCCTACCGCTACCTCCCGACTCTGGGCGACTGACTCGAGACTCCTCAGTTGATCAGCACGCCGCCGTCGACGGGCAGGCTCACGCCTGTCACGTAGGCGGCGGCGTCGCTGGCGAGGAACACGACCACGGCAGCGGCGTCCTGCGGGTCACCGATGCGCCCGATCGGGATCTTCGCGGCGATGACCTTGCGCTTGTAGTTCTCGCTGTAGTTGGCGGTCGCCTCCGAAGGGAAGACCCCGGGCAGGATCGCGTTGACCCGAATTCCCTTGGGCCCCAACTGCGCTGCCAGGTCACGCGTCAGCCCGAGCACACCGGCCTTGCTCGCGCTGTACCCGGCCGCCGGCATCTTGGCGGTGGTCAGCGCCATGACGCTCGAGACGTTGATGATCGACCCGCCCGCTCCCATGACCCGGGCAGCCTCGCGGACCATCCAGTAGGAGCCGAAGAGATTGATGTCGACCACGGACCGGAAGTGCTCCGGCGGGTCGTCGGTGACACTGTGATACTCCCCACCGGTACCGGCGTTGTTGACGAGGATGTCCACGCGGCCCAACCGGTCCATCGCCGTGTCCACCACCCGCGCGCAGTCCTCCAGCGCGGTCACATCGGCGGTGATCGCCACCACCCGAACGCCCAACGCCTCGACGGCCCGCTTGGTCTCCTCCAGACGGTCGCTGCGGCGCGCCGTGATGACGACGTCCGCACCGCTCTGCGCCAATCCGAGGGCATGCGCGACTCCCAGGCCGGAGGAGGCTCCGGTAACGATGGCGACGCGACGCGCCAGGGAGAAGCGTTCGGGCACGGTCGCGGCGCTCTCGACGGCGATGTGGGCCAGTTCTGGTTCGGTCATGCCATGTGTCTAACAGCGGCGGCCGCCGGGGTCACCGAGGAGACATCGACCGGGTGTGGAGATCTCCAGCCCGCGCGCTCGTCGGTCTTGCCGCCAGCGGGCCCCCTCCGGCAGGGTCGCGGCCATGAATGAACCAGATCCCGAGGCCATGCGCAGCCGACTCGACGGTCTGTTCGAGACCCGCTGGCCGGGGGCTCGCACCGGTGACCTGCGACGGCTCCCCGGCGGAGTCTCGAGTCTGACCTATCTCGTGTCCGTGACGGGCCTGGCGGAGGTGAGCCACGTGGTGGTGAAGGTGGCTCCGCCCGGACTGGCGCCGGTGCGCAATCGGGACGTGCTCCGGCAGGCGCGATTGATGCGGGCGCTGGGCTCCGCGACCGACCTGCGTCTGCCGGAGGTGCTGCTGGAGGAGGACGGCGATCCACCGTTGTTCGTCATGACGCGGCTGGTGGGCGACAGCTACGAACCGCTCACCGACGTGGCCGCGGACCCACCCAGCCCCGCGGTGGTCCGGGAGCGGGCGTTCGCAGCCGCCGGGGCCCTGGCGGCGATGCAGGCCGTGTTGCCGGAGGAGCTCGGGCTGGGGGACGAGCCGGTGCTCACCCCGGCCGACGAGCTGGCGAAGTGGGCCGCCCTGTTCGACACGGTCGACGACGACATCTGTCCGACGCAGAACGGCCTGCGGGCGCGGCTGGAATCCGCGACACCCGAGTTGGGCGGGGCGGTCGTCACGCACGGGGACTTCCGGTTGGGCAACATGATCTTCGAGGGCTCCGACCTGTCGGGCGTCATCGACTGGGAGATCTGGGGGGTCGGAGATCAGCGTCATGACGTCGCGTGGCTGGTCATGCACGCCGACCCGGTCCACCGCTTCCATGACACCCGACCGGAGGCCGACGTGGTCGCGGGCCGAGCGATGCCGTCACCGGCCGAGATGCTTGACGCCATCGTGGCGGCCACGGGCCGGGGGAGTGAACTGCTGCCGAACCTGGGCTGGTTCCTGGCCCTGAATCAGTACAAGGTGGCCTCGACGGTCGGCGTCCTGGCCAAGCGCAACCGGCGCGCGCCGCACCCACGACCGGACCTGGTCGCGGCCGCGCAGACGCTGTCGGTCGTCGTCGAACGCGGCCACGACCTGCTCGATCGTGGCATGGAGGCCTTCAGTCGCTGACGCGTACGACGACCTTCCCGACCGCCGACCGCTGCGACATCGAGGCCATGGCCGCGCCGGCCTCCGCCAACGACCAGACCGACCCCACCCGCGGGGCCAGCCGCCCGGCGAGCGCCAGGTCCTCGACCCCACGGGCGACCCGCGCCAGGGTGCCCGGGTACTCCGTCTCCATGTTGTCCATGGTGATGCCGGTGACGGTCAGGTTGCGATGGAGGAGCCGGTTGACCTTGACCGTCGGGATCGAACCGCCGGTGAAGCCGATCACCACGAGGCGGCCACCCTGACGCAGCGAGCGCAGGGAGTCGGTGAACCGGTCGCCACCGACCGGGTCGAGGACGACGTGGACGCCGCGGCCGTCGGTGACCTCGCGCACCCGATCCAGCCATCCCTCCCCGGCATCCACGACGAACTCGGCTCCGCACTCTCGGGCCACCTCGGCCTTCTCCGGTGTCGAGACGACCGCCACGGCTCGCGCACCGAACGACTTGGCGAGGTCCAGCGCCGCCGTTCCGACACCACCGGCGGCGCCGTGGACGAGGACGAACTCACCGGGCTCCACCCGCGCCCGGTCATACGCGTACCAGGCGGTGGCGTAGTTCATGTACAACGCAGCACCGTGCTCGAAGTCCATGGAGTCGGGCAGTTTGACCGTGTAGTCCGGCAGCGCGAGGCACCGCTCGGCAAGCGCCCCCTGCCACACGATGCCGCCCACCCGGTCGCCGGGCACGAATCGGGTGTCGGTCGGTGCCTCGAGCACGACGCCGGCGAACTCGCTGCCCGCGACGTAGGGAGCCGGAAGCCCGTTCTGGTACTCGCCGCGGGTCTGCAGTGGGTCGATGAAGGACAGTCCGGCGGCCCGTACATCGATGAGCATCCGTTGGCCGTTGGCCCGGGGGTGGGCGCCGACTGGTTCGGGGACGTCGGTCAGGTGGGCCGCCTGGGGCCCGGTCAGGCTCTCGACGACCACGCCCCTCACGACGAGGCCGCCTCGGCGACGCGAGCGTTCTCGAAGTACGCCACGACGGCGGTCGCGACGCAGACCGGGCCGGGCAGGCCCTCGGCCTCGAAGACCTGCTCGATGGTGACCCGAACGCCGCCCTCGATGTCGCGCACCTCCGCGATCCGCGCCGACATGCGCACGCGCGCGTCGACGGGGACCGGTTGGAGGAAGCGCACCTTCTCGAAGCCGTAGTTCAGGGCCAGCGGCACACCCGTCACGGCGTACAACTCGTAGAGGAACCGCGGGCCCAGGGAGAGGGTCAGCAGGCCATGGGCAATGGTCGAATCGAGACCCGCCGCTCGGGCGGCCTGCGCGTCGACGTGGATCGCCTCGAAGTCGTCGGTGGCCCGGGCGAAGTCGTCGATGCGTTGCTGATCGACGGTGAACCACGGGGTGGATCCGAGGTCGCGGCCGCCGGCCGCGCGGATGGCGTCAATGCCGTGAAGTTCCAACATGCCCCGATCCTGCTCGCCTCGGCCCGCGACTGCCCGTCCGGCGACGAGGCGCGATGTGGAATCCCACACCGCTCCCCACCATGCCCGCCCCGCGGACCGCATTCAGTCCGTACCGTCCGGCCCAGAGACCGCAGCACCGACCCACGCATATCGACCTACGCAAGGACCATTGCCATGGATTGGACCATCCCGCCGGAGATCGCGCGCTTCATCACCGACCTCGATGTCTTCATCGACCGGGAGATCACGCCCCTCGAGGCCGAGCACCCGCACTTCTTCGACCACCGTCGGGAGTGGGCCCGCACCGACTGGGACCGTGACGGCTTCCCGAAACAGGAGTGGCTCGACCTGCTCCGGGAGATGCGCCGACGCGCCGACGCAGCCGGATTCTTCCGCTACCCGCTGCCCGCCGCGCTGGGCGGCCAGGACGGCACCAACCTCGGCATGGCCCTCATTCGCGAGCACCTGCTGACCAAGGGCTCAGGCCTGCACTTCCCCCACGCCGACGAGGCCTCCGTCGTCGCGAACCTGCCGCTGGCCCTGGTGCTGCACGAGTACGGGACACCCGAGCAGAAGGAGGCCTACCTCGAACGGCTCATCACCGGTGACCTCGAGATCGCCTTCGGCCTGACCGAGCCGGGACACGGCAGCGACGCGACCTTCATCGAGACCCAGGCGAAGCCGGATGGCGACGACTGGATCATCACCGGCGCCAAGCGCTTCAACAGCCTGGTCGGCACCGCCGAGATCGATGTCGTCTTCGCCCGCACCGGTGGCGAGGACGGCAAGGCCGCGGGGATCACCGCGTTCATCGTGCCCACCGACGCGCCCGGCTTCTCGGTGCCCTTCAACCACTGGACGTTCAACATGCCCAGCGATCACCCGGAGGTCCACCTCGACGACGTTCGGGTACCGGCCGAAGCGGTGCTCGGTGAGGTCGGGCGAGGCCTGGACCTCGCCCAGCTCTTCGTCCACGAGAACCGTATTCGGCAGGCCGCCTCGTCGCTGGGGGCGGCGCAGTACTGCATCAATGAGTCGATCGCCTACGCCCAGGAGCGCCGCGTTTTCGGCACCCTGCTGCGCGACCACCAGGGCATCCAGTGGCAGTTGGTCGAGCTGCAGACCGAAGCCGAACTGGTGCGCAACACGCTGTACCGGACCGCCGCGATGATGGACGCCGGGGGCAAGACCGCCGTCAGCGACAAGGTCGCCATGGTGAACTTCCGCAGCAACCAATTGGCGTGCCAGGCCGCCGACCGCGCGATCCAGATCCACGGCGGGATCGGATACACGCGGGCCAAGCAGTTCGAACACATCTACCGCCACCACCGCCGGTACCGCATCACCGAGGGCACCGACGAACTGCAGAAGCGCCGGATCGCCGCGGCGATGTTCGACTTCTCCGGTGTTCGGAGCTGAGTCGGGCGCAGGTGGCCGGGGGCTCCGTTAATCTGCCCGGCATGGCCAGCCCGTCGAGAACCATCGTGGCCCAGCTGCGGGCCCGCGCCCAGGTGCTGCTGGCGCGGGTCGGCGAGCTCGGCGGCCGGAGCGTCGTCATCGGCCCGGACGACGACCTGGCCGACATCGACGCCAAGCTCACCGACGCCGTCGCGCGGATCCGGATCTGGCTGCAGGAGGCCGACACCGAGCGCAGCGGTGTGCTGGTGGTCGAGGCGAGTCAGTGCCTCTCCGACCTGCACACCTTGCGCTGGGACCTCCGTGGCCACCACATCGAGGAACGGCAACGCCGGTTCGCCGTGCTCGATGCGGGCGTCCAACGGATGCGCCAGCACATCGATCCCGACGTCCTCCTCGACGGGGTGTGCCGGGCCGTGCTCGAGTGTGGCGAGTTCGACCGGGTGCTGGTCTCCCGCGTGCAAGAGGGTCGGTGGCGTCCGTGGCGGAGTCTCGCGCGGCAGGTGCGTGACAACGAGCAGGCCTTCGTCGAGTGGCTGACCACCTCCCCGGAGATTGCGCTGGATCCGAGGATTCGCGAGGGGGACATCGTCGACCGGCGCGAGACGGTCATCGTCTTCCCCGATGACGAGCGCACCCGGATGGCCGGGAGCTTCATCCGGGCCCGACCGACCACATCTGCCGCCGACCGTCCGCACGGGTCCTATGTCGCCGCTCCGCTCGCCCCGGCGGGTGAGGTCATCGGCCTGATCCACGCCGACTTCCAGGACCAGGACGTCACCCCTCTCGACCGAGATGTCCTGGACGCCTTCGCGCGGGCCTTCGACCAGTTGTACGAGCGTGCGGTGTTGCTGTTCCAGCTCAACCGTCAGCGGGTGGAGGTCCAGGCGGCCCTGGCGGACGTCGAACGCGTGCTGGGAGAGGTCGCCAACACCGAGATCGCCCTGTCTCGGATGGGGGTCAAGGATCAGGACAGTCATCCGGAACATGCCCTGACGCTCAGCTCCAGGCAGCGGGCGACCGAGGGTTTGGCCGGCATTCTGACGCCCCGCGAACTCGAGGTGCTGCATCAGATGTCGACCGGAGCGACGAACGACCGGATCGCCACGGAGCTGTACATCGCGCCTGACACCGTGAAGTCGCACGTCAAGCACATCCTGCGCAAGCTCCGCGCGGAGAATCGTGCGGAGGCCATCGCGCAATACCTGCGGGTGACCCTGGGCAGCCTCTGAGTTTCGTCACCGACGGCGGGTTGCCACCGGCGTCATCGCACGCTAGCGTCATTGGTCAGACCAAAGGAGGATCGATGCTGGCTGCTGTGATGACGCGCTTCGGTGACGCCGATGTCCTGGTGCCGACCGACGTGCCCACTCCCGAACCGGCCACCGGATGGGTGCGCGTCGATCTGCGCGCGAGTGCCCTGAACTGGCACGACGTGCTGGTGCGGCAGGGGCTGTACGGCTCCCCGCTGCCACATGTGCCCGGGGCTGATGGAGCGGGCGTGCGGGCCGACACCGGGGAGGAGGTCATCGTCCTGCCGTCGTTGTGGTGGGGCGAACGTGACGCGGCGCCGGCAGCCGAGTGGGAGATCCTCGGGGATCGCCGATGGGGGACCGCGGCGCAGTCCGTCGTCGTCCCGCAGGAGTGTGTTGCTCCCAAGCCGAGCGGATGGGGGTGGCACGAGAGTGCGGCCCTGCCGCTTGTTGGCCTGACCGTGTACCGCGCGCTCATCTCCCGGGGTCGATTGTCTGCCGGGGAGTCGCTGCTCGTTCTGGGAGCCGGGGGCGGCGTCGCGACCATGGCGATCTCGATGGCCGCGGCGATCGGCGCTCCGGCCTGGGTGACGTCCTCTTCCGACGCCAAGATCGCGACCGCCCAGACGGCCGGTGCCGTCGGCGGCGTGCGCTACGACGATCCGGATTGGGCTCAGGCGGCCAAGGCTCTCTCGCCCGGCGGGGCCGGGTTCGACGTCGTGCTCGACTCCGTCGGCGCCTGGTCACAGGCCGTCACCGCGCTCCGGCCCGGCGGGCGACTCGTCGTCCTGGGAGCGTCGCAGGGCAACGAACAGGTGCTCCAGGCGCGGCCCTTCTACTTCGGACAGTACGAACTCATCGGCACGACCATGGGCTCGCCCCGTGACCTGGCCGGGCTGCTCGCGCTCATCGACGAGGGCCGCCTGCCGCCGCCGACCATCGCCGAGGTCCTGCCGTTGGCCCGGATCGCCGATGCACACCGACTCCTCGAGTCGGGGCAGGCTGTCGGCAAGATCGTGCTCGACCACACCTGACGCCCAGTCCTTCCACCACCCAACCACCCCTGACACGACGGGATCCCTGACATGCCCGAGAACTCCACTCCGACGACCGAACCGCAATTCGTGCGCCGCGCCCACGAGGCCGGCATCGCGTGGATCACCCTGGACAGTCCGGCCACGCGCAACGCCCTCGGTGATGCCCTGCTCGACGAACTCATCGCCGCCTTCGAGTCCGCCCGAGACGATGAGCAGGTGCGGGTGGTCGTGCTGGGCAGTTCCCATGACCGGGTGTTCTCCGCCGGCGGCGACCTCAAGGCCTTTGCCAGCGATGCTCCGGCCATCCAGAAGTACGCCGGTCTCGATCGGTTCCCGCGTCTGTACCAACTGATCGGTGGGCTGGGCAAGCCGGTCATCTGCGCGGCCGGAGGTGACGTCTTGGCCGGTGCCTTCGGTCTGGCACTGGCCTGTGACCTCGTCATCGCCAAGGAGGGTGTCCGGTTCGGGTGCCCCGAGATCAATGTCGGCGTCTTTCCGTTCATGATCTCCGCGCTGATCTACCGCAACCTGCCGCGCGTGCGGGCCAATGAGTTGATGATGCTCGGCGATCCGATCGATGCCCAGGAGGCCGCCGACCTGGGCATCGTCAACCGCGTCGTGCCGGCCGACGAGTTCGACACCGTGGTGCGGGCCTGGGCGCAGCGGCTGGCGACCAAGTCGCCGTTGCTCATGCAGTTGGGCAAGAACGCCATCGATGCCACCCGGGATCTCGCGCTGCCGGAGGCGCTCTCGGCCCTGCAGTCGCAGCTGGCGCTGGCCTTCACCACCGAGGACATCAAGGAGGGCGTCGCGGCCTTCCGGGAGAAGCGCGACCCGCGCTGGCAGATGCGCTGACCTCCTGGTGCCAATCCTCTTGACATTTGGTCCAACCATAATATGGTTGGAGCGATAGAGATGTGGGGTCCGGATGGGACTCCCTGGCGAGAGAGGCGCACGATGGCGTTCGCGAAGGTGACGGATCGGTATTCGATCGAGGCGATCGACGAGTTCTACGCCACGGGCCAATGGCGCTCGGAGACGCTCTTCGACCTCCTGTCGGGGCACGCGGCGGCGACGCCCGATCGGGTCTTCCTCACCGATGACCACCGGTCGCTGACCTTCGGCGAACTGCGCGATCAGGCCATCGCGTTCGCCGGTGGTCTGCGGGCGCGCGGCATCGGCGCCGGCGATCGCGTCAGCGTCCAGGTGCCCAACTGGGTGGAGTTCGCCGTCATCGCGGTGGCCCTCCAGCGGCTCGGCGCGATCATGGTGCCGATCATGCCCATCTACCGTGACGACGACGTGGCCTACATCGTCGACAACGCCGGGGTGCGCCTGGCCATCACGAGCCAGACCTTCAAGAAGTTCGACTACGCCGCCATGTACGGGCGGATTCGCGAGACCGTGTCGGCGATCGAGGACGTGGTCGTCGTGCGCGGGGAGACGCCGGGCCAGGGCTTCACCGCCTATGCGGATGTGGTGGCCGACGGCGCTGGGGCGACCGACGAGTCCTTGGGTGAGAAGTTCGGGCCGGATGAGCCGGTCGTCATCGTCTACTCCAGCGGGACGACCTCGCGTCCGAAGGGGTGTCTGCACACCTTCAACACGCTCGCCTGCGGTTCCCGGCTGTTGGCCAAGGCCTGGGCCATCACCCAGGACGACGTCCAGTTCGGGCCGTCACCGATCACCCACACCACGGGGCTGGTGACCAGCATCATCCTGCCGATGATGCATGGCGCCGCGTCGCACGTCATGGAGTCGTGGGTGCCGGAGGCCGGGGCGCAGCAGATCCAGGAGCACCGCTGCACCGTCGCGGTCACCGCCACGACCTTCCTGCAGACCCTGTTGGACGCCTATGACCCGCAGCGCCACGACCTCACCAGCCTGCGGTTGTGGACCTGTGCCGGATCGCCGATCCCGGCCAGCATCATCGAGCGGGCCGCCGTCGAGCTGCCGACCCTCAAGGTGCTCAGCCTGTACGGCCGCACCGAGAACGTCACCACGACGATGTGCACCATCGACGACCCGGTGGAGCGATCGCTGACCTCCGACGGCCGCGTGCTGCCCTTCCAGCAGGTGCGGATCATCGATGGGTCGGGTCACGAGGTGCCGCGCGGCGAGGAGGGTGACATCGCCTACAAGGGCGCGATGCACATGCTCGAATACATCAACAACCCCACCGAGACGGCAGCCCTGTTCACCGAGGATGGCTTCTCGCGCTCCGGCGACCTCGGCACGATGGACGCCGACGGCTTCGTTCGCGTCACCGGGCGCACCAAGGACATCGTGATCCGGGGTGGAATGAACATCTCCGTGCGGCACGTGGAGGATCTACTGAGCAAGCACCCGGCCGTCAGTCAGGTCGCAGCCGTCGGCATGCCGGACGAGCGACTTGGCGAGAAGGTGTGCCTCTACCTGGTGCCGACCGAGCAGGGGACGGGCCTGACCCTGGATGACGTGCGTGACTACCTCCTGGGCGAGGGTCTGGCCATCCAGAAGGTGCCCGAGCGGCTCGAGATCGTCGAGGGCCTGCCGATGACCGCGACCGGCAAGGTCCAGAAGCATGTGCTGCGCTCCATGATCAAGGAGCGGATCGCCGCCGAGCAGAACGCCTGATCGGCCTGCCGCGACTGTCGAGACCGAATGCCCGAACCGCCCAGCGCGGTTCGGGCATTCGTCATGTCGGGGCGGGGCTGCTGGGCGCTGACCCTAGGATCGCCGCATGACGAGTCGCACGCGTGAGTCCACCGAGGTGAGGCGGGCACGCATTCTCGCGGCCGCGGCGACGTTGTTCTCGGACCGGGACTACGCGCGCGTGTCCATGTCCGACATCGCGGGGGCCGTGGGCATGGCTGCCTCGACGATCTATTGGCACTTCTCCGGCAAGCAGGAGATTCTCGTCACGTTGTTCGATGAATGCCTGGATGCCCTGCTGTCTGACGAGGCTCAGGCCATCGCCGCGGCGTCGGACCCCCTGGGTGCGCTACGAGCGATCGTGCGTCGCCACGTGGACTTCGTGGTGCACGAACGGCGGACCGCCCAGACCTACTACCGGCAGGCCGGCCACATCGCCGAGGCGGATGCCGGGCGGATCCGTACCAAGCAACGTGCGTACATCGGCGGGTGGAGCGACCTGCTCGTCCGCGCCCGCCCCGACCTTTCGGCCGAGGAGGCGGAGCAGTTGGTGCGAGCCGCCATCGGCGCCCTCCAATCCGATCTCTACCACCACTCGGCGCGCAGCATCGAGCAGCGGCAGACGGATCTGAGTGCCATCGCGGGCCGCGTGCTGGGCCTGCTCTCGATCTGACATCCCTCGTCACTGGAGAAACCCACATTCACGGGTGTGGCTCAGGCTTGCCATTTTGGTCTGACCTATTGCATGATTCTCTCACTCGAATGATCATTCGAGAAGGAGACGTTGCTCAAGGGAGAGGAACATCCAATGTGGCGACACCCCGAAATCCGCACCCTGCCCGACATCGTTGACGTCTGGGCCGACCGAACGCCGGACCGCGTCGCGCTCGTGGCCGGCGACGCTGAGCTCACGTGGCAGCAACTGGCCGAACGAGTCATTGACCTCGCCGTGACGCTGGTGAACTGTGGCGAGCCGCGGCAACCCATCGCCTATCTCGGCCACAACACCCTGGAGTTGTGGGTCACGTGGTTTGCCGCCAACCGCGCGCGTCGGCCGTTCGTCCCGCTGAACTGGCGCTTGGCCGTGCCGGAGATCGCTGCCCTGCTGCGGGACTGTGCTCCGGCCGTCGTCGTCACGCAGGAGGACTTCGCCGACGCGTTGCAGACCGCTGTGAGCCAGGTGGCGCAGCCCATCGACCTCTGGCCGTTCGTGAGTGTGGCCGCGGGCGGGTCGGGTCTGGACCCGCGGCTGACCGGGGTGGACGGCACCGTCGATCTGCCCCGGCCGATCAGCGAGGACATCTCGTTGATCGCCTACACCTCGGGGACCACGGGTCAACCCAAGGGGGCCTTGCACCGGCATGACGGCTTCGACCTGTCGATCCTCTCGGACGAACTCGAACCCACCATCCGCACCGGCCGCGAGGACGTCCACCTCATGGCCATGCCGAACTTCCATTTGGCCGGCACGTGGGTCAGTTTGCCGACGCTCTACCACGGCGGCACCGTGGCAATGATCCCGTTCTTCGAACCGGCTGCCGTGCTCGAGGCCCTGACCCGCCACCGCCCGACCACCCTGTGTCTGGTGCCCACGGCGATCCAGTGGCTGGTCGACGAGGTCAGGCGGACCGGCGCCGACGTCAGCTCATTGCGCACCCTCATCTATGCCGGCTCGGCCATCACCCCGCCGACCATCGAAGGTGCACTGGAGGCGCTGGGCTGTGAACTGCGCCAGTTCTACGGCACCACCGAGACCTACATCATCTCGATCCTTCGGCCGGACGACCACGACGCCTCCCGGCTCGAGCTCGTGGCGTCGGCGGGAGCACCGGTGCCGCTGGTTCACGTTCGGATCGTCGATCCGATGGACCACGACTGCCCCGCCGGCGAGGTTGGGGAGGTCCTCGTGCGGTCGCCGTATGTCATGGCCGGCTACCTGGGACAGCCCGAAGCCAGCGCGGCGGCGTTCACCGACGGTTGGTACCGCACCGGGGATCTGGGATTCCACTCGAGTGCCGGCCAGCTGACCCTGGTCGACCGGGCCAAGGACATGGTCGTCACCGCCGGCGAGAACGTCTACTCGGTGGAGGTCGAACGGGCCCTGGGCAGCCACCCGGACGTGGCGATGGCAGCCGTCATCGGCGTGCCGGACGAGCGCTGGGGCGAGGCCGTCACCGCCTTCGTCGTGCCCGCCCAGGGGCGCGACGTGGACCCGGATGCGCTGCGGGCGCACTGCCGCGAACACATCGCCGGCTACAAGGTGCCCAAGAGCATCCACATTCGCACATCGCTGCCGCTGACGCCGTCGGGGAAGGTCCGCAAGGTCGACCTTCGCACCGAGGCCGCGTCGTGACGCTTAGCCCGTCAGAAATCCCCGTCAACCACCGATCCAGGAGGGACACCACCATGTCCAGTTCAGACGCCGCATCGACCGCGGCCAAGGTCATCTATGAGAAGCGCGGCCCGGTCGCGTGGATCACGTTGAATCGCCCCGAGGTCCGCAACGCCATCGACATCGAGACCCATGAGTTGCTCTGTCGGATCTGGGAGGACTTCCGCGACGACGATGACCTGCGCGTGGCGGTCATCACCGGCAGCGACCACACCTTCACCTCGGGAGCGGACCTGCGTACCCATGCGCCCGAGTGGCAACAGGTCGGCCCGATGGTCGGCCGAGAGCGCCTGGAGGACGGGGTCAGCGGGATCACCCGCGGACCACTGGCCTCGATCCCCAAGCCGATCGTCGCCGCCATCGATGGCTGGTGTGTCGGGCACGGCATCGAACTGGCCATGGCCTGTGACCTGCGCATTGCGACGGATCGCGCGAAGTTCGGCACCTTCGAGGTCCGGCGCGGCATGCACCCGGCCGACGGTGGCATCGTTCGCCTCGTCAACAGCTGCGGCGTCAGCTTCGCAATGGAACTCCTCCTGACCGGAGATCCCGTCACCGCCGAGCGGGCCTACCACGCCAACATGGTGAACAAGGTCGTGCCGGCCGACCGACTCATCGACGAGACCGAACGCGTGGTGCAGGCCATTCTGCGCTGCGACCAGGCGGCCATCGAGTCGGCGAAGGAGACGGTGCACGAGATCATCGGCCGGCCACTGCACGACCAGTTGCGCGTCGAGGCGATGTGGGGTTACGCCCTGTGTGCCAGCAACCCGACGGTGATGGGCCGTTCGCAGGAGTTCTTCACGCGCACCGACGTCGGCCGCGACGGTACGACACCCACCCCCTTCACCCCCTTGGCACCCGCCGACGACCGGAAGGACTCCTGATGAGCTACCAGAGCGGCTTTGCCCCAGGGTTGTTCGCCGGACAGGTGGTCGTCGTCACCGGCGGGGGGAGTGGCATCGGACGGTGCACCGCGCACGAGCTGGCCTCCCTGGGAGCGTCCGTGGTGATCGTCGGACGAAACGAGGCGAAGTTGGCGGCCGTGGTGGAGGAGATCACGGCCGACGGCGGCCACGTCAGCGCCTACGCCACCGATATCCGCGACGAGGAAGGCGTGGCCGGTGTCGTGGATCGGATCCTGTCGGACCACGGCCGGATCGACGGTCTGGTCAACAACGCCGGTGGGCAGTACCGCGCTCCGCTGAAGTCCATCAGCACCAAGGGATTCCGCGCCGTGGTCGACAACAATCTCGTCGGTGGATTCATCATGATGCGCGAGGTGTACAACCGCCACATGGCCGAGCACGGCGGAGCCATCGTCAACATGATCGCCGACATCTGGCACGGCTGGCCGAACTTCTCGCACTCCGCAGCCGCCCGGGGTGGAATGTTCACCCTGTCGGAATCCGCGGCGACCGAGTGGGCCGAATCGGGGGTGCGGGTCAACACCATTGCACCGGGCTCCATCGCCTCCAGCGGCCTCGACACCTATGACCCGAAGGACACCGAGTTCATTCGCACCGAGGTCACTCCCGGGATCCCGCTGCAGCGGTTCGGCACGGAGGCCGAGGTGTCGGCCGCCATCGTCTTCCTGCTCTCGCCGATGGCGGCCTTCATCACGGGTTCCTGCATCCGGGTCGATGGTGGGGCTCCCAATGCGCGCCGGGGGTGGTGGCAACTGCAACCGGCCTCGAACAACGAGCCGTTCGACGGGTTCCACCGTGCCCAGGGGCCGGAGATCCTCAGGGGGTGACCGGTACCCCCACCGACGCGGTGCCGGTGACGACCGTGGCCGCATCGGCCTTGGTCATCGCCAGCGCCAGCGTGGCGACCCCGTCGCCCACCTCGGTCACCGTTCCGGTCACGGTGAGCACATCGCCGATCTCGACCGGGGCGACGAAACGCACCTCGAGGGCGCGTAGGTGTTCGACGCCGACCCGGTCGGTCAGCGCGGCGGCCAGGATGCCGGCCTGCATCTGACCCATGGCGATCGGCGCGGTGAAGCCGGCGCGGGCGGCGAACTCCGGATCGTGGTGGAGGGGGTTGAAGTCGCCACCCGCGCCGGCGAAGCGCACGATGTCGGTCTGGGTGATCGGACCGATGGTGCGCGGCTCGAGGGCGGTACCGACCTGCAGGGTCGTGGTCATCGGGCTCCCCTTTCGATGAGGACCTCACGTTGGCGAACGGGCGTCTGGCCTTCTGCGTCGGTATAGGTGGTCTCCAGGGTCACCAGGCGCATGGTGCCGCCGCGCTTGCCCTCGCGGGTCTCGTCGGCGATCACGACCCGGCGACCCGTCAGACGATCACCGGCGAGCAGTGGCCGGTCGTACTCCCAGCGCACCGACCCCACGACGATCCGGGTCATGTCCAGGCCGAGGCGAGCCACGAAGGCCCGCTGGTCACGATGGTGGCCGGCCACGACGACATGGGTGGCGGTGGCGGCCGGGGCGGACAGCCCCCGGGCGTGCGCGACAGACGGGTCGGTGTGCACCGGATCCTCGGCGAATGATGCCCGGGCGAACTCGCGGATCTTGCCCTCTTCGACGCCGTACTCCACCTCGTCGACGACGAGGCCGACGAGACTTTCGGCCACAACTCCTCCTTCGGAGTCCTTGACGGTTTTGGTCAGACCTATAGTACCATTTAGCCATCATTGCGAGGAGAGGAGACGGCTGTGGAACTGACCGACTCACCTGACGAGGCGGCCTTCCGTTCGAAGCTGCGAACCTGGCTCGTCGACACATTGCCCCTGCTGCCCTGGCCGGAACCGGTCACGCTGGAGGGCAAGAAGCCGTTCTGGCAACAGTGGCAACGGCTGTTGTTCGACGCCGGATATGCCGGCATCAACTGGCCGCGCGAATACGGCGGCCAAGGGGCCAACGAGATCATCCGCGCCATCTACACCGAGGAACTCGACCGGGCCGGCGCCCCCGAGCGGCTCAACACGATCGGCGAGGACTTCGCCGGACCGACGATCAGCCAGTTCGGCACCTCCGCCCAGAAGGAACGCTTCCTCGAGAAGATCCTGCGTGGCGAGGAGATCTGGTGCCAGCTCTTCTCCGAACCGGAGGCCGGCTCGGACCTCGCCTCCCTGCGGACGAAGGCGACCAAGGTCGAGGGCGGCTTCCGGATCAACGGACAGAAGATCTGGACGTCCCGAGCGCACATCGCCGACCACGCCATCCTCCTGGCCCGCACCGGTGGCGGTGAGCGTCACCGGGGGATCACCTACTTCCTCGTGCCGATGGACGCTCCCGGCATTACCGTGCGGCCGTTGGAGCACATGCTCGGTGAGGCGGAGTTCAACGAGGTCTTCCTGGACGACGTCTTCATCCCCGACGAGATGGTCGTCGGCGAGGTCGACGGCGGCTGGTCGGTGGCCATGGGCACGTTGGCCTTCGAGCGGGTGGCGATCGCCACCGGGCGCGTAAACACCAAGCGCGCTGTCGACGAGATCGTGGCTGACGTGCGATCCATGACCGACGACGACGGTCAACCGCTGGGCCGCCACGAGGGCGTCCGGCAGCAGGTGGCCGACCTCTACGGACGGGCCCTCATCCACCAGCTCATCGGTCAGCGCGTGATCAGCCTGGCGGCCACCGATGGCCCGCCCGGTCCGGTCACCTCGATCGGCAAGTTGTACTTCTGCCCCCTCGTCGAGGACCTGGCCGACTTCCGGCTCTCGCTCGAACCCCTCGGCGGTCAGACGGGGTTGGACGATCCCGGTCAGGTGGCGGGCCGCTGGCTTAGGCTGGCCTATCAGGCCCGAGGGACCGCCATCGCCGGCGGATCGACCTTCATTCAGCGCAACATCGTCGCCGAGCGCATGCTCGGCATGCCGAGGAGTTGAACGTCGTGGCAGAGAACACGCAGACCTACGTCTGGCACCCGACCCCCGAGCAGGTCGCGGACGCGAACGTCACGCGGCTCGCCCGGGCCCACGGAATCACGGGGATCGACGAACTGCGGGCCCGGTCCGTCGAGGACGTCGCGTGGTACTGGGATGCCGCCATTCAAGACCTGGGATTGCCGTTCCGGCAGCCGTACGAGCGCGTGCTGGACATCTCGCGGGGGATCGAGCACCCCGACTGGTTCATCGGCGGCCGGCTCAACATCGTCGACGCCTGCCTGTCGCGCTGGACCGCCGATCCGGTCTCGGCCGCCCGCGACGCGGTCGTGCACGAGGCCGAGGACGGCACGGTGACCCGGCTGACCTACGCCGAGTTGGAGGACCAGGTGTCCAGGGCCGCTGCCGGACTTCGCCGGCTCGGCGTGGGCCGCGGCGATGCGGTCGCGATCTATCTACCCATGATTCCGGCGGCCGTCATCAGCCTGTACGCGGTGGCGCGCATCGGTGCCGTCCTGGTGCCGCTGTTCTCCGGTTTCGCGCCGACCGCCATCGCGTCGCGGTTGCAGGATGCCGACGCCAAGGCGGTCATCGTCGCCGACGGCACCGTGCGCCGTCGCAAGCGGGTCGCCATGAAGCCGCTCCTGGACGAGGCCCTGCGCGACTGCCCGTCGGTCGAGTCGGTGATCGTCGTGCGCAACCTCGGCGAGGGCGCCGCGAACGACGGTGAGGCCGACACCTCCGAGGGACACCCCGCGGAGATCGCGTGGGAGACCTTGGTGGACAACGACGGCGATTCCGAACCCGTCGCGGAGATGTCGGCCGCCGAGACATTCATGCTGGCCTACACCTCCGGTACGACCGGGCGACCCAAGGGAGCCGTGCACACGCAGGCAGGCTTCCTGGTCAAGGTTGCCAGCGAGGTCGCCTACTCGTTCGACGTCTCCGCCGGCGGGGTCTTCTGTTGGATCACCGACATGGGTTGGGTCATGGGCCCGCTGTCCATGGTCGGCACCCACGCCAACGGCGCGACGCTGCTGCTCTACGAAGGCAGTCCCGATGTACCGGACCTCAACCGCCTGTGGAACCTCGTCGCACGGCACCGGGTGACGATGCTCGGGGTGTCACCAACACTGATCCGCACGCTGCGCCTGACCGAGGCCACGACCGACCTCCCGGATCTGAGTTCGGTCCGGGTGATCGGCTCCACCGGTGAACCGTGGGACGCCGCCGCATACGAGTGGATGGCCCGGGACCTGTTCGGCGGGCGTGTGCCGGTGATCAACTTCTCCGGCGGCACCGAGGTAGGCGGGTCGTTCCTGGCTCCGTACCCGGTCGAGTCGATTCGCAGCTGCTCCCTCGGCGGGCCCTCGCTTGGCATGGACGTCGACGTGGTCGACGACCAGGGACACTCGGTGCGCGGTGAGGTCGGCGAGCTCGTGTGTCGCCAGCCCTGGCCGGCCATGACCCGCAGCATCTGGAAGGACGACGAGCGCTACCTGGAGGCGTACTGGTCGACCTTCCCAGGGATGTGGCGCCACGGCGACTATGCGCTCGTCGAGGACGGACAGTGGTTCATCCGTGGCCGCTCGGACGACGTCATGAACGTCGCGGGCAAGCGCCTGGCTCCGGCCGAGGTGGAAGCCGTGATGGTGACGCACCCGGCGGTCGCCGAGGCAGCCGCCATCGGGGTGCCGGACGCGAAGAAGGGCGAAAGCGTGTGGGCCTTCTGGGTGCCGCGCGCGGATGCCGATGTCGATGTGTCGGCCGAGCTGCGCGACATGGTCGCCGACCAGGTGGGCAAGCCGTTCGCGCCGAGCCTGGTGCAGCGGGTCACGCGCCTGCCCAAGACCCGGTCGCAGAAGATCATGCGCCGCGCCGTCCGGGCCGCGGCGATGGGTACCGATCCCGGTGATCTGGCCGGAGCGGAGAACCCGGAGGCGATCGACGAGATCCGGGCGTCGATCGGCGACCGCAGACCGACGGCGTGATCGCCTCGAGGCGCGCGAACGCTAATCCGGCAAGGTGATGTCGGTGCGCACCTCGACCTTGAGGAGCTCCTCGGCATAGACGTGAACGTGACGGTCCATTCGCCTCATGGCGGCTGGGCCGTCACCGTCACGGATGGCGCGATTGATGCTCTGGTGGGCCTTGAAGGTGGTCTCCATGACCTCGTCGTCGATGAACTGCTCGTTCTCCGTGGCCTCGTAGATGGCAGGGGAGAGGGCCATCATCAATCCGGTCATCAGTTCGTTGTGCCCAGCCTGCGCGACACCGACGTGCCAGTCGATGTTGGCCTGGAGGAAGGAAGCCAGGTCGGGGGCATCCTTGATTCGCTGGTTGGCGGCCTCCAGCACGGCGAGGTCCTCCTCGGTGCGGTTGCGTGCCGCGAGCTTGGCACTGAACGGCTCCAGGCCCTCGCGGGTCTCGAGCAGGGCCTTGAGTCGAATCTGGCGCCCGCGGATGAGCAGGCCGACGCTGCGCGCCATCGACTCCTCGCCCGGGCGCTGCACGAAGGCGCCACCGGCCCGGCCAGCCTTGATGCGGACCAGGCCCTGGACCTCGAGGATGCGCAAGGCCTCCCGAACCGTGGTGCGACTCATGTTCGTCTGCACGACGAGCTCACGCTCCGGCGGCAGGGGTGTGCCTTCGACGAACTCCCCGGACAGAATGCGTTCGCGCAACTCGTCGGCCAGGACATCCGAGGCCTTCGGCACGGACATCGGCGCCAGCTGGATCGTGGAGCGCCCCGAGCGCTCCTTGGCGGGCTCTTCGGCAGTGGGCATGGCGACATCCTTCTGTGGAACAACTATGGTCTATTGGTCAGACCTAATGTACTCTCGCAGCATCGAACATTTCGAGACTAGATCACGACGTCCGGAGGGGAGTCGACAACATGCGGTGGGAACTGTCCTTCGAGCAGCAGGAATTCCACGAGGCCTTCACGGGGTGGCTCGACCATGTGGCGGATTCACCGTCCGTGCGCGAATGGGCCACCCACGGCGGAGCGCCGTTCGAGGCGCGTCTGGCCGAGGACGGCTGGCTGGCGGCCGGGTTGGCCGAGGCCGCCGGCGGTGCCGGCGGGGGACTGGTCGAACTGGCGCTGGCCAGTGAGGCGATGGGGTCGCACGGCGCTCCGTCGGCCGCCTGGCTGTCGACGATGGCCGTGCTGCCGGCGGTCGCGGGTCGTCCCGAGGTCATCGAGGGCCTCGTCGAACGCGGCGAGTTCGTCGTGTGGGTCGGTGCCTCCGACCGGATCCCCGGAGGTGGCCGGGCGCTTCCCCTGGTCGACGGTACGGTGACCGGCGAGGTCCGACTCGTGCTCGGTGGCAGTCGGGCGGCGCGGTTCGTCGTGCCGGTCGCCACCGGTGGGGGAGTCGGGCTGGCCCTGGTCGAGGCCGCCGACGTGCAGCGTGGCGAACGATCGCTGCTCGACCAGACCCGCGAGGCCTGTGACGTTCGGTTCGACGGCGCTCCGGCGCAGGTGCTGGACGTCGATGCCGAGGCCATCCTGACGCAGGTGGCCCGGCGGGCCGCCGTCCTGGTCTCCGCCGACTCGCTCGGCGCCGCGGCGCGCATGCTCGATCTGGCGGTCGAGTACAGCAAGCAGCGTCAGCAGTTCGGCGTCCCGATCGGTTCGTTCCAGGCCGTCAAGCATGCGGCGGCGACGATTCTCGTCGGGGTCGAGGCGGCCCGGTCGATCATCTATCCGGCCGCCGCCGCGGTCGACGAAGGCCACGAGATGGCCGAGCCGTGGGCGTGTGCCGCCAAGGCCCAGGTGACGAAGTCCGGGGTGGCTGCGGCCGACAGCGCCCTGACGATGCACGGGGCCATCGGCTACACGTGGGAACACGACCTGCACCTGTACTACAAGCGAGCCAAGCTCGACGCGCGCCTGTTCGGCGCTCCGTCGGCGTGGAACGAGCGGTTGGCGTCCCAGCTCGAACTCACCCCACAGTCATGATTGCTGTTTGGTCTGACCATTGGTATGGTTGGCCCAGCTAAGGAAGGGATGGAACCGTGGACTTCGATCTGACCGAGGATCAACAGGAGATTCGAAAGGCCGTGCGCGAACTCGCGGGCACCTTCGATGACCAGTATTGGATGGAGAAGGACCTCGCGCACGAGTTCCCCACCGAGTTCTACGAGGCGTTCGCCAAGGGTGGTTGGCTCGGGGTGACCATGCCCGAGCAGTACGGCGGTCATGGCATGGGCATCACCGAGGCCTCGATCCTCCTCGAGGAGGTCGCTGCCTCCGGCGCCGGCATGAACGGGGCCAGCTCGATGCACCTGTCGATCTTCGGCATGCACCCGGTCGTCGTGCACGGCTCCGACGAACTCAAGGCCCGCACGCTGCCGCGCATCGTCAATGGTGACCTGCATGTCTGCTTCGGGGTGACCGAACCCGGCGCCGGCCTGGACACGACGAAGATCACGACGTTCGCCAAGCGCGACGGCGACGACTACGTCGTCAACGGCCGCAAGGTCTGGATCTCGAAGGCGATGGAGTCCGAGAAGATCCTGCTCCTGACGCGCACCACCAAGGCCGAGGACGTCGAGAAGAAGACCCAGGGCATGACCCTGTTCCTGACCGACCTCGACCGCGACAAGGTCGAGATCCGCCCCATCAAGAAGATGGGTCGCAACGCGGTCACCTCCAACGAGCTGTACATCGACAACCTGCGCATCCCGGCGGAGGATCGTGTCGGCGAGGAGGGGCAGGGCTTCAAGTACATCCTCGACGGGCTCAACCCGGAGCGGATGCTCGTCGCCGCCGAAGCCCTCGGCATCGGTCGCGCAGCGCTGCGCACGGCCGTGAAGTACGGCAACGACCGTGAGGTGTTCGGCCGCCCGATCGGCAAGAACCAGGGCATCCAGTTCCCGCTGGCCGACTCGCTCGCCCGACTCGACGCCGCCGAGCTCGTCCTGCGCAAGGCCACGTGGCTGTACGACATCGGTCGCCCGTGTGCCAAGGAGGCCAACATGGCCAAGTACCTCTGCGCCGACGCCGGCTTCGAGGCCGCCGATCGTGCCGTGCAGACCCACGGCGGCATGGGCTACTCGGAGGAGTACAACGTCTCGCGTTACTTCCGGGAGTCACGTCTGACCCGGATCGCCCCGCTCAGCCAGGAGATGGTTCTCAACTACCTCGGCGAGCACGTCCTCGGCCTTCCCCGGAGCTACTGATGTTTGAACTCACCGGGCGTACTGCCCTCGTTACCGGAGCCGGAGGCGGCATCGGCGCCGCCGTGGCTCGTGCCTTCGGAGCCGCCGGAGCCGCGGTGATGGTCACCGACGTCAACGAGGAGGCTGCGGCTGCCGTCGCACAGGTGATCCGTGATGCCGGCGGTGTCGCGCAGCACGCGGTCCTCGATGTCCGCAACGCCGAACAGGCCGCAGCCGCCGTCGAGGGCGCCGCCGCCCTGGGCGACGGGCACGTGCACATCCTCGTCAACAACGCCGGCGCCATTGCGCCCGCGATGTTCCCCAACATGGACGAGGACTCGTTCCGTCGCGTCATCGACATCCACCTCATCGGCAGCTACGTCTGCAGCAAGGCCGTGCTCGACAAACTGCCCCAGGACGGTACCGGCCGGATCATCAACGTCACCTCCGCGGCGGGCCTGACCGGCACGATCGGGCAGGCCAACTACGGGGCGGCCAAGGCGGGCATCATCGGCCTGACGAAGTCGCTGGCCAAGGAGCTGGCGCGGCGCCAGGTGACGGTCAACGCCATCGCCCCGCTGGCGGCCACGGCGATGACCGAGACGGTGCGCACCAACGAGAAGCTCTCGGCGAAGAACCTCGCCCGGGTGGCACTGGGCCGCTGGGCCGAGCCCGACGAGATCGCGCCGACCTTCGTGTTCTTCGCCTCCGACGGAGGTTCATACATCACCGGGCAGGTCCTGCCCGTCGACGGCGGGACGGTCATCTGATGGCACGCACGATCAACGGTCCGTTCATGACCCACTCCCGCGAGGTCCTCATCACCGAGGCGGCGCGCACGCCGTTCGGTCGCTCGCACGCCGAGAAGGGCTGGTTCCGCGACGTCCACCCGAACGAGATGCTCGGCCGGGTCTACACCGAGCTCCTCACCCGATCCGGCATCGAGCCGATGACCGTCGAGGACCTCATCGTCGGGTGCACCGCGCCCTTCGGTGAGCAGTCCCGCAACATCGGTCGCAACGCCTGGCTGCAGGCGGGCTACCCGCCCGAGGTGCCCGCCGTGGTGCTCGACCGTCGCTGTGGCTCGGCCCAGACCGCCATCGAGATGGGCGCCTCGCTCGTCGGCACCGGCACCCACGAGGTCGTCATCGCCGGAGGCGTGGAGCACATGGGTCACGTGCCGATCAACTCGCCGGCGAAGCTCGAGGAGTTGTACGGCGTGGCCTGGCCGCCCGCCCTGCGCGAGCGGTACGACTTCGTCCACCAGGGCGAGAGCGCCGAACTCATCGCCGACCGCTGGGGCATCACCCGCGAGGACATGGACGCCTTGGCCGTCGAGTCCCACCGGCGCTCCGTCGAGGCCCAGAATGACGGGCGGTTCGCGGGCGAGATCATCCCGATGGAACTGGACGGCGAGATCCGCACCAGCGACCAGACCGTCCGCCCCGGTACCTCGATGGAGACCCTCGCCGGGCTCAAGCCGGCCTTCCGCCCGGAGGGTGGGCGGGTCACCGCCGGCTCCTCTTCACCGATCTGTGACGGCGCCAGCGGGGTGCTGCTCGCGTCCCGCGACGCCGTCAACCAGCACGGTCTGCGTCCCCGGGCGCGCATCGTCGACCACACCACGGTCGGCGTCGACCCGATCATCATGCTCACCGGACCGATCCCGGCGACCCGCAAGTTGCTGGAGCGCAACGGGCTGACGATGGCGGACATCGACCTCGTCGAGATCAACGAGGCCTTCAGCTCGGTGGTCATCGCCTGGGAGCGCGAGCTCGGCGCGGACATGTCCAAGGTCAACGTCAACGGCGGCGCCATCGCCCTGGGGCACCCCGTCGGCGCGACCGGCGCTCGCCTCGTGGGCACGGCCGTGGCCGAACTGGAGCGTCGCGACGGCGAACTCGCCCTGATCACCATGTGCTGTGGCGGCGGCATGGGCACCGCGACGTTGGTTCAGCGGGTCGAGTCGTGACCCCGGAGCTGCGTGACCTCATCGCGCCGGGAGCCGGCGTGTGGTGGAGCCAGACGAGCGCCGAACCGACTCCGTTGGTCCACGCCCTGCTGGATCTCGCACCCGAGCTCGTCGACGTCACCGCCTTCATCGGCATGACGTGGGACAAGCGCGTGGCCACGCAGCTCCCGCCGCAGATTCGAGCCCTGTCCTACGGCGCGCTGGGCGACCTGCGTCACCTCAGCGCGGCGGGCCGGTTGGAGGTCGTGCCCTGTCACTTCTCCAACCTGCCGCGGCTGTTCGCCCAAGGTCGACTCCCGCACGACGTCGGTCTGATCCAGGTCTCACCCCCGGATGCCGACGGCAACTGCTCGCTGGGGACCGGTGTCGACTACGTCGCCGACGCGATCGCCCACACCCCGGTGCTCATCGCCGAGGTCAACCACCAGATGCCCGCCACCGTCGGATCGGTGCGCCTCCCGCTGAGCCGGTTCGCGGCCACCGTCGAGACCGACCGCCCGCTGCTGCAGGCCCCCGAACGATCTCCCGGAGCCGTGGAGCTCGCGATCGCGGGTCACGTCGCCGACCTCGTCGAGGACGGCGACACGATCCAGGTCGGGGTCGGCGTCATCCCGTCGGCCATCCTGGACGCGCTGTCCGGGCACCGCGATCTGGGCCTCCATTCGGGACTGATCTCCGATCCGGTGCTGCGGCTGGTGCAGGCCGGGGCCCTGACCGGGGCCCGCAAGGAGATCGACCCGGGCATGATGGTCACCGGCGCCGCATTGGGCTCGACCGAGCTCTACGCGTGCCTGGGCGACCTGCCGGTGCAGTTCCGGCCCGTCAGCTACACCCACGCGCCGACCACCTTGGCCCGACTGCGCTCCCTGGTCTCGATCAACTCGGCCATCGAGGTCGACCTCACCGGCCAGGCCGGCAGCGAGGTGCGAGGCACGACGTATGTCGGGGCCATCGGCGGCCAGACCGACTTCTCCCGGGCGGCGGCCCAGACCGGCGCGCGCTCGATCATCGTGCTGCCCGCCACGAGCAAGGGGAAGTCCACCATCAAGGCGCACCTGGAGTTCGGCGCGATGTCGACCTCCCGCGCCGACATCGACGTGGTGGTCACCGAACACGGCGCCGCCCATCTGACCGGGTGCTCCCTGCCCGAACGAGCGCGCCGCCTCATCGAGGTAGCCGCCCCCGAACACCGTGAGCAGCTCGAGCGCTCCGCCCAGGTCGACCGCGCCGCGGTCCCGACCCGCTGAAAGGAATCACCGTGACGACGACAGCCCTGCCCAAGAAGGTCCAGATCCGTGAAGTCGGCCCCCGCGACGGCTTCCAGAACGAGCCCGAGAGCATCCCGACCCCGGACAAGGTGCGGCTCATCAACGCGTTGGGGGCCGCCGGCTTCAAGCGCATCGAGGTCGCCAGCTTCGTGCGCCCCGACGTCATTCCGCAGCTCGCCGACGGGGTCGAGGTGCTGCAGCAGATCGACGTTCCCAAGGACGTGCGCCTCATGGTGCTCGTGCCGAACAGCAAGGGCCTGGACAACGCGCTGCGGTACCGCGACCTGTTCCACGACGTCGTCATCTTCGTCTCCGGCTCTGAGACCCACAACCGCAAGAACGTCAACCGCACGATCGCCGAGACGATGGCCGACAACGAGGTCATGGCCCAACGCATCGTCGCCGAGGGGCTCAAGTGCGCGGCGGTCATCGCGACCTCGTTCGGCTGCCCGTTCGAGGGGCACGTCGACATGCAGCACGTCCTCGACCTGGCCGAACGGTTCGCCGCCGCCGGGGCCACCGAGATCGGGTTCGGCGACACCACCGGCATGTGCAACCCGGCCTACTCGCGGGCCTTCTTCACCCGAGCCCTCGAACGACTCTCCGGTGTGGAGGTGACCGCCCACTTCCACAACACCCGTGGGCAGGGGCTGGCCAACGCCTACGCCGCCCTCGAGGCCGGGTGCACGAGTTTCGAATCGAGCTTCGGTGAGCTCGGCGGCTGTCCGGTGCCGGCCGGTTCGACCGGCAACATCGCCACCGAGGACCTCGTGAGCATGTTCCACGAGATGGGCGTGGACACCGGGCTCGACCTGGGCAACGTCATCGACGCCGCGCGCCAGGCGCAGTCGGTGCTGGGCCGGAAGCTGACCAGCCACTCCATCGTTGCCGGCCCCGTCACCTGGCACAACTGACCTTCACCACACACTCACACGGGAGAGAAACATGACTGCACGCGTCGCCATCGTCACCGGTGGTGCCCAGGGCATCGGCCGGGGCATCGTCGAGTCACTCGTCGCACAGGGCCACACCGTGGCCATCGCCGACCTCAACGGCGAGACCGCCACCAGCACGGCCAAGGAGGTCGCCGCAGCCTCGGGCGGCAACGTCATCGCGGTGCGCATGGACGTCACCGACACCGACTCGGTGCGCTCGGCCGTCGCCGAGGTCGAGCAGCAGCTCGGCCCGGTCGAGGTCCTCGTCAACAACGCCGGCTGGGACGACTTCATGCCCTTCGTCAAGACGAACGAGGAGTTCTGGGACAAGATCCTCGACATCAACTTCAAGGGCGCCCTGCGGGTCATCCAGGCGGTCGTGCCCGGCATGATGGAGCGCGGTTTCGGCCGGGTCGTCAACATCGGCTCCGACGCCGGTCGGGTCGGATCGTCGTTGGAGGCCGTGTACTCCGGCTCCAAGGGCGGCATCATCGCCTTCACGAAGACGCTGGCCCGCGAGGTGGCCACGAAGGGCGTCACCGCGAACACGGTCTGCCCGGGCCCGACCGACACCCCGGCGCTGCGCAACTTCACCCAGGCCTCCGGCCAGGACGCCGACAAGGTCATCGCCGGCATGACCCGCGCTGTGCCGATGAAGCGACTGGGCACGCCGAGTGACATCGGCCCCGCCGTGGCGTTCTTCGCCTCCGACGGCGCCGGTTTCGTCACCGGCCAGACGCTGTCCGTCAGCGGCGGCCTGACGATGGCCTGAGTGGCCCAGTCCGAAGCAAAGGATTCGACCATGACAGAACACAACTCCGCCGTCGGTTGGGCCGTTCCCGAGCCGGGCATCATGCTCGTCACGCTCCAGCGCCCACCGGCCAACGCCCTGGGCCCGGTCATCATCGAGGGCGTCGAGGCCGCGCTGGCCGAGGCCGACCGCCGCGGTGACATCAAGATCGTCGTCATCGCCTCGGACCTGCCCGGGGTCTTCGCCGCCGGTGCCGACATCAAGCACATGTCCAACATCGATGCCGCCTCCTTCACCGCCTACGGTGACGGTCTGCGGGCGACGTTGGACCGCCTGACCGGCACCGACTACATCACGGTGGCGGCCATCGAGGGACTTGCCCTCGGTGGTGGCCTGGAGTTGGCCATCGCCTGTCACCTGCGGGTGGCGGGCCGAGACGCCAAGCTCGGTCTGCCGGAGGTCAAGCTCGGCCTGATCCCGGGCGCCGGTGGCACGCAGCGGCTGCCGCGGCTGGTCGGTCGCGGACGCGCCCTGGACATCATGCTGACGGCGCGGCAGGTGCCGGCCGACGAGGCCCACGTCATGGGTCTGGTCGACCGGCTCGTCGAGCCCGGCACGGCCGTCGAGGAGGCGCTGACCCTGGCGCGCGGACTGTGCGGCATGTCGCAGCCGGCGCTCAAGGCCATCGTCCGCACGGTCGACGCGTCCTTCGACACCGCCATCGACGAGGGCTTCCGCTACGAGATCGAGCAGGAGCAGGAGTTGTTCGAGCACGGTGAGGCGCAGGAGGGGCTGTCCGCCTTCCTCGGCAAGCGCGCCCCCGAGTTCGCCTGAGCGCAGTTCCCTCGGCCCCACCCGGCGCGGGTCGGCCACCACGCGTGGTCCTCGCCGACCCGAATCGGGTGGGGTCAGGTATCGCCCTCGTTCGACGCTCCGGCGTGCGTGGGCGACTCACCCCAGTGGGGGAGGTGGATGACCCCATCGGGGGATGCTCTCCCATTGTTGGTCAGACCAAAATAAAGGCATGCCACACCGGTGGCATCGAATCACTGTGAGCCCCGAGCTCCATGACCCCGAGGTGTCCGATGAAGTGCACTCGTTCGACGTTCATCATCTCTGCCCTGGCCGTGTCCGGCCTGCTGGCCGCGTGCGGTAGCCCGCAGAGCGCCGGTGACGGAAACTCCGCCGATGGGGAGGCCGTCAAGGTTGCGGTCATCCCGCCCTCGAGCGGTGCCCTGGCCCAGTTCGGCCAGGACGCCTACGCGGCGTGGCAGTTCGCCGCCGACGAGGTCAACGCGGCCGGCGGGATCGACGGCCGCAAGGTCGAGATCATCAAGATGGACACCGACGCGACCCCGGCGACGACGCTGCGGGCGGCCCGCGAGGCCGTGAACCAGAAGGACGCCAAGTTCATCGGCGGCGTGATGACCTCCACCGAGCACGGCGCCCTCAACGCCCAGCTCGAGGGCCTCGGCGCGCTGTCGTTCAACGGCCTGGGCAAGGACGACGCCCTGACCGGCAAGGACTGCAACGCCAACGCCTTCCGCGTCGTGCAGTCCACGACCATGGACATGAACGCCGTCGCCGAGGGCCTGAGCAAGCTGCCCGCGGCCACGTGGGACATCCAGGCCGTCGACTACTCGACCGGTCACACCTCCGCCAAGGTGTTCAAGGCCGCCGCCGACAAGGGCGGCAAGAAGATGGGCATCGAGCAGTTCGCGCCGCTGAACACGACGGACTTCGGGTCGTACATCTCGAAGCTCAAGGGTAGCGATGCCGACGGCCTCTTCGCCGTGGAGTACGGCGCCGACGGTGTCGCCTTCGTCAACCAGATGGCCCAGTTCAACCTCTCCAAGAAGTACGACACCGTGCTCGGCTTCAACATGGTCTCGGAGCCGTTGTTCAAGGCCCTCGGCGACAAGATCGTCGGCTTCAACAACAACCTCGGGTACGACGTCAACTCCGACGAGCCGAAGAACCAGGAGTTCGTCAAGGCCTGGGCAGAGAAGCACGACGGGGCGCGCCCGTACTACGTGGTGGCCGACAACTACCTCTCCGCCCAGACCCTCTTCGAGGGCGTGCGCAAGGCCGGCAGCGCCGACCCCGAGAAGGTCAAGGAGGCGCTCAACGACCTGACGTTCAACAGCATCGCGGGCGAGGTCACCATGCGCGGAGCCGACCACCAGTTGATTCGCCCGTCCTACCTCGGCCAGGTCGTCAAGGACGACAAGGGCACGGCCGGTCTGGGCTGGAAGATCCTGCACAAGGCCGACGGCGCGACCATCGCGGGCGACCCCAGCCCCGACTGCACACTCTGATCGAGTGCGTCCCCACTCGATTGACGTCGGGCGGGCCTGGACCGGGCCCGCCCGGGAGAGGAGAACGACGTGGACCTCACCCAGCTGCTGAACGGCATTGCGCTCGGCTCACTGCTGATGATCCTCAGCTCCGGCCTGGCCATGATCTACGGCCTGCGCGGAGTGACGAACTTCGCCCACGGCGCGCTCTACATGGCCGGCGCGTACATCGCCTACTCGGTCGCCCAGCAGGTCTCGTTCTGGGCCGCGCTCATCGCCGCGCCGCTCGTGCTCGCGGCGCTCGGAGCGGTGCTCGAGCTCGTGTTCTTCCGACGTCTGCAACACCGCAACCACATCGAGGTGGGACTGGTGACGTTCGGTCTGGCGATGATCATCGAGCGGGTCATCGTCATCATCTGGGGCGAGCGCACCCTGTCGGTCGACGCGCCACCCGGGCTGACCGGCACCACGTCGGTCCTCGGCAGCGACTACCCCTCCTACCGACTGCTCGTCATCGGGATCGCCCTCGCGCTGGCCGTCGGTCTCGTGTACTGGCTGCGCAAGAGCCGGGTCGGCCTGCACATCCGCGCCGCGAGCCACGACGTCGAGACCTCGGCGATCCTGGGCATCAACGTCGACCGGGTCAGTCTGCTCGTCGTCTGTATCGGCGCCGCGTTGGCGGGCTTGGCGGGAACCCTCGCCGCCCCGTATGTCTCGGTGCACCCGGCGATGGGCGTCGCGATCCTCATCCAGGTGCTGATCGTCGTGGTCATCGGCGGCGCCGGCAGCATCGGCGGCGCCATGCTGGCCGGGATGGCACTGGGCATCCTCCAGACCGTGGGTGCCATCTGGGCGCCGAGCCTGTCGGTGCTGATTCCGTACGCGGCCCTGGTCGTGGTGCTGTTGTGGCGGCCCCAGGGCCTGGCCGGAAAGCGAGCCTGACATGACGGACAACCTCACCGGCGCGCCCGAGCTGACCATCACCCCCGGCGGCAGCGACTCGCAGACTCGATTGGGCACCATCGCGCGCCACCGACACTGGCTCGTGGGCGGCGGCATCATCGCGGTGATCACCCTGCTCGGGCTGGCGGTGCCCTATCTCGTCTCCTCGAAGTTCAACATGGGACTCGTCCTCGACGGTGTCATCCTCGCCTTCCTCGCGCTGTCCATCGGATTCCTGGCGCGCCATCTCGGCTTGATCAGCCTGGGTCACACGGCGTTCTTCGGCGGTGCCGCCTATACGGTGGGCATCGGGATCGGCCGATGGTCGATGACGCCCACGGTCGCCTTCGTTGTCGCGGTCGTCGTCGGCACGCTGTTGGCGCTCATCATGGGTGTGCTGGTCGTGCGCTCGACCGGGATGACGTTCCTCATGCTGACGTTGGCCCTGGGGCAGGCGCTCTATCAGTTCTCCACCCAGCGCATCGCCATCCCGTGGACCGGCGCCCACGACGGGCTGCAGATCGACCTGTCGGGCGGGACCTTCCTGGGTCTGACGCAGAAGTCGATGATGAACGCGGCGTTGTTCTGGCCGGTGGCCTGGGTGCTCCTCATGGTCTGCGCCCTGTGGCTGTGGATCACCGGGCGGTCCCGCTTCGGCACGGTGCTCGAGGGAATCCGCGAGAACGAGGAGCGGATGCGCTTCTCCGGCTTCAACACCGACCTCCCGCGCCTGATCGCGTTCGTCGTCTCCGGCTGTGTGGCGTCGATCGGTGGTGCCCTCTTCGCCCTCAACGCGGCCTACGTCTCTCCGGAGTTGCTCAGCTTCACCAAGGCCGGGGACGCGTTGACCGCCGCGATCGTCGGTGGCCTCGGCGTCCTGGCCGGGCCGATCTTCGGGGCGATCGTCTACGTGTTGGCCCAGTCGCGGTTCAACACCTCCGGCAACCTGCACCTGTACACCGGCATCGCCCTGGTGCTCGTGCTGATGTTCCTGCCCGGAGGCATCCTCGGGAGCCTGGAGAAGTGGGTGCGAGGCCGGCTGTCCCGGCGGCGCCAGGCCACCCCACCGAGCACGTCCGAACCGAGCAGTCCGGAGGACCAGTCATGACGATCTTCGAGGGACGTGGCCTCAGCGTGCGGTACGGCGCGGTCAAGGCCCTGACCAACGTGGACATCGCCCTTGAACCCGGTCTCGTCCATGGAGTCATCGGCCCCAACGGTGCCGGGAAGTCGACCTTCATCGACGGACTCTCCGGTCGGGCGCGAGTCAGCAGCGGCGTCGTGACCTTCAACGGTGAGGACATCACGGCGCGGTCGCCGCGCTGGCGGCGCCGCCACGGGATCGCGCGGTCGTTCCAACGGACGAGCGTCTTCAACTCGATGACGGTGCGTCACCAACTGGAGATGGTCGCCGAACGCAACGGTGAGAGCGACCTGGCCAGCTTGGTCGACACCCTCGGTCTGGCCCCGGTCATGGACCGGGTGTGCAGCGAGATCGCCTACGGCACCCAGCGGTCGGTGGACCTCGCCCTGGCGCTGATCGGGGACCCCAAGGTCGTGCTCCTCGACGAGCCCTGTGCCGGATTGGTGCAGGACGAGTCGGTGCGGATGCTGCAGCACGTGCGGGACATCTGCCGCGAACGCGAGGTCGCCGCCCTGCTCGTCGAACACGACGTCGAAGGGGTCTTCCGCACCTGCGACCGCATCACCGTCCTCAATCTGGGCGAGGTGCTCGCCTCGGGCGAACCGGCCGAGGTCCGCAGCAACCCTGCCGTCGTGCAGGCCTACCTGGGGAGTGCGGCATGACGCCCGTCCTGGAGTTCCGCAACGTCGGCGCCTCGTACGCCGGAGCCATCGTGCTCCAAGGGGTGTCGTTCGCGATCGACGAGGGCGAGACGGTCGGACTGGTCGGCCGCAACGGCGCCGGCAAGACGACCGCGCTGATGTCGGTCTACGGCGTGCCGCACGTCACCGGAGAGATCCTCATCGACGGCTCGCCCATCGGTCGCTCCCGGCATGAGCCGGCCAGTCGGGGGGTGAGCGTCGTCCCGCAGGGCAAGCGCATCTTCCCGAACCTGACCGTCGAGGAGAACATCCACCTGGGACGGGCCTCGGGGCGCTCGGGCTACTGGACCGTCGAGCGGGTGTTCGCGCTCTTCCCGAACCTCGAGCGCGGTCGCAGCCGGCACGGCACGGCCCTCAGTGGCGGTGAACAGCAGATGCTCGCCATCGCCAGGGCCCTGATGTCCTCACCGAAACTGCTCATGCTCGACGAGCCCACCGAGGGACTGGCGCCGGTCATCATCGACCAGTTGACCGAGGCGTTCCGCGCGATCCGGGAGTCCGGCACCGCACTGCTGCTCGTCGAACAGCACATCGGGATGATCCAGCAGATCGCCGATCGCTACCTCGCTTTGCGCAAGGGTGAACTGGTCGGTGACGGCCCGGTCGAGGACCTGGGCAAGCGCGAGGTCCAGGAGTTGATTGCGCTGTGAAGCCCGGGCACGAATCGAGCCCGCCGACCCCGTTGGATCCGCGATCGGGTACGGGGCCCTTGGCCGGCCTGCGCGTCGTCGAGGTCGGCTCCATCGGGCCGGGTCCGTTCTGCGCCATGCTGTTGGCCGATCTGGGCGCCGAGGTGCTCCGCCTGGATCGCCCGGTCGGCACGGGGATGGTCAGCCCGAACGAGAACCCCCGCGAGGAACTCCTCCATCGGGGGCGGGAGTCGGTGGCGGTCGATCTGAAGAACCCCCGGGCGGCCGAGGTCGTCCTGGATCTGGTCGAGCGGGCGGATGTTCTCATCGAGGGCATGCGACCCGGCGTCGCCGAACGGCTCGGGATCGGTCCCGAGGTGGCCCTGGAGCGGAACCCGCGCCTGATCTACGGGCGGATGACCGGCTTCGGCCAGGACGGGCCGCTCGCCCAGGCCGTCGGGCACGACATCAACTACGTTGCGCTCAGCGGGGTGCTCTCGACGATCGGGCGACGCGGCGATGCTCCGGCCGTGCCTCTGAGCCTGGTCGGGGACTTCGGCGGCGGGGGCATGCTGCTCGCCCTGGGCATCCTCGCGGCCCTGCACGAACGACAGTCCTCCGGCCTCGGCCAGGTCATCGACGCAGCCATGGTCGAGGGAGCGGCCCTGCTCGGCACGGCCTTCTTCGGGTACGCCCAGAACGGTTCGTGGCGTGAGGAACGCGGGACCAACCTCGTCGATAGCGGAGCACCGTTCTACGACGCCTACGAGACCGCCGACGGCGCCTGGTTGTCGGTCGGGGCCTTGGAACCGCACTTCTTCGAGGACCTGTGCGATCTGCTCGAGTTGCCGCCGGAGCGCCCCGGGCAGTACGACCGCGACCGGTGGCCGGTGTTGCGGGAGTTGATCGCCGCCGCCATCAAGGGGCGCACCCGTGAGGAGTGGGTGGCGCGGGCGGTGGGGCGCACGCCCTGCATCGCTCCGGTCCTGACCCTCTCGGAAGCGCCCGCACACCCCCACCACCAGGCCCGGGACACGTTCGTCGAGGTCGACGGCATCGTTCAGCCCGCACCCGCACCCCGGTTCAGCCGCACCCCTGCGGCCCTGCGGCGCCGTCCGCCGCTGCCCGGTGAACACACGCACTCGGCGTTGGCGCAGTGGGGGATCGACCCGACTTCGATTCAGCAATGGGTGGCCGACGGCGCCGTCGTCGACCGCCGCAACGAAAGGGAGACGCAGTGACGTCCACGACACTCGAGTTCGAGACGATCGCGATCGACCGGCCGGTCGACGGGGTCGTCGTCGCCACGCTCAACCGCCCCGAGCGGATGAATGCCCAGAACAACACGATGTTCCGCGAGCTGGAGACCCTCGCCCGGACCCTCAAGCTCGAGGATGACCTGCGGGTCCTCATCCTCACCGGCGCCGGTCGCGCGTTCTGCGCCGGCTTCGACCTCGAGGACGCCGAGACCCTGACCGCGCTGAGCCCGCTGGGCATGCTCGACCAGCAGGAGTTGGCCGCGCGTGGACTGCTGGCCATTCGCACCCTGCGGGTTCCCGTCATCGCGGCGGTCAACGGCGCGGCGGCGGGCGGGGGATTCTCGCTGAGCCTGGCGGCCGACATCCGGATCGCCTCGACGGCAGCGAAGTTCAATGCGGCGTTCGTCAAGATCGGCCTGACGGCCGGGGACCTCGGCTGTTCGTGGCTGCTGCCGCGACTGATCAACCCGGCCCTGGCGAACGAGATCTGCTACACCGGGCGCATCGTCGGCCCCGAGGAGGCCGACCGGATCGGGCTGGTCAACAAGGTCGTCGAGCCCGACCAACTGCTGCCGGAGGCGTTGGCCATGGCCGAACTGATCAAGGCCAACTCACCCGGCGGCGTGCAACTCTCGAAGCGGGCGTTGCAGGCGAACATGGAGGTCTCCTCGTACGCGGCGGCCCTGGAACTGGAGAACCGCGGTCAGGCCCTGCTGACGCGGGGCAAGGACATGCCCGAGGCGCTGGCTGCCTTCAAGGAGAAGCGCGCACCGAAATTCACGGGGGAGTGAACCGTATGACCATCGACGAGACCGACACCACGGCCGAGCTGAAGAACTACACGGCGCCGGACCTGGAGACGCTGACCCTGGACATCCTTCCCGGGCGCATCGTCGTCATGACGATCAACCGACCCGAGCGGATGAACTCCAACACCGTTCGGATGTTCGCCGAGTTCAACGTCGTCGCCGACGCGCTGCGGGACACCGATGCGCGGGCCATGATCATGCGCGGAGCCGGCGAACGTGCCTTCTGCGCCGGCTTCGACCTGGACGAGATCGACGTCATCACGACGATGGGGGTCCGCGAGTTCCTGCAGTTCCAGGAGTTGGCCACCGGTGGGATCGCGGCGATCCACCATCTGCCGTTCCCGGTCATCGCCGCCATCCATGGCCCCGCCACCGGTGGCGGGCTCTCGCTGGCCCTCGCCGCGGACATGCGGCTCGGCGCACCGAGCGCCAAGCTCAGTGCCGCCTTCGTCCAGGTCGGCCTGTCGGCCGGCGAGCTCGGGACGTCTTGGCAGTTGACGCGACTGATCGGCCCGGCGCGGGCCGCGGAGATCTGCTACACCGCCCGGCTCGTCAAGGCCGAGGAGGCAGAACGCATCGGCCTGATCAACCGGGTGGTCCCCGCCGAGGACCTCATGGACGAGGCGATGGCCCTGGCCAACGCGATCGCCGCGAACTCGCCGGGAGGCGTTCGGCTCTCCAAGCGTGCGCTGCAGCACAACCGTGAGGTGACCTCGTACGCGGCAGCCCTCGAATTGGAGAATCGTGGGCAGGCGCTGCTGACCCGTGGGCAGGACATGCCCGAGGCCCTGGCCGCGTTCAAGGAGAAGCGCGCACCGCACTTCACCGGTCGATGACCGCTCGGCCGGCAGTGGCCGCAACACAGGAGGATTCCCATGTGGGACTGGTCGGATGACCAACGCACGGACCTGGCTCGGTTCCTCGGGGACCGGGGCGTCACCAACGGCGGGCCGGTCACGACCCGTCCCATCGGGGACGGTCACTCCAACCTGACGTTCCTCGTTGACGACGGGGAACGTCAGGTGGTGGTACGGCGGCCACCGCCGCCGCCGACACCACCGGGTGCGCACGACATGCTGCGCGAGGCGAGGCTGTTGCAGGCCTTGGCCGGCTCCGACGTGCCCGTCGCTGCGGTGCTCGCCACCGCCCAGGCCGGCGAGGTGATCGAGGTCCCGTTCTACGTCATGAGTTACGTGCAGGGACCGGTCGTCACGACGACGACGCCCCCGTCGCTGGCCACTCCCGCGGCTCGGCGTCGGATCTCCGAGTCGATGGTCGACACCCTGGCGGCGCTGCATGCCGTGGATTGGCGGGCCGCGGGACTGGGGGACATGGGGCGGCCGGAGGGGTTCAACGCACGCCACGTCAACCGCATGGGTGCCCTCATCGCCGCAGACTCGGGCGAACCCCCCGCGCAGTTCGCCGCCATCGATGCGTGGCTACGGGCGAACGTCCCGAGTGAATCGGGTGCGGCGATCATCCACAACGACTACCGGCTGGGCAACGTCATCCTCGGTGCCGACGCCCCCGGCCGGGTGCTGGCCGTGCTCGACTGGGAGCTCGCCACCGTCGGTGACCCGCTCTTCGATCTCGCGTACTTCCTCACGTCATGCCCGGTGAACGGTGCTCCGCGCACGCCGACCGAGGACCTCGGCACGGCGATGCTCGAGGAGGGGTACCTGACCCGTGACGAGATGGCGCAGCGGTACGCCGCGGCCACGGGGGCGGACCTGTCCGATCTGGCCTGGTACGAGGCGATGGCGCTGTGGAAGCTCGCGGTGCTCTACGAGTACGGCCGCCGCCGGGCGAGCTCCGGCGCCGGAGACGCGTACTACGACGACCCGGCGCAGGTGCGGTCCTTCCTCGACGCCGCGCACCGCGTGGCCGGATTGCCCCCCACTGCCGCCAAATGATGGATCCGCGTGGCCTGCAGCACCCTGTAGGCCACGCGGATTCATCACTCGGCGGGGGGAGGGAGTCACACGCCGCGTTGGGCCTTGGCTGCCTCGCTGGCGGCCTGGCTCTTGGCGCGAGCCTCGGCCCAGTCCTGCTCGGACATCGACGTCAGGCTGGCGAACGTGCCGGGACCGGCGAGCATCTGGCCGCCATCCATGGCGATGGTCTGGCCGGTCAGGTAGTCACACGAATCCGAGAGCAGGAAGATCGTCAGGTTGGCGAGTTCCTCGATGGTGCCCATCCGACGCATCGGCACGGCATCGGCCTGTGTGGCCCCGGCGGACGACTTCTCCGTCGGGTTGAGCATGTCCCAGGCGTACTCGGTGGGGATCGGCCCCGGGGCGATGGCGTTGAGGCGGATGCCGTAACGGCCCCACTCGGCGGCCAGGGACATGGTCATGGCGTGGACCGCGGCCTTGCCCATCGCCGACGGCACGACGAACGCCGATCCGGTCCACACCCACGTGGTCAGGGTGGACAACACGACGCCCTTGTCCCCACCCGCGATCCACCGCTTCCCGGCGGCGTGGGTGGTGTTGAACGAGCCGTCCATGACGGTCGAGCTGACCGCCTCGTATGCGCGGGCGCTCAGCGATTCGGTCGGGGCGATGAAGTTGGCCGCAGCGTTGTTGATGACGCCGGTCAACGGGCCGTGCTGATCCCAGATCTCCTGCATGGCCTGGTCGACCAGGTCGGCGTCGCGCACGTTGACCGTCTGGTGGAACACGACTCCGTCACGTCCGCCGGAGGCCTGTGCGGCCGCCTCCTCCAACACCGCCGGTCGGCGGCCCCAGAGGTGAACCTCGGCACCGTGGGCGACGAGGTGTGCGGCCACGCCACGGCCCAGGCCGGTCCCTCCGCCGGTGATCAGGACCTGCTTGCCGGCAAGGACATCGGAACGGAATGGGCTGGTGGTCATGCGTACTCCCTTGTGCGCGTGGGTGGGTGGTGGCGGATCACAGACTGAGGGTCTTGGCGATGATCTCGCGCTGGATCTCATTGGTACCGCCGTAGATCGGCGGGACGAGGTTGTGACGCACCTGCTCCTCCATGCCGTACTCGCGGGCGTAGCCGTAGCCGCCCATGAGTTGCATGGCCTCGAGGGTGGCGGCCTTGGCCGTCTCGGTGCACTTCATCTTGGCCATGGAGGACATCTGGCTCAGCGCGTCCTCCTCACCGTGGTCGATGCGGTCGGCGAGGTCGTAGACGAAGGAGCGGCAGAGCGAGACCTCCGTGGCGATATCGGCGATCCGGTGACGGACGGCCTGGAACGAGCTGATCGACTGGCCGAACTGTTCGCGCTGCTTGGTGTAGGCAATGACGTCATCGACCGCGCGCTGGGCCGAACCGACGGCCATGACGGCGATGATGAGGCGTTCGACGGCCAGCCCGCGCATGAGGTGCTTCCACGCGCCGTTCAACTGACCCACGATGGCCGAGGACGGCACCCGGACGTTGGTGAAGTAGAGGTCGTTGACCGTGCGCGCCTCCATGGTCTTGATCTCACGGATGTCCAGACCGGGGGAGCGGCGGGGCACCATGAACAGGGTCAGACCCTGGTGCTGGGTGCCGGAGGTATCGGTACGGGCCAACAGGAGGATGTTCTCGGCCACGTGCGCGGCCGAACACCAGGTCTTCTGCCCGTCGATGATCCAGTCGTCGCCCTCTTGCACGGCACGGATGCGGACGCCGCTGAGGTCGGAGCCGGCGCCCGGCTCGCTGAGCGAGATCGCCTCGAGCTTGCCGGCGACCATGTTCTGCACGATCGTGCGCTTCTGGTCGTCGTTGCCGTACTTGAGATAGGTCTGGGCGGCGGTCAGGCCGGTGGAGTATGAGTGGATCGGCACGAGGCCGCGGGAGGTCTCCTCCAGGAAGATGCATTCGTCGACCATGCCGGCGCCGCCACCACCGAACTCCGCGGGGAGCGAGACCCCGAGCCAGCCGAGGTCGGAGAGCTTCTCCAGCATCTCGGGGCTGTTCTTGAGCGCACCGTTGTCGGTGAGCTTGTCGCGTTGCTGCAAGGTCGCGCAGTGGGTGTCGGCGAAGTTGCGGATCGCGCGGGCGAACTCGGTCTGCTCCTCGGAGAAGCGCATTGCGGGTGTCCTTCGGTGTCGTGGTGGCCGGCCGCCGGACGACGGGAGCGCCGTCCGGCGGCCGGAGTCGTGGGGGAGGGTCAGTTGCCGCGGTAGTTGGAGAAGTCCGGGAGGCGCTTCTCGTTGAAGGCGTTGATGCCCTCGAGGGCCTCCGGGGCGTCGCCGAACATCTTCAGGCTGGTGATGGCCATCTGACCGATGCCGCCGAACTGCTCGGTGTCGACGTTGAAGGACTGCTTGAGCACCTTGATGGCGGTCGGCGAGAGCTGGAGGATCTCGTCGGCCCAGGTGCGCACCTCGGCACGCAACTGGTCGGCCGGAACGACCTTGTTGACCAGACCCCAATCGTAGGCCTGCTGAGCGGAGTAACGACGGCAGAGGAACCAGATCTCGCGGGCACGCTTCTCACCCACGACGCGGGCCAGGTAGCCGGTGCCGAAGCCGGCGTCGAAGGAACCGACGCGGGGGCCGTTCTGGCCGAAGATGGCCGTCTCGGAGGCGATGCTCAGGTCGCAGAGCACGTGCAGCACGTGGCCGCCGCCGATGGCGAAGCCGTTCACCGCGGCGATGACGGGCTTGGGCACGTCGCGGATGACGCGGTGCAGGGCCTCGATCTCGAGCATGCCGCTCTCGGACGGACCGTAGTCGCCCGTCTCCTGGCGCTGCTTCTGGTCGCCGCCGGTACAGAAGGCCTTCTCGCCGGCTCCGGTCAGGGCGACCGCACCGACCTCCGAGCTGACCCAGGCCATCTTGAACGCCTTGACCAGTTCATCGACGGTGCGCGACCGGAAGGCGTTGTAGCGATCGGCGCGGTTGATGGTGATCCACGCGAGGCCGTTGTCGACCTCATATGTGATATCGGTGAAGTCGGTCATGTGCCACCTTCTCGTTATTGGTCCAACAATTGGTGCAAAGATAGCCCCCGGGTGGCCGCGGGTGCAAGAGGGAGGTCGCCGTCAACAAGGAGGCAGTGCGTGAACGTCGTCACAGGCGCAATGGGCGGATCGCCGAGCCCGCGGGCTTGGGCGGGGCTGATGTTCGTCTACGTCGTGCTCGGATCGCCCTACCTCGCGATCCGGCTGGTCATCGATGAGGCCTCGCCGCTGGCGAGCATGTCGATGCGCTTTGCGCTCTCGGCGGCTCTGATGGGGCTGGTCGTCCTCGTTGCCCGCGGGCCACGGGCGCTACGTGTGCCCGTGCGTCAGATCGTCGGAGCTGCCGTCCTGGGGGCACTGCTGCTGGGGATCGGCAACGGCTTCAACGCACTCGGGCAATCGCATGGGGTCTCCACCTCGGTGACGGCCCTCCTGGTGGCCTGTGTGCCGATGATCGTCGTCGGACTTCAAGCGCTCACCGGTATCCGCCCGACCATCGGTGCCCTGGGTGGCATCGTTCTGGGCCTGGGTGGACTCGGCATCGTCGTGGCCGGCGATGGGCAGTCGCACGTCCCGCTTGTGGGCGCGGCCATCGTCTTGACCGGGGCGACCGGGTGGGCCGTGGGATCGTGGGGCAAGCCGTACCTGGCCATGCCGGCCGACAACCTGGTCGGGGCCGCCTACCAGTTGGGCGGGGCGGCGTTGCTGCTCCTGGTCATGGCCACGGTGACCCGCGAACAGGTGGACCTGCGGATGGGTCCGGTGGCGTGGGGCGCGATGGCCTACATGGTGCTCATCGTCTCGATGCTGGGCTTCACGGTCTACGTGTGGCTGCTCGACCACATGGACGTGTCCCTGGTCACGACGCACACGTACGTCAATCCGATCGTCGCGGTCGCGTTGGGGGTCGCGATTCTCAGCGAGCCCTTGAGTTGGTCGGTGGTGCTGGGTGGAGGCCTCGTCATCGTGGCTGTCATGATCATCATCGTCGCGGCCTCGCGGAAGCCGGCCGCCGCACGACATGATCAAGGCCGTACGGATTCACCACCCGACGAAGGAGAACCGCGTGACCACTGAGCCCGTGCTCTACACCGCCGAGGGCGGTATCGCCCGCATCACGCTCAACCGCCCCGAGGCGAGCAACGCCGTCAACATGCCCTTGGCGACGGCCCTGGACGCGGCCGTCGAGCGGGCTGCCGCGGATGACGACGTGCGTGTGGTGGTCATCTCCGGAGCGGGCAAGCGCTTCTGCGGTGGCGGCGACCTGGCGGCGATGAACGACGCGGACGACGCCGCGACCTTCGTGGCCGAGTTGGCCGACGTGCTCGACGGCGCGCACCAGAGACTCCTCGCCATGGCCAAGCCGGTCGTCGGCCGGGTGCAGGGCGCCGCGGCCGGTGCCGGTTTGGCGCTTGCGCTGTCCTGCGACATCGTCATCACGACCGACTCCACCAAGTTCCTCATGGCGTACGCCGGAGTGGGACTGACCCCGGACGTGGGCTCCTCGTACCTCATCCCGCGCGCGGTCGGCACTCAGCGCGCCCTCGAATTGGCCCTGCTCGGCAAGGTCGTCGTCGGCGAAGAGGCTCGCGAGTGGGGGCTGGCCACCATGGTCGTGCCGGCCGAATCCCTGGATGAGACGGTGACGACGGTCGCCACCCAGTTGGCCGGCGGCCCTCCGTTCGCGCTCGGCCAGGCGAAGCGACTCATGCGTGCGGAGTCCACGCGCGCCGAGGCCGGGCTCGACGAGGCCAAGACGGTGGCCGCCGCCGTGGCCACCGAGGACGCCCAGGCACTCATCAAGGCCTTCACCACACCCAAGAAATGATCGGTCACGCTCGATTCGGTGGAATCGAGTGCCGCGACCCCGTTGAGGTTCGTCCGGACCTCAACGGGGTCACGTCCGGATTCTGGGCCGTCGTCGTGACCTTCGAAGGCGAGGTCACGGCGATCCGATTTGCCTCGGTGCAACGTGCTGTCGGGCCTGACCAGACACCGCTCGCCGCTCGGTGGGAGCCGCTGACGGCACCGTGGTCGACGTCGATGGACCGCGACACGTACGTCGCCGGGGTGCGCCGAATCCGCGAGGACGTCGCGTCCGGGCGGGTCTACCAGGTCAACCTCTGCCGGGTTCTCGAACACCCCCTGCGCGATGACGCCGATCTCGATGGGCTCGAGGCGCTGCTCGCGAGCGGGAACCCGGCTCCCTACGCTGCGCGGATCCACGTCCCCGGCAGCGGCCTCGATGTCGTCTGCGCCTCGCCCGAGGCCTACCTCACGCGCTCCGGCGAGCGCCTCGTCTCCCGCCCGATCAAGGGCACCGCTCCCACATTCGACGCCATGCTGCCCAAGGACGTCGCCGAGAACGTCATGATCACCGACCTCGTGCGCAACGACCTCCAGCGCGTCTGCCGGCCCGGCACCGTCGACGTCGAGGCGCTGTGCGCGCCTGAGCAGCACCCTGGGCTGGTCCATCTCGTCACCGACGTCGTCGGGCACGTGGCGGAGGACGTGAGCTGGCCCGAGATCCTGGCCGCCACCTTTCCGCCCGGCTCGGTCAGCGGCGCTCCGAAATCGACGGCTCTTGAGGTCATCGCCGAGCTTGAGCCCACCGAACGCGGTCCGTACTGCGGGGCGATCGGGTGGATCGATGGTGACGCGGGCACAGCGGAACTCGCCGTTGGCATCCGAACGTTCTGGTCGGTGATGGAGGATGGACAACGGCGGCTGCGGTTCGGCGCCGGCGCCGGGATCACGTGGGGGTCCGACCCGGAGGCCGAGTGGCAGGAGACCGAACTCAAGGCCGACCGATTGGTGGGTATCGCATCTGGAAGGGTGAGGGTATGAGTGACGCGATCCGGGTTTGGGTCAACGGGCGACTGACGGGGGAGGGCGAGCCCGCCGTGGCCGCGCTCGATCACGGAGTCACCGTGGGGGACGGGGCCTTCGAGACGGCCAAGATCACCCAGGGTCAGGTGTTCGCGGCCACGCGGCACCTGCGCCGACTCGATCACACCTTGGCGGGCCTGGGCCTGCCGCCGGCCGATCACGCCGTGATTGCCGCAGGTGTCGAGGCGGTCCTGGCCGAGGGTGACCCGATCGAGTTCGGTCGACTGCGGTACACGATCACCGGGGGAGCGGGGCCGCTGGGCTCGGACCGGGCCGACTCGCCGCTGACCTACATCGTCACCGCCGGAGCGCAACCGGCCAACCCGCCGTCGGTCAAGGTCTGCACGGTCGAGTGGACGCGCAACGAGCGCGCCGCGACCGCGGGTCTGAAGACGACCTCGTACGCCGAAAACGTCGTGTCCCTGGCCGATGCCAAGCGTCGTGGGGGAGTCGAGGCGATCATGGCCAACACCCGCGGCGAGCTGTGCGAGGGCACCGGAACGAACATCTTCGTCGTCCGGGACGGGGTCATCCTCACGCCTCCGCTGGAGTCGGGTTGCCTGGCCGGCATCACCCGGGCCCTGACCATCGAGTGGTGCCGCGAGGCCGGTATGGAGGTGCGTGAGGAGACGATGCCGCTCTCCGACCTGTTCTCGGCCGACGAGGTCTTCATCACCTCCTCCACCAAGGACGTCCTGGCCGTTCACGCAGTGGACGACACGACGTTCGCGGCGCCCGGACCGGTCACCGCGGCCGCGGCGGAGGTCTTCGCGCGCTTCGCCGCCGACCGTCTCGACCCATGACCTCGGCCGTGGGCCGACAGCCGGGTTACTGGCGGCTCATGCTCGACCTGCAGCGTGAGGAACTCGCCAAGCAGCGCGCTTCAGACGACCGGCGCTACGCCGATCCGAACATCACCCTCGACGCGCACGAGGATCGATGGGCGTGGCGGCGCGCGCTGCGGCGCCATCCGGTCACTCACCTCGTGTACCGCAGCGTCATCGGCCTCGTCGGCGCGGTGCTGATCCTGGTGGGGATCCCGATGATCCCGCTGACCGGGCCGGGGTGGGTCGTGGTGTTCCTCGGTGTCGCGGTGTGGTCGTCGGAGTTCGAATGGGCCCAACGACTGCTTCACCACGGCAAGGCCCGGCTCAAGGGCTGGGAGCGCTGGGTGCTCGTCTTGCCCTGGTCGTGGCGTCTGGTGGGTGTCGGCGCGACGCTTGTGCTGGCGTGGGCGCTGATGTGGGGCACGCTCGTGATGACGGGTGTGGCCGGGTGGGTGCCCGACCCGATCTCGACCTGGTTGCTCTGGCTGCCCGGGGTGAATCCGGCCTGACCTGGACCCTCGATTTCGAGGTTTCGGGGTTCTGTGGGTAGTATTCCGGGGTTGTCACGGCTCGAGACGTGGGGCCGGAGACAGCACCACGGACGTATAGCTCAGTTGGTTAGAGCGTTCGCTTCACACGCGAAAGGTCAGGGGTTCGAGTCCCTTTACGTCCACCCACAGTGTCTTACGGGAACACGCGACATCAGAAGATGTGGAGTGTTCCCGTTTGGCTTCCTTGCCTCCGGCCTCGTGGACCATGGTCGCGAACGGCTCGGCCAGTGTCTGGCGTAGTTGCTCGTCTTCGGTGATCTCCAGCCGGGTGTAGAACGCTTGGTTCGCGAGCCTCCTGCTTCCGTCATCGGAGTGCGCGTAGGCGCGGTGCGCGTCGGTGAGCAGCCGCAGGCTGTCGTGAAGGAACGCCCGACCGCCGGTATGTTGTTCGTCGTGGTGGGTGAGGCGCTGCTCGATGTCGGCCAGCCCAGCGCGGATGCGGTCTTGATGCCGCTTGAGCGTCGGGAGGTCGATGGCGTCGGTGAAGTGCGCGGCGAGCAGCTTGTCGCTCTCGGCTTCGAGTCGTGCTCGGTTCGCGGTGAGGTCGGCGAACTCCTGGTCGCGCCCGGTACCTCGCTTGTCGAATGCTGCGTCGACTTCGGCGGCGAGGTGTCGGTAGTCGTCTTCGCTGATCGTGATGTTGGCGTAGGAGTCCTCGACCAGTCGTTCCGCAACCTGCACGGGCACCGCTCGCCTCGTGCAGTTCGTCTTCTTCGCCGCTCGTCCGGAGCAGACGAAGTAGGCGTAGGTCGTGCCGCGCGGGTTGGTGGCGAAGTCGAGCAGCATCCGTGATCCACAGCTTCCACAGTGCAACAAACCCTTGAGATGGTGGGCGTGCTGGACATGTCGGGTTGCCTGCGCCTTGCGTGCCTTCAGGAGCGATTGCACCTGGTCGAACAGGGCAGGCTTGATGAGCGGTTCGTGCGCGCCTGGGTGGAGCGCACCCTTGTAGCGGATCACGCCCGCGTAGTACGGGTTGGTCAGCAGCTTGTAGAGCGTGTTCTTCCCCAGCGGCTTCGACGGTCGCTTCGGCGACGGCACGGTCGTCAGGCCGCGTGCGGTGAGGTCTCGCAGCAGCCCAGTCACGGAAGTCTGGCCCTGGGCGTAGGTCTCGAATGCCCACCGGATCAACGGAGCACGTTCGGGATCAACCTCAACCGTCCTGACCTCTCGGCCTTGCTCGTCGGTGCGACGCACATTGAGGTACCCGACCGGCGCACGCATCGGCGTTCCACCCTGCGCGACTTTTTGGGTCAGCCCCTTCGTGACCTCGGTAGCGAGGTTGCGACTGTAGAACTCGGCAATCGACGACATGATGCCGTGAACGAGCATCCCCGAGGGCGTCTGGTCGATGGACTCGGTAGCCGACACGAGAGTGACCCCGGCAGCAAGCAGAGCTTCGTGAATCTTCACGTCATCGGCGCGGTTGCGGGCGAGCCGGTCGAGCTTGTGCACTAGGCAGAACTGCACCCGCGTCGCGGCGATGAAGGCGAGCATGTCCTGCAACCCGTCGCGATCCGCCGAACGCGCAGACTCGCCCGCGTCCACGAACTCCCGCACGATCCGCGCCCCCAGCTCGTCGGCCTTGCGCTGGTTGGCCTCACGCTGCGCCGGGATCGAGAACCCCTCCTCAGTGCCGCCACGCTCAGCCTGCTCCCGCGTCGAGACCCGCAGGTAGGACACCGCAAGCAGCACCGGGGCTTCCTCCTCGGTGCTGGCGTCAGTGGTGAGCGTGGTGGTCATGATGGGCCTCCTTCGTGGTCGAGCCGGTCGCTTCGAGTAGTGGAGATCATGGTGGTCGAACCGCTCGGCGCTTCGGGGAGCCTGACGGTCCCGGAAATTTTCCGGCACCGACTGCGCCACCCAAGATCAAGGGCTCTATGCCGACGGGCAGCGGGAGCCCGTAGGGGTCGGGCTCGCCGTTGATCCATGCGCGGTGCCGGGCCTCGGTGATTCCGAGCACCCACTCGATGAGCTTGCCGAGATCAGGCTCGTCTCTCCGTGTCACCCGTAGCCGTAGGCGTCGATCCTCAGTCCTCATGACAGGTAGGTGCGCAGCACCTCCCAAAATGCGGATCACGACACCGGATTACTGCCCGTCAATCAGACCCTGTTCGAGACGACACGCCTCTTGCAGTTCGAGCACCGTACTACTCCGTATGGAATTGTCTTGTGGCCAGACTACGCCTCTTCGCCGTCCGGGAACAGGTGGAACGCGATCTTCGGCAACCTGGCCAGACCGCGCCCGAGCGCAGCAGTGAAGAGTTCGTCGGCGAGGTGCTCGAACTCGGGAGCGAGGAAGCTGGCCGCCGCATCAGCCACCTCAGGGTCTTCGGCAGGATCGTCGGCGCGGAGCATCACCACGATCACTCCACGGATGTCGTCACACCAGTCCTGCGTCGCCTGAGCGAGGGGCTTGATCGCCCCGGCCACCCCGTCGGCCATGAGCCGGATCAGCGCCTGACCCTCGCGACGGTCGAACAGACGATCGAGCGCGGCGACGATGTGTTCGCGCACCGCCTCGACGTCTGCGCCACGAGGCGAGGGGGTGCCGTCGAGGAACGCGAGGGTGCTGGCCCGCATGTGACTGATCGCATCCAGCGCCAGGCCCTCTTTCCCCTTGCCGGGGAAGTGGTGGTACATGCTGCCCTGTCCGATGCCGGAGCGTTGCTGGATCATCACCGGGCTCGTCGCTTCGAACCCACGTTCCGACAGCAACGTGCATGTCGCTGCCACGAGCTTCTGCTTTGAGTCATACGCCGGACGACCCGGACCCCGCCGCTTCTCCACCACGTTGATTACTCCTCACCGCTGGGCGGCTATGCTCGGCCACATCACCCAGTTCCATACAGACTAGTACGGACCTTGATCTGCAAGACGCGTGATCACTCGAACGAGGTCAGTAGCAACAAGCGAAACTGACGAGCGTGACGACCGGGGAGGAGCGGTACTCTGCTCGCGGTCTGCGTGTTCCCGGCGGCGTGTCAGTGGGCCCAGATACGATGGGATGGTGCTGATGGCGGACCTCCTGGATGTCGCCGAGGTCGAGCGAGTTGCCGCCCTCGGTGGGCTCGATGCGCGCACGCAGAGCGAGCTTGGTCAGTTCTTCACGCCTGCAGCTGCGGCTCAGCTCATCGCTTCGATGCCCCGCTTACCCGAGGCGGGAACTCTGCGTGTGCTTGACCCTGGCGCGGGCTCAGGCGTGCTTGCCGCAGCACTCGTCAGCCGCGCGCTATCGGAGCGACCGGGCCTGTCCATTGAGATCGTTGCGGTTGAGCGCGACCCCGCTGTGTTGCCGAGTCTTCGGGCCACGCTCTCTGCGTGCGAGCACGCTGGCGGTGGCCGAGTCCACGCCGAGGCTGTCGAAGCGGACTTCATTCTCGACTCCGTCGGCTTGGGTGCGTCACTCAGCCTTGATGGCCAGTTCGATCTCGTGATCGAGAACCCTCCATACGGGAAGCTGGCGGTGTCCAGCGCACATCGCACGGCCATGCGTGCTGCCGGAGTCGATGCGCCCAACCTGTATGCGGCGTTCCTTTCTCTGTCCGTCGCGGCACTCAGGGCAGGCGGGCAGGTCGTCGCGATCACCCCCCGCTCCTTCTTCAACGGCCCATACTTCGGCGCATTCCGTGCCCACTTGCTCGACTCAATCGCGCTCGACCGAGTGCACGTCTTCGATTCCCGCTCGACGGTCTTCGCAGATACCGGGGTCCTCCAGGAAAACGTGGTCTTCGCCGGAACACGAGGTGCGACGCCTGGGGTCGTCGAACTCTCGGTCAGCCGCAGCCATACCGATGACATCTCGTCCCGTGCCGTTGCCTACGACGAGGTCGTCTTCCCCAACGACCCCCACCGATTCATCCGGCTGGCGACCGATGCCGACGACACGGCTGTCGCCGACGTGGTGCTCTCCCAGCCGTGCTCGCTGACCGATCTTGGTGTTCAAGTCTCCACTGGTCGGGTGGTGGACTTCCGGTCGCGTCATGCTCTGAGTGCCGTCGAACAGCCGGACGCCGTGCCATTGGTCTATCCCGGCAACCTCCGGGACGGCAGCGTGCTCTGGCCACGAGAGATTCGTAAGCCCCAGTGGTTCCGACCCAGTGATGACAAAGACCGCGGCATGCTCCTGCCAGAGGGCTGGTACGCGGTCGTCAAGCGTTTCAGCGCGAAGGAAGAGCGCCGTCGGATCGTTGCTTCGGTCTGGTCGCCCGCGGACAACCCCGGCGAGGTAGCGTTCGAGAACCACCTCAACGTCTTCCATATCGGAGGCCACGGCTTGGACGAAGACCTCGCCAAGGGCATCGCCGTGTGGCTCAACTCCTCCGTCATCGACAAGTTCTTCCGAACCTTCTCCGGGCACACCCAGGTCAACGCCACCGACCTACGATCCTTGCGGTTCCCCACAGCGGCCGCACTGCGCGAACTGGGCCGCAACGGTGCCGCGTCCCAGGTCGAAGTGGACTTCTTGGTCATGGAGTTGATCGCCCCGTGAGCGAGTTGAGCGAGACCGCCTATGAGCGAGTGGAAGATGCGCGGATAGTCCTCGAAACGCTCGGCATGGACGCGGAGCGCAGCAACGAAAGATCGGCGCTTGTGCTCCTGGCGCTTCTGCGCCTCGCACCATCCGAGTCTTGGGCAGAGGCCGCCAACCCGATGCTCGGCACGCGGGCGATCATGAACTTCATCCGGGACGAGTACGGCAAAGACTACGCGCCGAACACTCGTGAGACTGTCCGTCGGTTCACGCTCCATCAGTTCGTGGAGGTCCAGCTCGTAGTGCAGAACCCCGATGAGCCGCAACGCCCGGTCAATTCTCCGAAGTGGAACTACCAGGTCACGGCCGAGGCGTTGGAAGTCCTGCGCGCATACGGTACCGACTACTGGCAGTTGGCCGTCGATCGGTACCTCGCGGAGCTGCCGGGGCTCAAGGCCCGCTACGCGGCTGCACGCGAGATGGATCGCATCCCGCTCACGCTTCCGGATTGCTCGACCTTCACCTTGACGCCCGGCGGGCAGAACGTACTTCTCAAGGCGATGGTCGAGGACTTCTGCCCCCGCTTCACCCCAGGCGGTCAGGTGTTCTACATCGGTGATGCGGGCGACAAGTGGGCACTTTTCGAACGCGAAGCCCTGGCGGCGCTCAACGTGAAAGTCAACGAGCACGGCAAGATGCCGGACCTCGTCATCTACATTCCAGACCGCAACTGGTTGGTGCTCTTGGAAGCAGCAAGCTCTCACGGCCCCGTCGACTCCAAACGACAAGCCGAACTCGCCGACCTGTTCGCCGAGTCAACGGCAGGTCTCGTCTACGTGTCGTGCTTCCCTGACCGGGCGGAGTTTCGCAAGTACGTCGACAAGGTCGCGTGGGAGTCCGAAGTCTGGTGCGCCGACCACCCGACCCACATGATCCACTACAACGGCGAACGCTTCCTTGGGCCTTACGCCTGAGCATCGAACGAGGAAACAGTGACCAACCCCGATACCAGTTTCACCGCCAGCTCTGTCCGACTACAGACCCTCCTTGAGAATGCGAAAGAGGGGCGACTTCAGCTGCCTGACTTTCAGCGCAGCTGGGTGTGGGACGAAGAGCGTATCCGGGGCCTGATTGCTTCCATTTCTCGGGGGTTTCCAGTTGGTGCCGTCATGACCCTGCGTACAGGCGGTGCAGTGGACTTCAAGCCACGGCCGTTGGAGGGAGCACCCGCGGCTGCGGCTGATGAGACGCCCGACTCCCTCTTGCTTGACGGTCAGCAACGTCTCACATCGCTGTACCAAGTGCTGGTCCGCAAGCAGGTCGTGGCGACCTTGACTCCGAGGCGCCAGCGGGTAAGAAGGTGGTTCTATCTCGACATTGAGAAATGCCTGGACGAAGCCGGGGATCGTGATGAGGCCGTTGTCATCCTTCCCGAAAGCCGACGGGTGACGTCAGAGTTCGGGCGGGTAGTCGAACTCGATCTCTCCACGCGTGAGTTGGAGTTCGAAAACATGATGTTCCCACTGACCTCGGTCCTCGATTACGCCGACTGGCAAACGGCGTTCGTAATGCAATACAGCGGCACTGCGGACTTCCAAGCTCGGTTCCAGCGACTGAACGAGTTCCATGAAAGGGTCATCAAGAACTTCACGGCGTACCTCGTGCCGCAGATTGAACTTTCGGCGTCTACAAGTAAAGAAGCGGTCTGCGTCGTTTTCGAGAAGGTGAATACCGGCGGTAAGGCGCTCGATGCATTCGAACTCATCACCGCTATGTATGCAGCCGACGGCTATGAGTTGCGAAAAGACTGGTTTGGCACAGAAGAGGGCGAAGGGCGGCATGGCAGACTGCGCGCAGCAATGCGGCTGCCGTCAGCGGCGGAGGGCGTGCTCTCCGGGGTCGGGAACACCGACTTCCTGCAAGCGATCTCGTTGTTTCACACACGAGACTTGCGTGAATCCGCGAAGGGAGAGGGCAAGACGGGCAGAGAGCTCCCTCAAGTCTCCGCGACCAGGCAGGTCCTGCTCAATCTCCCGTTGGACGCGTACAAGCAGTACCAGCACCGCGTCGAAGAGGGCTTCCTCTCAGCCGCCAAGTTCCTGATCCAGCTCGACATCTACCGAGTGAAGGACTTGCCCTACCAGAGCCAAGTTGTCCCACTTGCTGCGATTCTCGCCGAGCTTGGTCGAGATGCCGACTCACCGGCAGCCATCGAGAAGATTCGTCGGTGGTATTGGAATGGCGTTTTCGGTGAGCTATACGGCTCGTCCACTGAGACGCGAATCGCGAAGGACTTCATCGAGGTTGTGGACTGGGTGCGCGGTGGTTCAGAGCCCTCGACAGTGCGCGACGCAACGGTACGAGCCGATCGTCTGGATACGATGCGCATGAGACTCTCTGCCGCCTACAAGGGAGTGAACGCACTGCTCATGAACCGCGGGGCAGAGGACTTCCGTTCGGGTCAGACATTCAGTCACACGATCTTCTTTGATGAGAACGTGGACATCCACCACATCTTTCCGCAGGACTGGTGCAAGAAGACGGGCATCCCGAAGCAGGTCTACGACTCGATCATCAACAAGACCCCACTTACAGCCCGGACCAATCGGATCATCGGAGGCATCGCACCGAGCGAGTACCTCGCGCGCATCGAAGGCGACGGTGCTGAGCCTGAGGAAGTCAATAGCAGGCTGCGGAGTCACCTCGTAGACCCGGCTCTGCTGCGCACCGACGACTTCGAGTCGGCGTTCCGAAAGCGCCGCAATGAGCTTGTGGTTCTGATCGAGAAGGCAATTGGAAAACCTGTAATCATCACAGAAGCTCCCGAAGCCGATGGGGACTTCGATGAGGACCCCACTGAAATCGAGGACCTCGGTTCCGACGCCTTGTGAGAAGTCATCCCGCTCGACCGGCTAATGCTCACGAATCCTGGCCCACACCGTGCCACGGTGGATGCCGAACTGCCTCGCCAGCGCGTTCACGCTGACGCCGCTCGCTCGGGCTGTTCGCATAGCGTCCACTTCGCTGTCCGTGAGGCGTGTTCGAGGTCGCTTACTTGGTTCCGCCGACGCGTCGATCAGGGGGTCGTCCGGCTCTCCGACAGGGGTGGCATCCTCGCGGATGCCCTGATTCCACGCGGAAACTAGCCTCTCAACCCGTGGTCGCCTGTTCCCATAGTGCTCCATTGCGCCCACCGAACGAGAAGCCCGAGATTCTGCGGTACAGCCCAGGTCTCGGGCTTCTTCTTTGCCGCGATGCACACACAGTGCACACACAGCAGGGCAGGGCTCGGGGCACGAATAGACCCCGGCCGACCGTTAGCGCGGCCCCGGGGCGTGACGCCAGCCCCAAGGAGGCCGACGTGCCGTTCATGCCAATCACCCCAACCCAGTTCTACGCCCTGCTCGGGATGATGACCCCCATGCTCGGTAGCACGTGCCGGCACGGGAGCCATCCGCATCAACTCTGACGAACCAGCGATGACGCAGTGCGAGTGGACGTCGACTCGGCCGGATGAGTGCAACTGTCGCACGCAGGTCTCGGCGACCAGACGATTTATCGCGGAGTCCATGCATTGGGCGTCTCGCGGGAGTAGGAATCTGGGCTGCCCAGGCCGACATCGACGCCGGACGGCGTGAATAACTTCAACTCCCGGCCATGATGAGGCACGTTGCGATCGCGTGACCGATGACTCGACCTGTCTTGTCGGTGATCTCCGCTTCGGCGGTGGCTGTGCGTCGTCCGATGGTTACGACGCGTCCTTCGCAGGTGAGGGTGCCGCTGTCCAGCGTGGCCGCGCGGGTGAACTTGATTGTCAGGTCGAGGGATGTGTACGCGGTACCGGCCTTCAGCTTGGTGTGCACCGCGCAGCCGAGGGCTGAGTCCGCGAGAGTCGCCAGGATGCCACCGTGCACGGTGCCGATCGGGTTGTAGTGCCACTCCTCGGGCGTGAGTTCGAAGACAGCGCGACCGTCGTTGACCTCGACCAGGGCCATGCCGAGGGTCTCGTTGATCGGTGGCGGCGGGAACTTGCCATCTCCCAGTCGTTCGAAGAAGTCAATCCCATCGAGCTCTTGGGCAGCTGTGGCGAGGAGTTGGGGATCGGCCCACGCGTAGGTGCGTCTGCGCACTGCTTCGGGTTGTTCGGATGTCGTGTTCTGGGGCATTGAGGTCTTTCGAGTTGATGGTGATGTGCACGCCGCTGGCGCATCAGTTCGGTTCGATCAACGGGGCCCTCGTCACGGTTGCGCCAGGGTCGGGTAGTCGATGTAGCCGCGACTTCCTCCCGAGTACAGCGTGTCGGGATCGATCTGGTTGAACGGTGCGTCGAGGCGAAGGCGCTCGACGACATCGGGGTTGGCCAGTGCCCACCGGCCGAGCGGAGCGATGTCGGCCAGTCCGGCCTCCAGGTCGTCGGCGATCTGATCGCGCTCGCGCCCGTAACGCACGACCAACAGGGCGCTCGGCCACAGCTCGCGTATCGAGCCCAGCAGCTCGTCGTCGCCGGCATGGTGGACGTGGAGGTAGGTCAGATTCAGTGGCGCCAGTTCGCTGACCAAGTGGCGGTACTGTGCGCGGGTTGCTTCCGCGCCGCCTTCGTCGAGTGCGCCGAGAGGGAAACCGGGGGAGATGCGGATGCCGGTGCGTTCGGGTCCGATCGCGTCGGCGACCGCCCTGGCGACGTCGACGACGAAGCGTGAGCGATTCTCGATCGAGCCGCCGTATTGGTCGGTGCGCTGGTTCGAGTTCGGGGCGAGGAACTGGTGCAGCAGATACCCGTTGGCGCCATGGATTTCGACACCGTCGGCACCGGCTTCGATCGCCGAACGGGCAGCGTGCACGAACTCGGCGGCGACTCCGCTGACCTCCTCGGTGGTCAATGCCCGCGGTGTGGGCGTCTTCTGCATGCCGCTCGGCGTGAAGAAGTCCTGGTCGGCAGAGATAGCCGAGGGTGCGACCGGTTCACGGTGGTGCGGGGTGTTGTCGGGGTGTGCCAAACGGCCGACGTGCATGAGCTGGATGAACAGGTGGCCCGCGGCCTCGTGGACCGCGCGAGTGACGCGCTTCCAGCCGGCAATGTGTTCTGGGGTGTAGATCCCGGGCGTATTGAGGTAGCCCTGACCGTCGGCCGAGGGCTGGGTCCCCTCGGTGATGAGTAGACCCAGCGAGGCGCGTTGGGCGTAGTAGTCGGCGGCGATCTCGGCGGGAGTTCCGTCATCGTTTGCGCGGTTGCGGGTCATCGGAGCCAGGGCGAGGCGGTGAGGTAGGGAGATCGTGCCGAGGGTGAACGGTTCCCAGGCTGCGGGGCTGATGGTCATGGAAAGTCCTTCTGAAGTGGGGGAATCGGGTGAATCGGGTCTGGACTGGTCAGCGGCTCAACTGGGGGTAGAGCACCTCAATCGGCTGAGCGAGACCGGCCTTGACGTCGGCACTGAGTTGGTCGGCGAGGATCTCGTAGGCGTCGTCCTCAAGGCCGTCGTACGCGCTGCGCACGACGTCGGCAGGGTCGTTCTTCGGCCCGGCGACACCAGTCGTCATGGGGGTGTCTGTGTATCCCAGGTGCAGTGACGCGACGTGGATGCCTTCAGCTGCCAGCGCGAGACGCTGGGTGTTGGTCGCCGACCACAGTGCAGCCTTGGTGGCGCTGTAACCGTCGCCGATGCCGTACCAGCTCAGCACTGACAGCACATTGAGCACGATCCCGCCGCTCGTGCGCAGCGCAGGTAGGAAGGTGTTTGTGACGTCGAGTGCTCCCCAGAAGTTGGTTTCGAAAAGTTCGCGTGCGGCGATCAGGTCGCCCATCACGCTGGAGCCGTTGGCGCCGCCGGCGTTGTTGATCACGACGGTGACATCGTCGGCCGTCGCGGCGGCCGACGTAACGGAGGCGTGGTCAGTCACGTCGAGCCTCAGGGGCGTGATGCTCGGATCGCCCCATTCGCGGGGGTTGCGGGCTGCGGCGTACACCTTGGTGGCGCCCCGCTCCAGTGCTTGGTGGACGAAATGTGTTCCGAGGCCGCCGTTGGCGCCGGTCACCAGGACGACCGCGTTGGTGAGAGTGGGCATGGTTTCTCCTCTTCGGGCCCGGAAGCTCCACGTGAGTTGGTGTTTCCAACGTACTGGGGTTGGTTTGTTTTTCCAACTCAACTACGATTGGACCATGGGATCACAGGTGCGTGAGTGCTCGGTGGCTCGAACGCTCGAGCTCGTCGGCTCGAAGTGGACCCTGCTCATTGTTCGCGAGCTGCTCTTGGGGAGCCATCGGTTCGAGGAGATCGTTCGGTTCACCGGCGGACCACGGGACATCCTCACCGACCGGCTGCGCAAGCTCGAGGATCATGGGTTGGTGGCCCGGGTTCAGTATGAACAGCGACCTCCGCGGTTCGAGTACCACCTGACCGATCTCGGGCGGGCCCTCACGCCAATTGTTGCCACAATGCGGGAGTTCGGCGACCGTCACCTGGTCGGAGAGGGTGGCCCGCCGCTGCGACTCGATCACTCCTGTGGCTCGGAGTTCCATCCGATACTCGCCTGCAAAGCCTGCGGTGAAGCAGTGCGAAGCGGCGAGGTTGGGATCGCAAGCGACTCCGCCTGATCGGTTCAGCAGGGAGCCTTGCTCCACCGAGTAGGTCGGCAATTCCGATTCACACTGTAACTCCAGGCTTCCCCACCGGAGCCCCATCTCAGTCAAGCTCGGCAACGACCCGAGCAAGCGCCCCACCGGCGAATCTGGGTGTCGCGCCGCGTTACAGCCGCAGGCCGGGCTTTGGCCGTCTGGCCGCGCTCTCAGCGCTGACGACGGAAGAGTTGCTCCTGGGCGACGCTCACCACGAGTTCTCCGGCCGGGGTGTACAGACCGCCCGAGTACAGGCCGCGTCCACCGAGCACACGATTGGGCGCAAGATCGAGCAACAGCCAGTCGTCGGCGCGCGCCGGTGCGTGGAACCACAGCGCGTGGTCGAGGCTCGGGCCGAGGCGATCGACGTCCGTCTCGAAGCGCACGATGCCGGCCGAGATGTCTGAGAAGTAGGTCAGTGCCGCAGCATGGAGCAGGGTGTCATCACCGAGGTCGGCCAGGCATCGGCCCCAGATGCGCTCGGGAATCCGGGTGCGCGGCGCAGACTCGCTCGTTTGGGCCACCTCGAACGAGAACAGGCGCGGCATGCGTTCGGTGTGGCCAGGACCGGGCACGTCCGGTGCCGCGATGGGCTGGACGTCCAGCCCCTCCTGTTCGAGGGCGAAGGAACAGGACAGGTTGAGGATGACCTCTCCGTTCTGGACGGCCACCACGCGGCGAGCCGAGAACGAGCGGCCATCGCGGTCGCGGAAGACCTCGAGCACCAGTGGTCGCTTCGGGTCGCCGGCGCGCAGGAAATAGGCGTGAAGCGAATGCGCCGGCCGATCCTCGTCCACGGTTCGGCCGGCGGCCACGAGTGCCTGGGCGAGGACCTGCCCACCGAACAGGGAATGCGGCTCATCGAACACGTAGTTCGCCCGGAACAGGTTCTGCTCGATGCGCTCGAGGTCGAGCATGTCGGCCAGAGCCTGAGGGCCGGCCTCCAAGATCTGCTGGGTCAGCTCTTGCCACAACTCTGCCCGGTTCATCACATGCACATTGTGCCGATCCCGGTGACGGAGAACCGTCACCGGGATCGAGAAGGTCACTCAGCCGCGCGGGCCGGGCAAGGATCAGGCCTCGGCGCCGACCGGGGAGAAGGCGCCCTCGCGGACGGCCTCCATCGCCTTGGTCCACGTGATGAGCTGGTCCAGCGCCGGAGCGAGGGCCTCGGTGGCCGCCGGTCCGGGGGTGAAGGTCGCGAAGTTCTCGAAGTCGTGGAAGAGCGAGAACTGGACCGAGGCGCGCACGTGCGCGACCTGCATCTCCGAGAGGATGCCGCGCAGGTGCTCGACCGCGCGGGCACCACCGGCGGAGCCGTAGGACACGAAGGCGGCGGCCTTGTTGTTGACCTCGGAGCCGAGGTAGTCGAGGGCGTTCTTCAAGGCACCGGTGATCGAGTGGTTGTACTCGGAGACGATGAAGATGTAGCCGTCGAACTCCGACATCTTGGCCGACCAGGCCTGTCCCTCGGCCGTCTGCGGGGCGCCCCACGACGGGGGAGTGGCCTCGGCCCAGACGGGCAGATTGAAGTCTGCGATGTCGACGACCTCGAACTCGGCTGCGGCGTGCTCGGCGGCCTGGGCCTTGACCCACTCGGCGATGGTCAGGCTCTGGCGGCCGGGGCGGACGGAACCGGTGACGATGGCAATCTTGGTCATCTGTACTCCTTGACGAGCACGCTGTCGCGTGAAGCTTGGTCATCGAACGGGGTGGCTCGATGATCTGGTTGACGCTTCAACAATATGTCAGTGTCGGCACTTCCCCAATCCGAACGGGTGTGACGCACGCCACCCTCGGGGTAGGGCACAGATTTGATGCGGTGTTAGCAATCCTGCTAACGTTGTTAGCAGCGGGTGAGTACCACCCGAGACATCCATCCACGTCAGAGGAGAGCGACATGACCGCCACCCCCGCTTCGAAGTCCACCGCCGCGAAGACCACCGCGACCAAGGCGACGACTGCCAAGACGACGACTGCCAAGACCACCGCCGCGAAGGCTGCCGACAAGACGACCGAGGTCAAGGACGAGGTCAAGACCACTGCCGCCCAGGCTGCCGACAAGGCGACCGCGGTCAAGGACGAGGTCAAGACCACCGCAGCGAAGGCCGCCGACAAGGCTGCTGACACCGCCGCCGAGGTCAAGGCCACCGCGACCCGCGCCGCCAACAAGGCTGCCGACAAGGCCACCGAGGTCACCGGCGAGGTCAAGGCCGACGCCAAGGCCGCCGTGGCCACCCTCACCGAGGTCAAGGACGAGGTCAAGGACGCCGTCGTGACCATCTCCGACACCATCGAGGACGCCTTCACCCAGATCCGCGACATCAGCCGCGAGGCCGGCGTCAAGATCGGCAACCGCACGATCGACTCCTACGAGTCGAACGCGACCCGCCTCTTCGACCTCGAGCGCTCGCTCGTCGACAACATTCCGGTTCCGACGGCCAAGCGCGTTGCCACCGCTCAGGTCGACCTGGTCGAGAGCCTGACCGCGCGCGGCACCCAGGCAGCCCGCAAGCTCGTCAACAACTGACGCAGACCTTGCGCCGGTCCAGCCGGCAAAAGACAGGAGCCCGGCCACGATGTGTGGTCGGGCTCCTGCCTTGTTCCCTGAACTATTCGTCGTCGTCCCAGTCCGTGGCCGAGTCTCCGACCTCGGCCGGGGCGTTCGCCTTGGCCGAGTCGTTGCCGCGCACGAACGCCGAGTACATGTCGATCAGGGCAGAGCGTTGGGCCGGAGTCAGCCGCGGGTCCGACGCGATCTCCGCCAGCGTGCCCCCGGCCTCGGCCGCCGCACTGCGCTGGCGCGTCGAGGTCCGAGCACGCAACACGTCCGCGGAGGTGTCGAGGTTCTTGGCCAAGGCCACCAGCACCGCGTCCGACGGGTACCGCAGCCCCCGCTCGATCTGCGAGAGGTAGGGCCCGGAGATGCCGGCCATCTTCGCCAACCGACGCACCGGGATCGCCGCTGCCTCGCGCTGTTGGCGCAACAACTCACCCAGGGTGACGCCCTTGGGCGCATGTTCTTCCATGCCTCCACCCTAGGTGCGAGCGCCGGGTGCATCCGCCGCGAGGTGCGTGGGGTGGCTTCAGCCGGCCAGGGGCGCCGGCTCGTCGCCCTCGCGCACCTCGGTGATGGCGTGGCGCAGTTGCCGGAAGCGTTCGACGGCCACCAGAGTGCCGACCTGCACCTCACGCATGCGCTGGGGCGCATCGACCTTGAGGGGGTTGACCAGTCGGAAGCCGGGGAGGTTGTCACGCTCGGCCGCCTTGAGGTTGTCGTTGAACGCGGCTCTGAGGCCGTCGCCGAGCAGGTCCAGGGCATGTCCGCCCGCGCTGAGGACGCGGTCCAAGGTCACGAACCCGTGGATCATTCCCGGGTAGTGGAGGTGCTGGAGGGTGACTCCCGCCTCCTGGAGGCGCTGCTTGTAGGCCAGCCCCTCGTCGCGCAGCGGGTCGAACCCGCAGGTCACCAGGATCGTCGGGGCCAGCCCGGTGAGGTCCTCGGCGTGGAGAGCGGTCTGGCTGGGATCGGTCAGGTCGTTCACCTTCGAGATCTGCGCAGTGATCCAGTCGACGCGTTCGGGCGTGAGCAGCCCGATCGCCACCGGATCGGTGTTGTGGGCATGGGGGTTGTCGGTGACCGGATAGATGAGCACCTGGGCCTTCAACTCCAGACCCCGGTCGCGGCACGTCTGGGCCACGACCGCGGCGATGCCACCGCCGGCCGAATCGCCGGCCACCGCCAGTCGCGCAGGGTCCCCGCCCAACTCGTCGGCATGTTCGGCCAGCCAATCGACCAAGGCCTGACAGTCGGCCCGACCATCCTGGAGCCCATACTCGGGGGCCAGCCGATACTCGACCGTCACGACGATCGCATCGGTGCGGCGAGCCAGCGCCCGGGCCGTCGCGCCGGCGGTGTAAAGGTCACCGAACACGAATCCACCGCCGTGGAAATAGGCCACCACCGGTAGGCCGGAGGGCTTCTTCCGGGGGACGTAGGCGCGAATGCGCAGCGGGCGCACGTCGGGTCCGGGGATCTCGCGCTCGATGACCGAGGCGACCTTGTCGCGCGTGGCGAACGCCTTGACGGCCAACTGCCAATCCCGACGTAGGGCGTCGACGGTGTCCGAACCGGAGTGCCGCGGGGGTGGGACGATGCTCATGGCGAGCAGGAAACGACGGGCCTCGAGGTCAGGACGCTTCGCGACAACGGTCACGACAGCCACCTCCACATCAGCAGGGTCAAGGATCACGACCCCGTGATCAGCGATAGTCTACGTGAGACGTTAGCCACGCGGTAGCAGTTGGCTAACGGTTGTGTCGCGAAATGATCACAGCAAGGGGCCTGTCATGCGCACACTGTCCGAGGAGTACCTGCTCATCGCCTGGGACGATCAGACCGGGCGGCCGCGGGTCGACAGCACTCACCTCTCCGGTGGGCTGGCCGGAGCGGTGTTGCTCCAGTTGGTCCTTGATGGGTACCTCGCGATCAACGAGGCCAACCCCAAGAAGCCGGTCCTTTCCAGGACCCAGGTGACGTGCACCGATCCGCTGCTGTTGCAGGTGATCGACCTCGCAGACGGGCGTACTCCCAAGGCCGCCGTGTCCCGGGTGGCCGGGTTCACGACGTTCCGCAACCGTATGAGCGACCTCAAGGCGGCCATGTTCGAGCGGCTCGAACGCGACGGCGTGCTCGAACGCGGGCGCCGCCGGTTCGCCGGGATCTTCCCCGTCACGACGTACCTGCCGAAGGACCCTCGAATCGAGGCCGAGATCCGGCAGCGACTCGATGCCGCACTCTTGGGCATTCAGGAACCTGAAGAACGCACCGCGGCCCTGATCAGCCTGCTCTCGGCATCCGCGCTCCTCGAGCGTGGGTACCCCAGGGAGCAGCGCAAGGCGGTCCAGGCCCGGGCCAAGGAGATCAGCGCCGGTGACTGGGCGAGCCAGGCGGTGCGCCAAGCCGTCGATGAGGTGGTCTCGGCCGTCATCGCGGCCACGACGGCGGCAACCGTGGCCGCCTCCTCGTGACCCAAAGACCGGAGCGCGGTGGGGCCGGCGGATCGGGCTAGGATCGTCAGGCCGTGGCACCACGCCCACGTCCCACCGCACCACCGAGGAGAACCCGTGTCAGCCCAGCTCACCGTGAACGTCGCCGGCGACGAGCGAACGGTCGATGTGGGCACCACTGCCGGGGAGCTGTTCCCCGACGTCAAGGGGCTGCTCGTCGCGCGCGTCAATGGAGAACTCCGAGACCTCTACCACCTCGTCGGCCAGGGTGACACGGTCGAGCCGGTGACCGCGGACGAGCAGGACGGCCTCGACGTGCTGCGCCACTCGGCCGCCCACGTGCTCGCCCAGGCGGTCCAGCAGTTGCACGACGACGCCAAGCTGGGCATCGGTCCGCCGGTGCGTGACGGGTTCTACTACGACTTCGACGTCGACGAACCGTTCAGCCCCGAGGACCTCAAGTCCCTCGAGAAGGCGATGCAGAAGATCATCAACGAGGGTCAGACCTTCGTGCGTCGTGACATCGATGACGAGGATGCGCTCGTCGAACTCGCCGGTGAGCCGTACAAGTGCGAACTCATCGGGCTCAAGGGAGGCGCGGCCGGCGAAGCTGCCGAGGGCGCGTCCGTGGAGGTCGGCGGCGCCCAGCTGACGATCTACGACAACGTGCGTCGCGACGGCTCCGTGGCGTGGGGCGACCTGTGCCGCGGCCCGCACGTGCCGACCACCAAGGTCATCGGCAACGCGTTCAAGCTGATGCGCTCGGCCGGAGCGTACTGGCGCGGGTCCGAGAAGAACCCGATGCTCCAGCGCATCTACGGCACCGCGTGGCCGACGAAGGACGACCTCAAGGCCTACCTGCACCGCCTCGAGGAGGCGGAGAAGCGTGACCACCGCAAGCTCGGAGCCGAGCTCGATCTGTTCTCCTTCCCCGAGAACATCGGGCCCGGGCTGCCGGTGTTCCACCCCAAGGGTGGGGTCATCAAGCGGGAGATGGAGGACTACGTCCGCCGCCGGCACATCGAGGAGGGGTTCCAGTACGTCGGGACACCGCACATCGCCAAGGAGGCGCTGTTCTACACCTCCGGGCACCTGCCGTACTTCGCCGAGGGCATGTTCCCGCCGATCGACGACGACGGACAGGCCTACCGCCTCAAGGCGATGAACTGCCCGATGCACAACGAGATCTTCCGCAGCCGCGGGCGCTCCTACCGTGAGTTGCCGCTGCGGTTCTTCGAGTTCGGCACGGTGTACCGCAACGAGAAGTCCGGTGTGCTGCAGGGCCTGACCCGCGTGCGCTCGATCACCCAGGACGACTCGCACAGCTACGTCACCCCGGAACAGGCCCCGGCGGAGATCCGTCACCTGCTCAACTTCATCCTCGGGCTCCTGCGCGACTTCGGCCTGAATGAGTTCTACCTGGAGTTGTCGACGCGCGACGACGCCGGCGACAAGTCCGAGAAGTTCATCGGCTCGGACGAGGAGTGGGCCGAGGCGACGCAGACGCTGCGCACCGTGGCCGAGGAGACCGGCCTCGAGCTCGTGCCCGACCCGGGCGGAGCGGCGTACTACGGCCCGAAGATCTCGGTCCAGGCGCGCGACGCGATCGGCCGGACGTGGCAGATGTCGACGATCCAGTACGACTTCAACATGGCTCGCCGTTTCGAGCTCGAGTACCAAGCCGCCGATGGCACCCGCCAGTGCCCGGTGATGATCCACTCGGCGAAGTTCGGTTCGATCGAGCGGTTCATCGGCGTGCTCGTCGAGCACTACGCCGGGGCGTTCCCGGTGTGGCTCTCGCCGGTGCAGGTGCTGGGGCTGCCGGTGGCCGAGGAGTTCGAGGCCTACCTGGCGGACGTGCTCGCCCAGATGTCCGTCCAGGGCATCCGCACCGAGCTCGATGACAGCGACGACCGGTTCCCGAAGAAGATCCGCAACGCGAGCAAGTCCAAGGTGCCCTTCACGCTCATCGCCGGTGAGGAGGACCGTGCCAAGGGGGCGGTGTCCTTCCGCTACCGCGACGGGTCGCAGGAGAACGGCGTGCCGATCGACGAGGCCATCGCCAAGGTGCTGGAGGCCATCCGCACCAAGGCACAGGTCTGACCCCGCGCGCATGGCACCGGGGGACGAAGCGGACTTCGCCAGGCGACCCATCGAGGACGCCGGCGAGTTGGTCGGCGTCCGCGACGGGTTCGAGCGGCTGTGGACCCCACACCGCATGGCCTACGTCACGGGCGAGCGACCCACCGATGAGGCCGGTGACGGGTGCCCGTTCTGCGTGGCACCGCTGAAGGACGACGCCGACGGCCTGGTGGTGCATCGCGGGGAGCACTGCTACGTCGTGATGAACGCGTTCCCCTACAACGCCGGACACCTGCTCGTCTGCCCCTACCGGCACATCTCGGGGTACATCGAGATGACCGACGACGAGACCCGCGAGTTCTCCGCGCTGACCAAGGCGGCGATCAACACGCTGACGGTGATCTCCCGCCCGCACGGCTACAACATCGGCATGAACCAGGGCTCGGTGGCCGGTGCCGGGGTGGCGGCGCACCTGCATCAGCACGTCATTCCGCGCTGGAGCGGCGACACGAACTTCCTGCCGCTGGTCGCCCAGACCAAGGCGATCCCGGTCCTGATCGAGGACGTGCGGGCAGCGCTGGCCGCGGCCTGGGCGGGCGAGTCACCCGACCAGGCCTGACCTGCCCGTCAGGCCTGAGCCGACGTCAGCGAACCGCCGCCGACGCCTTCTGCGCCTCGCGGTCCGGCATGGCCTGGTAGCCGTGGAGTTCCCGGGTGAACGTGCCCGTGCCATGCGCCAGCGACCGCAATCCGATGGCGTAGTCGACCAGTTCGAGTTGGGGGATCGCCGCGGTGAGCACCGTGCGACCCTCCTGCTCGCCGGCGGCGTCGGTGCCCATGATCTGCCCGCGGCGGGTGCTCAGATCCGTCATGACCGTGCCGAGATACTCGTCGTCGACGGTGACCCTGACCAGATCGACCGGTTCGAGGAGCCCCATCGTCTCGGGTGAGGCCAGTTCGCGTAGGGCCAGCGCGCCGGCGGTCTGGAACGCCATGTCGCTGGAGTCGACGCTGTGCGCCTTGCCCTCGGTCAACGTCACGCGCACATCGACGACCGGCCAGCCGAACAGCAATCCGTTCTCGAGCTGCTGTCGCACACCCTTCTCGACCGAACTGATGAACTGCCGCGGGACCGAGCCGCCGACGACGGTCTCGGTGAACTCGACTCCGGAACCCGGCGGCAGGGGAGTGACCTCGAGGCTCACGACGGCGAACTGGCCATGCCCGCCGGACTGCTTGACGTGCCGGCCCTGCGCCGCGCCGGCGCGGGTGAACGTCTCACGTAGCGCGACCTTGACCGGCTCGGTGGTGACGTCGACGCGGTGGCGGTCGCGCAGGCGCTCAAGCAGCAGGTCGAGCTGGGCGCGCCCGGTCACCCAGAGGACGACCTGCCCGGTCTGGGCGGAGTGCTCGACGACCAGGGCCGGATCCTCGGCCGCCACTTCGCGCAGCGCGCCGGGCAACTTGTCGTCGTCGCCGCGTGAGGCGGCCTTGATCGCCACCGGCAACAACGCCTCGGGCAGGGCCCATGGCGTGATGAGGAGCGGGTGATCGACGGAGGAGATCGTGTCGAGCGTCTGCGCGGTGCCGAGCTTGGTCACCACGACGATCTGCCCGGCGATGGCCTGCTCCACCGCGGTGACGTCCTCACCCAGCGGCAAGCCGATCTGACCGGGGCGCACGTCCTCGTCGTGGTCCGCGTGGCCCTCGCCGGGGCGGGGGTCGAAGCGGGCCAGGTGACCGGAGACATGGACCGGCTCGGCCGCCGTGAGCGTGCCCGCGAAGACGCGAACGAGCGAGACATGTCCCAGGTAGGGGTCGGACGTGGTGCGGACGACCTCGGCCGTGAGCGGTGACCGCGGGTCGGCGGCGACCTCGACTGTCTGGGTGCCGGAGATGTCCGTGACCACCGGCAGGGGGCGCAGCGTGGGCGGGGGGAAGGCCGCGGCCACGAGGTGCAACAGCACGTCGATGCCGGCGCCGGTGTCCTTGCTGACCGCGACGACGGGGTGGAAGGAACCGCGGCTGACGGCGGTGAGCAGACCGCGCTCCAGCGTGGCGAAATCGACGTCCTCGCCACCGAGGTAGCGGTCCATGAGGGTGTCGTCCTCGGACTCCTCGATCACCGCCTCGATGAGCGAGCCCCGGTAGGTGTCGAAGGCCGGTGCGTGTTGCGCCGTCGCCAGGCGCACCACCCGCGACGCGCCGGAGTAGTCGTGGATCTCGCCGAGGGCCAGGTCCGCGATCGCCGTGGTGCCACCGATGTTGTCCTGGCCGACGGGCACGCCGATCGGCTGGACGCTGCTGCCGAAGTGGGCCTGGCAGGCGGCGAGAGTCTGGGCGAAGTCGGCGCCGCTGCGGTCCAGGTTGACCAGTGCGATCGCGCGGGGGGTGCCGGCGAGGTTGCACTCGTGCCACAGCGCCCGGGTCGGAGCGTCGAGGCCCTCCACCGCCGAGACGACGAAGATCGCGGCGTCGGCGGCGCGCAGCCCGGCACGCACCTCACCGACGAAGTCCGGATGACCCGGAGTGTCGAGGAAGGTCATCGCCAGGTCGTCCCCGCCGCCGGGCGCCGCGTAGCCGATGGCTGCGGCCCGCAGGCCGGTGGAGCGTTCCTGGTCGTCGGCGTCCCGCGGCGCGACGCCCGTCAGTCGCTCGAACAGCGCAGATTTCCCCGACCCGCTCGGTCCGACCAACACGACGTTGCGAAGGACATCAGGGGAACTGACGTCGGGGACCTTCCGTACGAGGTGCGATGTGGCGTTCATTGCATCAGCCTCACCCCCTCGCCGGTCCGCCACAACCGAATCCACGAAAGTTGGTGCGAGTCGTGGCGGGAGTCACCACCGACTAGCCTTGCCCCGTCATGCTGAACCGATTCGCGCGCGCGACCGCCACCCGCGTCCTCACTCCCGTTGCCCGTCTGCTGCTCCGTCTGGGGATCGGCCCGGACGCCGTCACCGTCGTCGGCACCCTGGGCGTGGTCGCCGCGGCCCTGTGGTTCTTTCCACGCGGTCACCTCTTCGTCGGCGTGCTGGTCGTCACGGCGTTCGTGTTCGCCGACATGCTCGACGGCATCATGGCCAGGCTCATGGAGCGCACCAGCGACTGGGGAGCGTTCCTCGACTCCACCCTCGACCGATTCGGTGACGCGGCCGTGTTCGCCGGCGTCATGATCTGGTACCTCAACGGGGGTGACCACGCGCCCACGGCGTATCTGGCCCTGACCTGCCTGGTCCTGGGGCAGTTGGTCTCGTACGCCCGCGCGAAGGCCGAGTCGCTGGGCTGGAACGCCGCGGTGGGGATCGCCGAACGCGCCGATCGACTCGTCATCGTGCTGGTCGCCACCGCCCTGGTCGGGCTGGGGCTGCCGCGCGAGGTGCTGACGGTCATGCTCGCGCTGCTGGCGCTGGCCTCCGCCATCACGATCGTGCAGCGGCTGGCCACCGCCCATCGCCAAGCCTTCTCGGGATCGTGACCATGGACGCGCGTCGTCGGGCCGCCGACCTGACCGACACCCTGACCCTCGGCGCCTTCAAGGCCGCCTGGTCACTGGTGCGCACACTGCCCGAGCCGGTCGCGTATCGCCTGTTCACCTTCGCCGCCGATCGTGCCCACGCCGCCGGGGGTGCGGGCGTCGACCAGTTGCGGGCCAACCTCGCGCGCATCCGCCCCGATCTGACCGGTGACCGGCTCGAGGCCACGGTGCGCGAGGGGATGCGCCGCTACCTGCGCTATTACTGCGCGGCGTTCCGCCTGCCGGCGATGTCCCCCCAGTTGGTGCAGGACTCGGTCGTCGTGCGCGGCGACGGACCCATTCGCGCCGAGTCGGCGGCCGGTCGCCCGGTCGTGTGCTTCCTCGGACACCTGGGCAACTGGGATCTGGCCGGAGCGTGGTGCGGACGCAACCTCGGGCACGTCGTGACCGTCGCCGAGCGGCTCACGCCCGAGGAGTTGTTCGTCGAGTTCCTCGAGTTCCGCGAAGGGTTGGGCATGACGATCCTCGCCCTGGGTGACGGAGATGTGTTCGAGCGGTTGGGCGATCACCTCGGGCCGGGCGTGGTCATGCCGCTGCTCGCGGATCGCGACCTGACGCACACGGGTCTGACGGTCGATCTGCGTGGACATCGCGCCCGCGTCGCGGCCGGTCCGGCGGCGCTGGCCGTCACACACGACGTGGCGCTGTTCCCGGTGTCGATGCGTGAACGGCCGCGTCGACGCGACGGTGGCTACGGCCTCGAGATCACCTTCCACGATCGGGTCGTGCCGCCCGGGGAGGGCGACTCGGCGGCTCGGGTGCAGGCCGCGACCCAGGCGTGCGTCGACGCGGTCGGTGAGGCGATGGCCGCCCACCCCGAGGATTGGCACATGATGCAGGCCGTGTTCGTCGACGACCTCGACCCGCAGCGACTGGCCCGAGCGGGCGGAGCGCCGTTGCGCGGCCAGGCGGGCGGAGCGCCGTGAGGGTCGGTCTGGTCTGCCCGTACTCGCTGGACGTGCCCGGCGGGGTGCAGTACCACGTGCGTGACCTCGCGGACTTCCTGCGCTCCCGTGGGCACGAGGCTGAGATCCTGGCGCCGGGCGACGACGACGCGTTCGCCGACCAGCCGCACCTGACGACCATCGGCCGGGCGGTGCCGGTGCGGTACAACGGCTCGGTGGCGAGGGTGTCGTTCGGGCCGACCACGGCGGCGCGGGTGCGGCGCTGGGTCGACGCCGGTGACTTCGATGTGCTGCATCTGCACGAACCGATCACCCCGAGCGCGTCGATCCTGGCGCTGTGGGCCTCGCAGTGCCCGGTGGTCGCGACCTTCCACACGAGCATCGAGCGCTCGCGGGCCCTGCACGCCGCGGCGCCGCTGCTGCGCGGGTCGCTGGAGCGCATCCTCGGGCGGATCGCGGTGTCGCCCGAGGCCCTGCGAACCCTGCGCACCCACCTCGGCGGCGACGCCGTCGTGATCCCCAACGGCGTGGACACGGCCGCGTTCGCCCGGGCACGGCCGCGCCCCGAGTGGGTGGGCGGCGCCGCTCGCCCCACGATCGTCTTCCTCGGTCGCGCCGACGAACCGCGCAAGGGGCTGCCGGTGTTGGTCGCCGCCATGGATGAGGTGCTGGCGCGCTGGCCGGGCGCCCGGTTGTTCATCGCCGGACCGAACGCGACGGCCGAGACGCTGGCCGAGCTCGGCGCGAGCGAGCGGGTCAACGCCGCCACGGTTGCCTTGGGCCGGGTCAGTGAAGCGGACAAGGCGGCGTTGCTCGCCTCGGCCGACGTGTACGTCGCTCCGCAAACCGGTGGGGAGAGTTTCGGGATCGTGCTGGTCGAGGCGATGGCGGCCGGCGCGGCGGTGGTGGCCAGCGATCTGGTGGCGTTCCGTGATGTGTTGGGCGGCGGCGCCGTCGGGTCGCTGTTCGCGGTCGGTGACGCGACGGCCTGCGCTGCCGCGATCGGGCGCGTGCTCGACGATCCGGTGGCCACGGCACGCCGCGCGCAGGCGGCCACCGAGCACATCCGCCGGTACGACTGGAGCGTCGTGGGGCAGAGTGTGCTGGCGGTGTACGACACCGTTCTGACCGGCGTCGCCCGCACGACGGCGGTCGGGGAGGGGCGCTGAATGGACTGGCTGATCATCGTCGCCGTCGCCGCCGTGGTGCTCATCGCGCTCGGCTGGTGGCTGTCGTACACGGCCGCGCGCCTGCACCGCATGCACACCCGGGTCGAGGGTGCGCTGGCCGCGCTCGACGCCTATCTGATCCGCCGTGCCGAATCGACCATGGCCCTGGCGGTCTCGGGGGCGCTCGATCCGGCCTCGAGCCTGTTGCTCGCCGACGCTGCCTCCGACTCGCTGGAGGCGACCACCACCGGAGCCGGGGTCGCCGACCTGCTGGAGGGCCAGCGCTTCGGTGACCGGGCCGAGGTCGAATCCCACCTCACCGAGGCGCTGCGATTGGCGTTGCCCGACGAGGTCGTGCGGGAGATCCACGACACCGGCGGGCCGGACGCCGAGGCCGTACAGCGCCTCCACGACGCGTCCGTGCGACTGCAGATGGCCCGCTCGTTCCACGCCGAGACCGTCGCCGAGGCCACCCGCCTGCGCCGCCAACCGTTCGTGCGCGTCTTCCGGTTGGCCGGGCACGCCGCGTGGCCGCTGGTCATCGAGTTCGACGATGCCCTGCCCGAGGGACTGGAGAACTGGCCCACGCTCGGGCCGGTCACCCCCTAGCCTCGCCACGACGGCGGAGTGGCCGCTATGCGACGGTGAGCGGCACGGGCTCGTAGTCGGCAGGGTCGAATGCCGCGCGTCGGCGGTACTCCCGGCTCAGGCCGGGCCAGTTCGTCGGGATTCGACCGTCGGCTTGGCGATACCACGACGAACACTGGGTCCACACCGATCCGGCCAGGCGAGTCTGGACCTCGTCGTCCACGGCTGCCTCGACCTCCGGTCGGACCGCGTGGGGCACCCCGGTGCGCGCGACGTGGTCGACATAGTCGGCGACGTGCTGCGCCTGCGCCTCGAGGAAGTAGATGACCGACCCGCCACCGGTGTTGGTGTTGGGTCCGTACATGATCTGCAGATTCGGGAAACCGGGCACGGCCATGCCGTAATAGGCGTGCGCCCCGCCACGCCAGTCGTCCGCGAGCCGGTGGCCGTCGCTGCGCCGGATATCGATCGGCGCCAGGAACTCGGTTGCGGTGAAGCCGGTGCCCCAGATGAGCACGTCCGCCCGGTGCTCGCGACCGTCGTCGGTCACCACGCCGGCGGGAGTGATCGCCGTGATCGCGTCGGTCACGAGCTCGACGTGGGGTTGGGTCAGCGCCGGCAGGTAGTCGTTGGAGAACAGCGCTCGCTTGCACCCGATCGGGTAATCGGGCCAGACCTGCTCGAACAGCCCCGGTTTGGCCTGCGCTTGACGGCGCATGTGTCGCCGGGAGATGGCGCGGATCGTGCGCGCGAGCGGCGCGGAGTACAACCACGCCACGGTCAGGCTCTCGATTACCGCGTACCACGTGGCCCGTTCGGCGAGTTCGGTCACGGGGAGCCGCTCGAACACCGCGGCGTGCCGCGCGGAGAAGCGCCGGTCGGGCCGCGGCAGCAGATAGGGCGCGCTGCGTTGGAAGACCGTCAGGGCACCGGCCTGTCTGGCCACCTCTGGCACGAACTGGACGACGCTGGCTCCGGTGCCGATCACGGCGACGCGCCGGCCGGTCAGGTCGACGTCGTGGCGCCACTGGGCGGAGTGGAAGCTCACCCCACCGAACGTCTCACGCCCCGGGATGTTCGCGAACGCCGGACGCGACAACTGACCGACCGCCGGGATGAGGATGTCGGCGGTCAACGACTCTCCTCCGTCAAGCTCGATGTGCCAGGTGCCACCGGCCTGGTCATACGTCGCCGACGTCACCTCGCTGCCGAGCCGGAGGTGACGACGCAGGTCATAGTGGTCGGCCACCTGCCGGATGTAGTCGAGGATGGCCGGTTGCCGCGAGAACCGGTGGGGCCAGTGCGGGTTCGGGGCGAACGAGTAGGAGTACAGCGGTGAGGGGACGTCACAGGCCGCACCGGGATACGTGTTCTCCCGCCAGACACCCCCGACGTCGTTTCCCTTCTCGAGGATCGTGATGTCGTCGTGGCCGCGGGCCCTGAGCGCGATCGCGGCGGCGATTCCGCCGAAGCCGGCACCGATGATGGCGATGCGCGGCTTCACCGGGTGACCTTCCTCGATCGGAGCGTCGTCTGGGCACGTCGACCCTGGGCGACGACGAGCGGAGCGGCGCGCAGGCCGATTCGGGGGAACGCATCGGCGATCCGGGCGAGGGCGCCGCGCCAGCGGGGGAGCGTCGTGACGAGTCGGGGGCGGTCGAGCACCCGGGCGACGGCCGCGACGACGTCTGCGGGTTGCAGCAGCGTGCCGGAGAACGACAGGGCGGAGGCCGGATCGTCGAGTTTGTCGTGCAGCATCGGGGTCCAGATGCCGTCGGGGCAGATGCACGAGAGGTCGATGTTCGAGACTCCGGCCAGTCGTAGATCGGCCGCCGTGCTGAGGCTGAAGCCCATCACCGCGTGCTTCGAGGCGGCATAGACGGCCTCGCCCGGCACCGCCGTCAGCCCGGCCAGCGAGGCGATGTTGATGATGTGGCCGGGGGAGTGCTGGGTGCGCATCGCCTCGATCGCGCTCACCGTGCCGTTGATCGTGCCCAGGGTGTTGACGTCGAGCATGAGGCGGTGGGTGGACTCGTCCTGCTCCCACGCCGGTCCGGTGAGCAGCACACCGGCGTTGTTGACCCACACCTCGAGCACTCCCGCCTGCGCGATCGCGGCGTCGCGGGCCCGGTCGATCTGATCGCGGTCGCGCACGTCGACGGTCAGGGCGGTGGCTCTCGGCCCGATCTCGGCGGCCGTCGCGGCAGCCAGGTCGGCCTCGACGTCGGTGACCACCACGTGGTGCCCCCGGGCCGCGAGCAACCCGGCAATCTCGCGCCCCAGACCCCGACCCGCGCCGGTGACGACCGCGCCGCCGTGCCTGGTGGGGTCTGGGGCGCTCGCGCCGTGTCCGGGATCGGCCTGCGGAACGGGTGGGGTCATCAATGGCTCCTGAACAGATCGTCGATGATCGGTGGGGTCGGTGTGGCGGACGTCATTGTCGCGGTTGCGTCTCACCCGTCGGGAGAGGCGCGGCGTGAGGCGTCTCAGTCGTACCATTCACGGCATGGCTGAGAACACCCCCGACACACCCATCGAGCACGGCTCGAGCCGCGTCAAGCGCGGTATGGCCGAGATGCTCAAGGGCGGCGTCATCATGGACGTCGTCACCGCGGACCAGGCGAAGATTGCCGAGGACGCCGGCGCAGTCGCCGTCATGGCCCTCGAGCGGGTACCCGCCGACATCCGGGCCCAGGGTGGCGTGTCGCGCATGTCCGACCCGGACATGATCGACGGGATCATCGAGGCCGTGTCCATCCCGGTCATGGCGAAGGCCCGCATCGGTCACTTCGTCGAGGCCCAGGTGCTGCAGTCCCTCGGGGTCGACTACATCGACGAGTCCGAGGTGCTGACCCCGGCCGACTACAGCAACCACATCGACAAGTGGGCCTTCACCGTGCCGTTCGTCTGTGGCGCGACCAACTTGGGTGAGGCGCTGCGCCGCATCACCGAGGGCGCCGCGATGATCCGTTCCAAGGGCGAGGCCGGCACCGGCGACGTGTCGAACGCGACCACCCACATGCGTGAACTGCGCTCCGCCATCAGCAAGTTGACCTCGATGGCCGAGGACGAGCTGTACGTCGCCGCCAAGGAGCTGCAGGCGCCCTACGACCTCGTCAAGGAGGTCGCGAAGACGGGCAAGCTCCCCGTCGTGCTGTTCACCGCCGGTGGTATCGCCACCCCCGCGGACGCGGCGATGATGATGCAGCTCGGCGCCGAGGGCGTGTTCGTCGGTTCGGGCGTCTTCAAGTCCGGCAACCCGGCTCAGCGCGCGAAGGCAATCGTCGAGGCGACGACGTTCCACGACGATCCGGACACCATCGCGCGGGTGTCGCGTGGACTGGGCGAGGCCATGGTCGGCATCAACGTCGACGAGCCGGCTCGGTCGATTCAGTTCGCGCAGCGCGGCTGGTAACACCCCCGCCGAGTGATGGTTTCGGGTCGCCTCACAGGCGACGAGGCGGCCCGAAACCATCACTCGCCGCAGGGTGATCAGGTGTAGGTTCTCATCCATGATCGAGGGGCGCATCGAACACCCGCACTATGACGGTTACGACCTGGAATGGCTTGAGTGGATTGAGGAACACGAGGGTGAAGAAGGGGTGGATGTTCGACTCGCCGACATCCCCCAAGATGTCTACTCGGGTGTGATCCATTTGGTGTTCCTCGGCGACCGAATCTTCCTGATCAACGGTGAGGATCAGCCCGATGTCATGCAGCAGGCGCGAGAATTGGGATTGGGCAAACAGTATATCTGGCGCCTCGACAGAACCATCGCCGCACGATTTGCGCGCTACATGAACTGGGACGCCGTGCTGGCCAAGTTCCCCCACCACCATCCCATTTACAACACTCCGATGCGTCTATTGCCCCCTCTGGAACTTGACCGTGACGACCCGCGGCTCAGCGACATCGACCTGGACGCACTCTTGACGTCGTTGATCGCCGAGTACGAGGGGCACTGGGCGGCAATACAGGCAGGCCCGTACGGCTCGCGCGAACGGGAGACCCCCGACGAGGACCTGCCGCCCCTCGACTGACTCGCATGAATCGGCCAAAACCCACGGACTCGATTTGGGAAGACCCGCAGCGGAACAGGGCTGAGGAAGCGTTGCCGCAGGGTTCGTCGGAGGCCGATCTGACGGCCAAGCCCAGATGCCGATTGCCCACACCGGGACCGGCGGGGTGTCACGGCCGGTCGCCGACCGGATCGGTGACGAGCAGTCCCACGTGCCCGGCGACCTCCTTCATGGCCGAATCGTGGGTCGCGACCGTGACCGGTGCGCCGATCAGCAGGGCGGTGGCCAAGTGCAGCGCATCGAGCGTTCGGATGTGACGTTCGATGGACTCGGCCACCGTATGGGTCTCACGGGTGATGTCCAGAAGGCCGACCCTGTCGAGCAGTGGCGTGGCGAGCGTGAGCGGCAGATCTTCACGCCGAAGGAGGCGAATCACCTCGGTCCGCAGCAGGCGTGAGGAGACGAGCTGGTGGGCCGATTGCTCCATCCACGCCTGGAGCCGCTGGCGGTCCGGGCCGTCCACAATGGCCCGGACCGCGACCGAGGAGTCCAGGTAGACGAGGCGGTCCGTCACGGTCAGTGATCCCCGCGATTCTCCTCGAGGAGTGCGTCGATCTCCTCGTCGGTGTAGGCCCGCCCGACCGTGTTCGTGGGCCATGGTTCGGGCTCGACGGCGGGAGGCTCATATCGGCCCTCGCGTTCGAGCCGCGTCAGCGCACTCTCCGACTCCCGTACGCGGCTGACCCGCCAGCGTGGCTGACCACGTTCAGTCACCACGATGTCATCGGTGTCCGTGACCTGATCGAGGACAGCGGCGGTGCGCTGATTGAGTTCCCGCTTCGTCACCGTGCGCATGGATCCAATGTACTACGTGTGTCTGACATTGAGCGGGATACATTGCCGCCCATGACTGCTGCCGCTGCCCCGACCATCGGAGTCCTTGCCGTGCAGGGAGACGTGCGTGAGCACCTCTCCGCCCTGGAGGAATGTGGTGCCAGCACGATTCGAGTGCGGCGGGTGGACGAGCTCGACCGGTGCGACGGGCTCGTGCTGCCCGGCGGCGAGTCGACGACGATCGACAAGTTGACCCGCACCTTCGGCCTGCGTGATCCGCTCCGCGCCCGGATCGCCGATGGGTTGCCGGTCTACGGCAGTTGTGCCGGGATGATCCTGCTCGCCGATCGGATCCTCGACGGGCCCCGCGATCAGCAGACCCTGGGCGGCCTTGACATCACCGTGCGCCGCAACGCCTTCGGCCGCCAGGTCGACTCGTTCGAGGCCGACCTCACGGTGACCGGGATCGCTGGCGCGCCGATGCGCGCGGTGTTCATCCGCGCTCCGTGGGTCGAGCAGGCCGGCCCGGAGGTCGAGGTGCTGGCGAGCGTCGAGACCAGGGGGAGCGAGCACCCCGTCGTCGTGCGCCAGGGCGGGCTGCTGGCCACAAGCTTCCACCCCGAGGTCACCGGGGACCATCGAGTCCACGCCCTGTTCGTCGACATGGTCCGCGCGGCCGTGTCATAGGATGGCTCGTCAGCTCGAGGTAGACCCGCGACCCGGAGTCCGGGCGTGGATGAGGGAGAACACCTGATGTCAGGCCACTCCAAGTGGGCCACCACCAAGCACAAGAAGGCGGCGATCGACGCCAAGCGCGGCAAGCTCTTCGCCAAGCTCATCAAGACGATCGAGATCGCGGCCCGGGCCGGGGCCGACCCGTCCGGCAACCCGACGCTGTACGACGCCATTCAGAAGGCCAAGAAGTCGTCGGTGCCCAACGACAACATCGACCGCGCCGTCAAGCGAGGCTCCGGCGCCGAGGCCGGGGCTGCCGACTGGCAGGAGATCGTCTATGAGGGCTACGCCCCCGGCGGTGTCGCCCTGTTCATCGAGTGTCTGACCGACAACCGCAACCGCGCTGCCGCCGAGGTGCGCACGGCCCTGACCCGCAACGGCGGTCAGCTCGCGGATCCCGGTTCGGTGGCCTATGTCTTCGACCGCCGGGGCGTCGTGCTGATGCCCAAGGGCGACAAGACCGAGGACGACATCCTCGAGATCGTCCTCGACGCCGGTGCCGAGGAGGTCAACGACAACGGTGAGTACTGGGAGATCGTCTCCGAGGCCTCCGACTTCGTCGCGGTGCGTCAGGCCATCCAGGACGCCGGCCTCGACTACGAGAGCGCCGAGGCCCAGTGGGTGCCCAACCTGAAGGTCCCACTCGACCTGGAGGGCGCCAAGAAGATGATCCGCGTCGTCGAGGCACTCGAGGACAGCGACGACGTGCAGAACGTCTTCGCCAACGGCGACATCCCGGACGAGGTCCTCGAACAACTCGACGCCGAGGACTAATCTCGTCTCGAACACACGTCCGACACGTGGGCGTGTCGCCCTGGAGATGAGGCAGGTGGAGCAGCGGTGCGGGTCCTCGGGATCGATCCGGGTCTGACCCGGTGCGGTTTGGGCGTGGTCGACGCGCCCGACGGCGTCGGAGCGATGACACGCGGGCGGATGTCCATGGTCGCCGTCGGCGTGGTGCGCACGCCGGCCGGCACCGATGTCGGCGAGCGACTGCTCTACCTGCAGCAACAGTTGGATGCGTGGCTCGATCGGTTCGACCCCGATGTCATGGCCCTCGAGCGGATCTACGCGGCCGATCACGTGCCCACGGTCATGACCACAGCGCAGGCCTCCGCGGTGGCCTTGCTGGCCGGAGCGCAGCGCGGCATCCCCGTGCGATTGCACACCCCGACCGAGGTCAAGGCCTCGGTGACGGGCAACGGCCGCGCGGACAAGGCGCAGGTCACGACGATGGTCACACGCATCCTCGGGCTCGAGGTCGCGCCGAAGCCAGCCGACGCCGCCGACGCGTTGGCGCTGGCCATCTGTCACCAGTGGCGCGGCCGGGGCACCGATCGCGTCGATCTGGCGGCGGCCTCGGAGCGGGCCCGACTCAAGGCGGCGGCCCGATGATCGCCTCGTTGACCGGTGCCGTCGCCCAGGTCGGTCTCGACCACGTCGTCCTCGTCGTCGGTGGGGTCGGCATGCGCGTCCACACGACGCCGCGCCTGGCCGGCGAACTGCGCTCCGGCATGGAGGCCACCGTGGCGACCACCCTCGTGGTGCGGGAGGACTCCCTGACCCTCTACGGGTTCGGGGACCACGCAGAACGCGACATGTTCGAAACCGTGCAGACCGTCTCGGGCGTGGGGCCGCGCCTGGCCTTGGCGTTGCTGGCCGTGCTCACCCCCGACGATGCTCGCCGGGCTATCGCCACCTCCGACACGGCCACGCTGACCAAGGTGCCCGGCATCGGCAAGAAGGGCGCCGAACGCATCTGCCTGGAACTGCGCGACAAGGTGGGCGTCGTGCCCGTGACCGGCGACGACGCTCCGGCCGTGGCCATCACCGCCCCGGCCTGGGGCGATCAGGTCACTGCCGCCCTCGTCGGCCTGGGGTACACCGCCAAGCAGGCCGAGCAGGCCGTCGAGAAGGTGGGTCCCGGCCTGGGTGAGAACCCGCAGGTGTCGGCCGCCCTGCGCGCCGCACTGCAGGAGTTGGGCCGGTGAGCGAACGCCCCGGCTTCCACTCCGAGATCGTCGAGGCGGGCCCGGGGGAGTGGTCCGACGGGTCGTACGACGCGACTGCCCGCGTCGTCGATGCCGGTGGGAGCGACGACGAGAAGGTCGTCGAGGCGGCGCTGCGCCCGCGGCGGTTGAGCGAGTTCCCCGGTCAACCGCGGGTGCGCGAGCAGCTCGGGCTCGTGCTCGAGGCAGCCAAGAGGCGCGGCTCGGCACCCGACCACGTGCTGCTCTCCGGTCCGCCCGGCCTGGGCAAGACGACGCTGGCGATGATCGTTGCGGCCGAACTCGAACAGCCGATTCGCGTGACGTCGGGGCCGGCGATCCAGCATGCCGGTGACCTCGCGTCGGTGCTGTCCTCGCTCATGGAGGGCGAGGTGCTCTTCCTCGACGAGATCCACCGGATGTCGCGCACCGCGGAGGAGATGCTCTATCTGGCGATGGAGGACTTCCGGGTCGACATCATCGTCGGCAAGGGGCCCGGTGCCACGGCGATCCCGCTCGAACTGCCGCCGTTCACCGTCGTCGGCGCCACGACCCGGGCAGGTCTGCTACCCGCGCCGCTGCGTGACCGGTTCGGGTTCACCGGTCATCTCGATTACTACGACACCGCCGATCTCGAACTCATCTTGGCGCGGTCGGCTCGGCTGCTGGAGGTACCGGCGACCGCCGACGCGCTGGCCGAGGTGGCGCGGCGCTCCCGCGGCACACCGCGCATCGCGAACCGGCTGCTGCGACGCGTGCGCGACTGGGCGCAGGTGCACGGCTCCGGTTCGGTCGACCTGGCGGCGGCGCGGGAGGCACTCGCGCTCTTCGACGTCGACGAGGTCGGCCTGGACCGG
>NZ_BCRE01000005.1 GCF_001552435.1 Kribbia dieselivorans NBRC 106261
TCGATCGGCAGGCCGAGCACGCCGGCGCCCGCCGCGCCGGCCTGCGGCATCGCCTGAGCCGCCCCCGACCAGCCCCCTTCACCTCTGGGAGAATCGCGTCATGCCCGTACGCCCCATCGTCATCCACGGTGAGCCCGTCCTGCACCGCCGCGCCGAGCCGGTCACCGAGTTCGACGCCGCGCTCAAGGAACTCGTCGAGGACATGTACCTCACCCAGGAGGCCGCGAACGGGGTCGGCTTGGCCGCCCCGCAGATCGGCGTCGGCCTGCGCGTGTTCACGTGGAAGATGGCGAACAACGACGGGGTCCCGGAGATCGGGCACATCGTCAACCCGTACGTCAAGGCCGCCAAGCCCGCCGCGGGGGAGCCTGACCGCAACGAGGAGTCCGAGGGCTGCCTGTCCGTGCCCGGCTACTCGTACCCGCTCAAGCGCGGCGAGTCGGCCACGGTGACGGGGTTCGACTCCGACGGCAACGAGATCTCCTTCAGCGCCACCGGTTGGTTCGCGCGCTGCATGCAGCACGAGTACGACCACCTCAACGGGTTCCTCTACGTCGACCGGCTCAACGCGGCGTGGAGCAAGAAGGCCAAGAAGGCGATCCGCGCGGCCGGCTGGGGCGTGCCGGGCCACACGTGGATGCCCGGCGAGGATCGCGATCCGTTCGGTCACGATGACGAGGACGCCGATGACGCCGAGGTCACCGCTGACTGACGACGCTGCCGAGATCGGCGGCGCCCCGGGGATCATCGCGGTCGTCGGGCCGACGGCGTCCGGGAAGTCCGATCTCGGCCTCGAGATCGCGCTGCACCTCGGTGGCGAGGTGGTCAACGCCGACGCCTCGCAGTTCTACCGGGGCATGGACATCGGTACCGCGAAGCTCACACTGGCGGAGCGTCGTGGGGTGCCGCATCATCAACTCGACGTCCTCGAGATCACCGACGAGGCGACCGTGGCCGCTTACCAGACCGGTGCGCGCGCCGACCTCGACGCCATCACGGAGCGCGGTCGGGTGCCGGTCCTCGTCGGCGGCTCGGGCCTATACGTGCGGGCCGCGCTGGACCTGCTCGACATCCCGCCGACCGACCCGGTCGTGCGGGCGCGGCTCGAGGCCGAGGCGACGGAGCGCGGTGGCGCGGTGATGCACGCTCGCCTCACCCAGGCCGATCCCGCGGCAGCGGCCAAGATCCCACCCGGCAACGTGCGCCGCGTCGTGCGGGCTCTCGAGGTCATCGAGTTGACCGGTCGGCCGTTCTCGGCATCCATGCCGACGCGCACGTTCCGTCGACCCACGCTCATGCTCGGGCTGTTGCCCCCGCGCGAAGTCCTCGATGAGCGGATCGCCGTGCGAGCCCGGCGGATGTGGGAGCAGGGCCTGGTCGCGGAGGTCGAGCAGCTGCTGGCGCGCGGGCTGCGCCAGGGCCGGACCGCCTCACGCGCGTTGGGCTACAGCCAGGCGATCGCGCACCTCGACGGGACGATGACGGCAGAGGAAGCCATCGACGACACGATCCGCGCCACGCGGCGGTACGCGCGGCGGCAGGAGTCGTGGTTCCGGCCCGACGAGCGGATCCGCTGGTTCGACCCCACCGAGCACGGCGCACTCGAGGCCGCGCTGGGCGTGGCGCGCGCGTGGCTCACGGTCGGGGAGAATGGGACCCATGACTGAGCACCTGCGGTTCACCAAGGGCCACGGCACCGAGAACGACTTCGTCCTCGTCCCCGACGTCGAGGGGCAGCGCGACCTGAGCGCGATGGACGTGGCCTGGTTGGCCGACCGGCGGGCCGGCATCGGCGGAGACGGCGTCATCCGCGTGGTGCCGACCGCGAAGGCCTCCGAGACGGCGATCCGGGCCTTGGCCGATGAGGCGCCGTGGTTCATGGACTACCGCAACGCCGACGGATCGGTGGCGCAGATGTGCGGCAACGGCACGCGCGTGTTCGCGTCGTATCTGCGCCGCGAGGGGCTGGAGACCGAGGACGAGTTCGCCATCGCCACACGCGCCGGGGTCAAGCGCATCCGGTTCGAGGGCGACCAGATCGTCACACACATGGGTCGGTGGCGCCTCACCGAACCGGACAAGGCCAACAGCGACGGGTTCGATGCGCTGGTGCACCTCGGCAGCGGCCACCCGTTCTCGGCGCTGTCGGTCGACATGGGCAACCCGCACACCGTGGTCGCGCTGCCCGAGGGCGTGGACCTGGATGAGATCGACCTGACGCAGCCGCCGGAGGTGCGCCCGCACCCCCTGGAGGGCACCAACGTCGAGGTCGTGCGCGCGGTCGGGCCCGGCCACCTGCAGATGCGGGTGCATGAACGCGGGGTGGGGGAGACGCGCTCGTGTGGCACCGGGGTGTGCGCGGCGGCCGTGGCGCTGCAGTTCTGGGCGGGTGGCGAAAGCGCCGGAGCGACGTGGATCGTCGACGTCCCCGGCGGTCGCCTGACCGTGCGCCTGCTTCCGAACGACGAGGTCGAACTGGCCGGCCCGGCCGCCCTCATCGCCGACGGGATCGTCGCGCTGGGCTAGGCCGAGCGGCGCACCCGCAGCACGCGGAACCCCTTGGACGAGGTCAACCGGTCGGTCACGAAACCGTCGGGCAGGTGAGCGCCCAGCCAGGTCGCGAGCGAGTCCGAGCCCAGGTTCTTCTGCACCACGAGGTACGCCTCTCCGCCCGGTTCGAGCCGCGGCAGCCACGTGAGGAGCAGCGTGTGCAGGGCCTTCTTCCCGATTCGGATGGGCGGGTTGGACCAGATCCGCGAATACGTCTCGTCGGCCGGTACGGCGTCGGGCGCGCAGGCCGCCACCCCGGTCAGACCCAGGGCCTTCGCGTTGCGTTCACACAGGTCCACGGCCCGTTCGTTGACGTCGACCGCCCGCACGGACGCCTCCGGGGAGAGCAGCCCCAGCGTCAACGCGATCGGCCCCCACCCGCAGCCGAGGTCGAGAAACGCGCCGTGCGTCGGCGGGTCGGGGACCTCGCGCAGCAGCACGGCGGTTCCCTTGTCGAGACCGCCGGGGGAGAAGATGCCCGGGGCGACCTCGACCGTGACCTCCCGCCCCGCCAACTCGACGGTCAGCGGCGAGCGTTCATCCGGCGAAGACGGGCTCGCCGAGAAGTAGTGGTCCTCCACGCTCAGTTCACGTCCTCGTCGACCCAGTTGAGCGTACGTTGCACGGCCTTGGCCCAGTTGCGCTGCAGGCGCCCGCGCTCGCCCTCGTCCATGGTCGGCTTCCAGCGACGTTCCTCGACCCAGTTGGCGGCGACCTCGGCGGTGTCGGCCCAATACCCGACGGCGAGGCCGGCGGCATAGGCGGAGCCGAGTGCGGTGGTCTCGGTCACGGCCGGGCGCACCACGTCGACCCCCAGCAGATCGGCCTGAAACTGCATGAGCGTGGCGTTCGCCGTCATGCCACCATCGACCCGCAGCTCGGCCAGCGGCAGGGCATCGGCCTCCATGGCCGCGATGACGTCGGCGGTCTGGAAGGCTGTCGACTCGAGCACCGCCCGGGCCAGGTGCCCCTTGTTGACGTAGCGGGTCAGCCCGACGAGGGCTCCGCGCGCGTCGGGGCGCCAGTAGGGCGCGAACAACCCCGAGAAGGCCGGAACGAAGTACGCGCCGCCGTTGTCGGTCACCGTGCACGCGAGCGCCTCGATGTCGGCGGCGGTCTCAATGAGTCCGATGTTGTCGCGCAGCCACTGCACCAGCGACCCGGTCACCGCGATCGAGCCCTCCAGCGCGTACACGGCGGGCGCGTCGCCCAGGCGGTAGCCGACGGTCGTGATCAGGCCGTGCGTGGAGGTGACGATCGACGCTCCGGTATTGAGCAGCATGAAGTTGCCCGTACCGTACGTGTTCTTGGCCTGGCCAGGCGCATGGCAGGCCTGACCGAACAGGGCAGCCTGCTGGTCGCCGAGCACACCGGCGACGGGCACCCCGTCGAGGCGGCCGATCGTGCACTTCCCGTACACCTCGGAGGACGAGACGATCCTGGGCAACATGGCCCGCGGGACTCCGATCGTCTCGCACGCCTCGTCGCTCCAGTCGAGGGTGCGCAGGTCCATGAGCAGGGTGCGCGAGGCGTTCGTCACGTCGGTGAGGTGAACCCCGCCTTCGAGGCCCCCGGTCAGGTGCCACAGGAGCCACGTGTCGATCGTGCCGAACAGCAGGTGCCCGGCCTGCGCGTCGGTGCGGGCTCCGGGCACGTTCTCGAGGATCCACGCCAGCTTGGGTCCGGCGAAGTACGTCGCGACGGGCAAGCCGGTGATCGTGGTCAGGCGCTCGGCGGCACCGGCCGCGCTCAGGGCGTCGCACATGTCCTTGGTGCGGGTGTCCTGCCAGACGATGGCGTTGCAGACCGGCCGGCCCGTACGGCGATCCCACACGAGCGTCGTCTCACGCTGGTTGGTGATGCCGATCGTGGCGATCTGCCCCCCGTCGAGACCCGACCGGTCGAGCACCCCGGTGACGACGTCACGAGTACGCGCCCAGATCTCGGTGGCGTCGTGCTCGACCCACCCGGCGCGCGGCAGGATCTGCGTGTGCTCGAGCTGGTGACTCGCCACCGGGAGTCCGTCCTGACCGACGATCATGGCCCGCGTGCTGGTCGTGCCCTGGTCGATGGCCAAGACGTACGTCGCGCGTGACGTGACACTCACTGATTTTCTCCCGCGGTTCGAGTGTGGGACGGACACGTGTGGTTCATTGGTGGCGTTACGAATCTCTGAGGGAGTCCATCATGCCCCGACCCGAGCCGTTGAGCCCGGAATACCGTCGCCGCGCTTGGGAGACGCTCACCTCCCGCCAGTGGGAGGTGCTCGTCGTCGGCGGTGGCGTCACCGGCGCGGGCGTGGCGCTCGACGCGGCGACCCGCGGGCTGGATGTCGCCCTGATCGAACAGCGTGACTATGCCTCGGGGACGTCGTCGCGCTCGAGCAAGCTGTTCCACGGCGGGGTGCGTTACCTCGAGCAGATGAACTTCGCGTTGGTGCGCGAGGCGTTGCGTGAGCGAGACCTCGTGCTGACGCGGATCGCGCCGCACCTGGTCAAGCCGGTCTCGTTCCTGTACCCGCTCGAGCACCGGGTGTGGGAGCGACCGTACGTCACCACCGGCCTGACGATCTACGACACGCTCGGCGGCAACCGCTCCGTGCCCTCGCACAAGCAACTCTCGGCCGCCCAGGTCAGCGCGCTCGCGCCCGGGCTGCTGCCGACCGCGCATCGAGGCGGGTTGCTGTACCACGACGCCGAGACCGACGACGCGCGCTACACCCTGACCCTGGCGCGCACGGCGCAGGCGTACGGAGCGACGGTGCTCACCTCGGCGCGACTGGTCGGTCTGATCCGGGCGGGGGAGCGGATCGTCGGAGCGCGGGTGCGCGATGTCGAGACCGGCGAGGAGCACACCGTGCAGACCTCCGTGGTCGTCAACTGCACGGGGGTATGGACCGATGAGGTGCAGACCATGGCCGGGGGTCGTGGGCGCTTCCGGGTGCGCGCGTCCAAGGGCGTGCACATCGTCATCGCCCGCGACCGGATCAACTCCGAGACCGGGCTGATCCTGCGCACGCCGACGTCGGTGCTGTTCTGCATCCCGTGGGGCACCCGGTGGATCATCGGCACCACCGACACCGACTGGTCGCACAACCTGGCGCACCCAGCGGCGACCCGCACCGACATCGAGTACATCCTCGGGCAGGTGAACTCGGTGCTGCGCAACCCCCTGACGCACGACGACATCCTCGGGGTGTACGCCGGGCTCCGGCCGTTGTTGGCCGGTGAGGACGCCCTGACCAGCCAACTCAGCCGCGAACACGCCGTCGGGCGGCCGCAGCCGGGCATGGTGTCGATTGCCGGAGGCAAGTTCACCACCTATCGCGTCATGGCCGCCGATGCAGTCGATGCGGCTCTCGAAGACTTGCCCGCCGGGGTGCCCGACAGTGTCACCGCCGACATCCCGTTGCTGGGCGCCGATGGCTACCCGGCGCTGGTCAACCAGCAGGACCGGTTCGCCGAGCGGCACGGGCTGCCGGTGTGGCGACTCGAACATCTGCTCAACCGGTATGGCTCGCTTGTCGACGAACTGGTGGAGTTGGCGCAGGCCGACCCGCGCCTGTGGGAGCCGTTGCCGGGTGCCGAGGAGTACCTCAAGGTCGAGGTGCGGCACGCCTGCACCCACGAGGGGGCGCTGCACCTGGAGGACGTGCTGACCCGGCGCACCCGGATCTCCATCGAGGTCATCGACCGGGGCGTGGCGGCGGCACCGGAGGCAGCGGCGATCATGGCCGACGTGCTCGGGTGGAGCGACGAGCAGCGGGACATGGAAGTCGAGCAGTACCGGCAGCGGGTGCGCGCGGAGCTGGCCAGCCAGGACGAGACCGATGACGCCGCGGCCGATGCGCTGCGCACGACCGTCGGAGACGTCCGCCAGCGTGCGCTGAGGGCGGAAACCGTTCGTGTTCAGGCCGGCGGGATGTCATCCTTGAACGAGGATGACTGAACCACGACCCACTTCTGACCTATTCGACCGGCGCGCCGAGGCCCTGGCTGACCCGGAGACCGACGCCGACGGGTTCCTGCTCGACGACTGGACCACCCACGACGGTGACCAACTCGACCGCGAGGAGCGTTCGGCGCTCCGCCGCGTGGCGGGGTTGTCGACCGAACTCGAGGACATCAGCGAGGTCGAGTACCGACAGCTGCGCCTCGAGCGGGTGGTGCTCGCCTCGGTTTGGAGCGAGGGCACCGCCGAGGACGCCGAGAACTCCCTGCGCGAACTCGCCGCGCTCGCCGAGACCGCCGGTTCGGAGGTGCTCGCCGGGGTCATGCAGCGGCGCCAGCGACCCGACGCGAGTACGTATCTCGGCTCCGGCAAGGCGGCGGAGCTGCGTGACCTCGTCGTCGCCGAGGGCGCCGACACCGTCGTGGTCGACGCCGAACTCGCGCCCGGCCAGCGGCGTGCCCTGGAGGACGTCGTCAAGGTCAAGGTCATCGACCGCACGGCCCTGATCCTCGACATCTTCGCGCAGCACGCCAAGAGCAAGGAGGGCAAGGCGCAGGTCGAACTGGCCCAGCTGCAGTACCTGCTCCCGCGTCTGCGCGGTTGGGGCGAGTCGATGTCGCGTCAGGCCGGTGGTCAGGCCGCCGGCGGTCAGGGCATGGGGTCGCGTGGTCCCGGTGAGACGAAGATCGAGCTCGACCGGCGCCGGATCAATACCCGCATGGCGAAGTTGCGCCGTGAACTGGCCGGGATGAAGACGCATCGTGACACCAAACGCCACTCCCGCAAGCAGCACGCGGTGCCCAGTGTGACCATTGCCGGGTACACGAATGCCGGCAAATCGACGCTCCTCAACCGGTTGACGAAGGCCGGGGTGCTCGTCGACAACCAGTTGTTCGCGACCCTGGACACGACGGTGCGCAAGGCCGAGACCCCGGACGGGCGCGACTACACGCTCACCGACACGGTCGGTTTCGTGCGGTCGCTGCCGCATGAGCTGGTCGAGGCGTTCCGGTCGACGTTGGAGGAGGTCGCCGAAGCCGACCTGTTGCTGCACGTCGTGGACGGATCGCACTCCGATCCGGAGGGGCAGATCAGCGCCGTGCGGGCGGTGCTGGCCGATGTCGATGCTGCGGACGTCAAGGAGGTCATCGTCATCAACAAGGCCGACGTGGCCGACCCGCACGTCGTCGATCGGATTCTGCGCAACGAGAAGCACTCGATCGCGGTGTCCGCGCGCACGGGGGAGGGCCTTGATGAGTTGCGGGCCCTGATCGCGCAGGAGTTGCCGACGCCGGAGATCGATGTCGACGTGCTGCTGCCGTACGACCAGGGTGGCCTGCTCTCGCGGATCCATGAGGAGGGCGAGGTGCTGCTCACCGAGCATGTCGAGTCCGGTACGCATGTGCGTGCCAAGGTCGGAGCGCAGTTGGCGGACTCGCTCGTGCCGTTCACCGTCTGATTTGGCCTCCGCCCACCCCGGCCGCCCCCACACGGTTCGAGGTATTACC
>NZ_BCRE01000006.1 GCF_001552435.1 Kribbia dieselivorans NBRC 106261
CCGGCGGGGGTTGGGCGGCCCCGGCGGGGGTTGGGCGGGGCGCGGGGATCAGCGGAGGGTGATCGTGGCCTGCTTCGTGACGCCGTTGACCTTCAACGCGACGGTCACGGTGCCGGCCCGCTTCGCGACGAACTCGCCGGTGGCGGGGTCGAACGTCGCGAGGGCGCTCTCGCGCGGCGACGATCCAGAGATCGTCACCTTCGCGTCGGCGGTCCAGTCGGCGGCGACCGGGTAGTCCACCGGCACGCGGCGACCGTCCTGGACCACCGTGGCCGTGACGCGACCGGTCTCACCGACGGTCAACGACTCCGGCACCGACAGCTCGAGGCTGTCGACGTGCGGGGTCATCTCGACCTGGAGCCACTGGTTGGCGGTGTTCTTCGACCACTGCCCGCGTTGCAGCGGCGTGACCGCGGCGTTCGGGTCGATGCCCACGAGCGACCAGCCGGTGAAGCCACCATCGCCCGGAGCGCCGTTCGGGCCCTTGCCGGAGTTGCCGTTGATGACCTGCAGCACGCCGTCGGTGCGCGAGGCGTGGAACGTGCCCACGCCCGCGGAGATCAGCGCCGCGCCCTTGCCGCTGTCGAACCGGAAGTCCGCCAGCCAGTCCTGGAGCAGCGTGGCCTCCTTCGGGTCGGTCAGCGCCGAACCGCCGGTCGGGGTCGGATCGGTCATCGGGTGGTGCTGAAGCACGATCACGTTGCGGATCGTCGGGTCGTTCTCCGCGTCGGCGAGCTGCTTCTTCAGGTCGAGAACCTGGTCGAACCCGCCCGAGCGCAGCGAGTATCCGTAGGTGTTCTGCTGGATGAAGCGCGTGCCCTTGTGGTCGAAGGTGCCGGTCGGTTCGCCGAAGACCTTGATCCACTCGGAGAGGTTGCCCGGGCCGGCAGCCTCGTGGTTGCCGGGGACGAAGTGCACCGGAACCCGTCCACCGACCTCCTCATCGATGATCCGCTTGGCCAACTCGATGTCGCGGGCGAAACCGCGGTCGACGAAATCACCGTTGATGACGATGAACTCGGGGTCGGACGCCAGCACCTCGCGCAGCGAGCGGCGAGCCTGGGCCACGAGCGGTCCGTTCGGGGCGTCGGCAGTGAACTGGGTGTCGGACAGGACGGCGAAGCGCCAGTGGTCGCCCGGGATGGCGCCGTCGGTGATGACGGCCGGGTCGTCGGCGTTGGGCAGGGTGAGCGCAGGCACCTCCGGAGCCGCGCGGACCGTCAGGTCGTCGAAGACCACTCGGCCGCTGTACTGGCGGGTGGGCGCGGTCTCGACGACGTAGAGGCGGAAGAAGGAGAGCGGTGAGACCAGGCCGGCCGGGATGGTTGCCTCGACGTACTTCCACCCGGTCCAGTTGATGTTGCGCACCAGGTCGACGGTCTTGGCGGAGCCGCCGGTGGCCTCGTAGATGTTGGCGCGTCGCCCGTCATCGTCAGTCGCGGGCTGGCCGCGACGTAGGCGGCGCGGGTGGCGGTGGTGCCGGTCAGCGAGTAGTCCAGAGCGACGCCCTGACCGCCCGGCGTGCGGCCCTCGGCGGCGCTGATGCGCGAACCGACGACTGCTGGGAACTTGGTGGCGCTCCACTGCGAGATGTCGTCCATCGTGGACAGGACCTTCGTCCCCAGCCCCACGGTCACGGCCACCTCGGTGTGCTGCCCGCCGGCGTTGACCTTGATCACGGTCGAGGTCGACTCGACCAGCGGCGTGACGACGAAGTGGTCGTCGCGGGCCGTGACCTCGATCTGCGAGCGGTCGTAATCGAGGGTGACGTCACGGGGCTCCACCCAGGTGGTCATGCCCTCGCGGTCGTGACCGAAGACCTGGAACTGGCCGGTGACCTCGTTGCTGGCCAGCGATACCTGCCGCGTCGAGGTGCTGATGCGCTCCGGAGCGCCGAGCACGACGACCTTGGTGCTGGACGACACCGCGGCGTCGCGAGCGACCAGGTCGGTGCTGCCGCGGCGCTTGCCGGTGACGATGCCGGCGCCGTTCTCGTCGGTCACGGTGACGTTGCCCTGCGGACCGGCGTTGAGCGACGCCCGCGACGTGAGGATCGGGGAGTAGGTCTCGTCGACACCCTGCGCGGAGACGACGCGGCTGAGTCCCTCCATGACCCACAGGTCCGTGCTGGAGTCGGCGTCGGAGTCCTTCCAGGCCGAATTCGCCGCGCGGATCCGGAACTCCGCGAGCCGGCCGCTGCCCGGCGTGGCGAACAGGCCCAGGGAGTTGGCGGTGTGTCGCTCGGACCCGTCGGACGGGGACGACTTGATCGTCGGGGCGAGTTCGCCGGCCAGACGGGCGTTCATCTGCGAGGACCCGCCGCCGTCGAGGTTGACGACGTCCGTGGCGCCCATGTCGAGCAGCAACTTCGCGGTCTCGACCTCGGTCAGGCCGCGGCTGTTCGCCTGCCGGCCGTCGACGGTGACGAGCCACATGCGTGAGCCGTCCTTGTTGAGGCCGACGATCGTGCGCGGGTGCAGGTCGGTGTCGTTGCGCGTCGTGATCTGCCCGTCGTGGGCGACCGGGAAGAAGGAGTTCAGCGCCATCGACAGGTCGTCGGCGCCCTTGGGGGCGTACGTGACGTCGACCGACTCACCGACGGTGAACGCCTCGGCCAAGCGCGTCGCGCCGGTGTCGCGGGCGACGAGCACCTGCTCGTTCTCCGACGGGCGCGGGTGATCGACGTTGGCATCGGCCTCGATGACGACGCCGTCACGGATGACGACCTCGTAGACGTTCGGCGCTCCGTCGAGGGTGCGGTTGATGGCGACGTTGCCCCAGGCCTGCGTGTAGAGCGCGATGCCGTTGCGGGCCACCGTGGGGGAGTTGAGGTTGGTCAGCGTGACGCTGTCGGTGCCGTCGGTGGCCCGACCGTCGAGGACGACGTTGGCCAGGGACGCGAGTCCGTTCTTCCCGACGACGATCGACTCGCCGCGTGTGGTGCTCGTGCCCGCGGCGGAGCCGTTGAGCATGACCGACTCGCCACCGTCACGTCGCTGCACTCCGGTGCCCAACGGCGCTCCGGTGTCGTTGATGTCGAAGCCGTCGCCGTTGACCGCGGCGATGGCGCCACGACGCTCCGCCTGGGAGGTGAGGGTGCCGGTCGAGGCGACGGTGCCGGAGTTCAGGTAGTCGAACGTCACACCCTTACGGGCCATGTCGATCGAGAGCACGTCACCGCGCACCCAGCCGCGCGGGTCGAGGCGGTCGAAGGAGGTGTAGGTCACGCCGGGCGCGACGGGGGAGTCGCTGCGGTCGGTGATGATCGCCTCACCGGCCGGGGCGAGCGCGATGTCCGGGAGATCGGACTCGCTGGACGAGGCGCGGTGATCGGGCGACTCGAGTCCGGCGCCGGGTGGGACGGCGGGCGTCGCGAGCGCGGGGGTGGTCGGTGACGCGACGGCCAGCGCAAGCGTTGCCGTCAGGGCCGTAGTCGTCATCGCAAGCACTCGATGGTGCCAAGGCAGGGCCATGGAGACTCCTCGAAAGGGTTGGGGGGTCTGCCATGTCTACGGGTCCCAGCCGACCAGCGAGGTGCACTCAGTTGTGCAGCAGGCGACGATCAGGTGAACCCTGGGTGACAACGCACCCGCACCCTCACGCGGGCCCCTCACGCGGTTCGATGTATTACGCGTCGGATTCCCGACGAGTAATACCTCGAACCGCGCGGCGTCTCGAACCGCGTGGGGTGCGGGGCGTCAGCCTCGATCAGGCGTGCAGGACCTCGACGACGCCGGTGTCACGCAGCCCCGCGGACAGGCGGGTCAGGTGGTGACGGGTGTCGCCGTAGGTGTGCTCGGCCGCGGTGATCGCCGCGGTGAGGTGACCGACCGCGTACTCGGCCGTGACACCGATACCACCGTGCAGCTGGATGGCCTCCTGGCCGATGTGGCGGCCCGACTGACCGACGACGACCTTGACCCGCGAGGCGGTGGTGGCGTCCGAGCGGTCCTCGGACAGCGCCATCGCGCCGTAGAGGACGGACGAACGGGCCAACTCGAGCGAGACGTACATGTCGGCCGCGCGGTGGGTCAGCGTCTGGAACGTCGCCAACGGCACACCGAACTGCTGACGGGTGTTGAGGTACTCCGCGGTCATCGGCACGGCCGCGTCCATCGCCCCGAGCGACTCGCCGGCGAGCACGATGATGGCGACATTGATGGCCTTGTCGATGGCCGCAGCGGCGTCGGCCGTCGTGCCCAGCAGGGTGGCCGGGGTGGCGGCGAACTCGAGGCGGTCGCCCGTGGCCTGCGGAGCCTCGACGACGAACACGCCCGTGGTGTCGCCGGCCTTGGCCGTGACGAGCACGTGGGTGGCGTCGGCGGCGTAGCGCACGGGCTCCTTGACGCCGGACAGGGTCCAGCCGTCGCCGGCCTGCGTGGCGGTGACGGTGTGGGCGTCGTGGGAGAACTCGCGCATCGGCTCGTTGATCGCCGGGATCACGAGGGACTCGCCCGACGCGATGGCTTCGATGAGCGACTTCTGCTCATCCGTACCGAGCTCCTCGACGAGAACTCCGGCGAGAATGCTGTCGGCATATGCGCTCTGGATACGGCCGCGACCGAGCTCGACCGCGACGAGCACGGCCTCGACGAGGCTGGCGCCGAAGCCACCGTGCTCCTCGGAGTAGGGCAGGCCCAGCGCGCCGACCTCGGCCAGCTGCTGCCAGACCTTGGCGTCGTGCGGCTGCGGGCCGACCGGCACGTCACCGGTCAGTTCCGGCGTGGCGCGCGTGACCAGCTCGCGGACGGCGTCGGACAGGGCCTTCTGCTCGTCGGTGATGGTGAAGTCCATGGTTCAGCCCTTCAGTCCGAGGTTGGCGGAGGCGATGATCGAGCGCTGCACCTCAGAGGAGCCGCCGTAGATGGTCGCCTTGCGGAAGTTGAGGTAGGTCGGCGTGGTGCCGGCGGTCCAGTCGGCCTGCGAGGTGCCCTCGACGGCCGGCCAGGTCAGCGACGCCGGGCCGGCGATGTCCATGACCAACTCGATGACGTCCTGCTGGATCTCCGAGCCCCGCAGCTTGAGGATCGAGCTGGCCGGGTCCGGCTTGCCGTCCTTCGAGGTGCCGGCGACGCGGAGCACGGTGAGCTCGAGGGCCATGACAGCGGCCTCGAGCTCGGCGATCCGAGCAGCGATCAGCGGGTCGTCCAGCAGGGTGCCGGTCTCGGTCTGGACCTGCGCGGCGTAGTCCTTGGCACGCGAGAGGTGCAACTTGATCGCCCCGACCGGAGCGACGCCCGCGCGCTCGTTGCCGAGCAGGAACTTCGCGTACGTCCAGCCCTTGTTCTCCTCGCCGACCAGCTGGTTGGCGGGCACGACCACGTTGTCGAAGAAGACCTCGTTGACCTCGTGCTGGCCGTCCATGAGCTTGATCGGGCGCACGGTGACGCCGGGCGTCTTCATGTCGAGCAGGAGCATGCTGATGCCCATCTGCTTCTTCGGCGCGTTCGGGTCGGTGCGCACGAGGATGAACATCCAGTCGGCGAACTGGCCCAGCGTGGTCCACGTCTTCTGGCCGTTGATGACGTAGTTGTCGCCGTCGCGGACGGCCGTGGTCTTCAGACCGGCGAGGTCGGAGCCGGCGTTCGGCTCGGAGAAGCCCTGACACCACCAGATGTCGAGGTTGGCCGTCGGCGCGAGGAAGCGCTCCTTGAGCTCCTGGGAGCCGAAGGCGGCGATGACCGGGCCGATCATCTTGGCGTTGAAGGCCAGCGGGCTCGGCACGCCGGCGAGCTCCATCTCGGAGGCCCAGATGTGCTTCTGCAGGGTGGTCCAGTCCTGGCCACCCCACTCCACGGGCCAGTTCGGCACGGCGAGGCCGGCCGCGTTGAGCGTCTTCATGCTCAGACGCACCAACTCGGGCGCCAAGTCGGAACCCTTTCCACCGCTGGTGTTGGCCTCGATCACCTCCTTGGGCACCTGGGTGGTGAAGAACTCGCGCATACGCTGCTGGAAGGCCGCATCCTCGGCGGAAAGTCGTAGCTGCATGGAGGGAACTCTAATGGCGGGTAATGAGAGCGTGCGACAGGTGTGGCCGATCCCATGCCCAACTGGGTAGGCTGGCGCGTGTAGTTCCCACAGGTCGATTCCACCAACGTCGGAGGGCACCATGGCAACGTCACGACTCAACCCGTACCTCACCTTTACCGGCAACGCGCGTGAGGCGATGCAGTTCTACCAGTCCGTGCTCGGGGGTGATCTCGAGATCGGCACCTTCGGTGAGTACGGCGGCGCCCAACCCGGAGACGCGCACGCGAACCTCGTCATGCACGCTCGCTTGGAGTCCCCGGACGGCTACGTGCTCATGGCCTCGGACACGGTCGAGGGCATGCCCCCGGTGACCCCTGGCACGAACGTCACCGTCAGCATCAGCGGGACCGACCCGAAGCTGCGCGACTTCTGGACGGGCCTGTCTGCCGGCGGCGAGGTGACCATGCCCATGGAGAAGCAGGTGTGGGGCGACGAGTACGGCGCACTCACCGACCGCTTCGGTATCCAGTGGATGGTCGACCTCGGCGAGGACCAGTCCGCCTGACTCCCGCCGAGTGATGGATTCGCGTGGGCTATGAGGCGCTGTAGGCCACGCGAAACCATCACTGGGCGCGGAGCGGCGTGTTCAGAGGTCGGCGAGGACCTCCGCCGACGTACGCACCGCGAGTTGCGGCGTGTACAAGCCCATGATCTGCAACGCCGCCGCGTGGTTCTCGTCGGTCGAACCGGCGCATCCGTCGGACACGACGGTCACCTGAGCGCCGGCATCGACGGCCGGGAGCGCCGTGGAGATGACGCAGCAGTCGGTCGAGACGCCCGTGAGGATCAGGTGCGGTGTCGGGCCGGTGATCGCCTCGAGGTCATCACCCCACTTGCCGAACGTCGGGGCGTTGACGGTGTGACGGGTCGTCAACCCCTCGGCCTCGCGGACCAACGCGAACATCGGATCGTCGTCGGGCCGGTCGGCGAACGGGAAGTGATCGAAATAGGCCGCCCACGACCCGGTCCGATCCTGCCCGGGAACCCAGCGCGTCACGACGGTCCGTTCCGGCAACGCCATGGCCAGGTGGTGGATCGGCGCGACGATCTCGGCGAATCGCGGTGCCGCCCACGGCGAGTCGGGATCGGCGAAGATCCGCTGCGGGTCGACGACGACCAACCACGGCTGCTCGCCCATCACGAGTCCTCACCGTTCGTGGCGGCCGTCGCGCCCGTGCCGCGATCCCGTCGCACGAGGCGCGTCATCTCGGCCTGCTGATCGGCCTCCTGCCGCGCCACCTTGCCGCGCCGCGCCACGTACGTCACGACGAAACCGATCGCCAGCGCCAGCAGCACACCGAGGTTGGCGTAGGGCCAGTTGCCCTCCCAGTATGACCCGGCCGGGTCATTGACGAAATGTCCCAGCCCGAGCGGTTCGAGCAGGTACCCCTGCCAGTTGTTCCACGCGGCGTCGTCGGCGAAGCTGTTGACCACCAGACCCCAGCCGATGATCGTCGCCACGATCATGGTGCCCACCGAGACCCAGTCCCAGTTGCCGTAGCGCCCGTTGCCGTCGAATAGCGCCTCTTCGTCGTAGTCATCCTTGCGCAGGGCGATGTCGGCCATCATGATCCCGGCCCACGCGGAGAGCGGCACGCCGAGGGTGATGAGGAACGACTGGAACGGGTTGAGGAAGTTCTGCGCGAAGAAGACGACGTAGATCGTGCCGAGCGTGAGGATGATGCCGTCGATGAGCGCCGCCGCCGGCCGCGGGATGTTCACTCCGAGGCTGAGCAGCGTCAGCCCGGAGGAGTAGATGCCCAACACGGCGCCGGAGACGAGCGCGAGCACGGCCGCGATGAGGAACGGCAGCAGGAACCATGTCGGCAGCACCGTGGCCAGGGTGCCGATCGGGTTCGCCGCGATGCCCTCGGCCAGCTTCGGATCCGACCCGGCGAGCAGCAGACCGTAGATGACCAGGATCACGGGCGCCAGCGCCCCGGCGAAGGTGTTCCACGCGATGATCGCGGCGCCCGACGCCTCCCGGGACTGATAGCGCGACCAGTCGGCGGCGATGTTGATCCACCCCAACCCGAAGCCGGTCATGAGCATGACCAGCGCGCCGATGACGGCCTGCATCGGCCCCGCGGGGATCGCCGCCACGACCGACCAGTCGACGCGGTGGATCGTCAGGGCCATGTACCCGATCGTGGCGATACCCGTGATCCAGGTCAGCCACGACTGCATCCGCATGATGATGTGGTAGCCCGCCACCGACGCCGAGACGATGAGCGCGGCGATGACGATCATGGCGAGCACCTTCGTCGTGGTGCCGCTGGCCCAACCGAGCTCCTCGAAGACCGTCGAGACCGCCAGCGTGGCCATGATCGCCAGGAACGTCTCCCACCCGATCGAGGTCAGCCACGACACGACTCCGGGCACCTTCTGACCGGTCACGCCGAACGCGGCCCGGGAGAGCACCATCGTCGGGGCGGAGCCACGCTTCCCGGCCACCGCGATGATCCCGCAGAACAGGAAGCTCATGACGATGCCGATGACCGTCACGGTCACGCCCTGCCAGAACGAGATCCCGAACCCGAGGACGAACGCGGCGTAGGAGATACCGAAGACGGAGATGTTCGCCGCGAACCATGGCCAGAACAGGTCGGAGGGCTTCGCGGTGCGCTCGGATTCGTCGATGATCTCGATGCCCGTGCGCTCGACACCGCGTCGACGCACCGCCTCGAGGGTGCTGTCGGTGCCGGAGGTGGAGGTGCTCATACCCCCGACTTTGGCACGACCGAGGCGGATTGGACAGGTATCAGTCCACTCGTGTCGTCAACGCCCCCGGAGCGTCGAGGAACGTCACGACCTCTTCCAAGGGCGCACGCTCGGTCACGAGGGTGTTGACCGGCGCGTTGGTGTCGCCGTACCCGATCGCCATGCCGCAGAAGAGCATGAGGTTGTCCGGGATCTTGACGACGTTGGTGACGACGTCGTGGTGCACGCTCCACGCCTCCTGCGGGCACGAGTCGAGACCCTCCCCGCGCAGCAGCAGCATGACCGTCTGCAGCCACATGCCCAGGTCCGACCACTGCGGGTGGTTCATCCCGCGGTCGACGAAGACGAACATTCCCACCGGAGCGCCGAAGAGATCCCAGTTGGTCGAGAACTGGCGGACCCGCCCGGCCTTGTCCTCGCGCGTCACGCCGACCGATTCGTAGAGCTGCTCGCCATTGCGGAACCGACGCTCGCGATACGGCGACCACAACTTCTCCGGGTACATCGGGTACTCCGGGGCCGGTCCCGTCGTCAGCCCGGCCAGCCGATCCGCGGCGGCCGCGCGGATCGCCGTGAGCGCATCACCGGTGAGCACTGCGGCGTGCCACGGTTGCAGGTTGCCGCCGGAGGGGGCACGACGCGCCGTGTCGAGCACCCGCTCGAGGACCTCTCGGGGCACGGGCTGATCCGTGTATGCGCGGACCGACTTGCGGGAGGTGACGGCGTCGTAGATGTGCATGGCACGCATGATCACAGACGACGCAGGGCCGTGGCGAATACGACCGGTTCACCGGCGGCATCGCTGGCGTCGAGATCGACGGTCGCGTCGATGATCCAATCGTGGTCGCCCTCGGGGTCGGACAACGTCTGGCGCACGAACCAGACCCGCACCTCGTCGACCGTCTCGGCCTCACGCGCCGACAACCCGGGAGGCACGTCCCGCCCGACCTCGACGTGGAAGAACTCGCGCCCGCGCGCGGCGGTGTCGGTGCCGATCGCGTCGTGCTCGTCCCAGTAGTCGCCCAACGCGGTATCCCAGTCGTCGCGCGTCATGACCGGGGACCGGGGCGGATCGGGGAGCGCGGCGTTGCCGGCCTCGATGGTCGCGAGCGCGTCGATGTCGTCGCGGGCACTGCGCTCCACCCGCTGCCACACCGCATTGCGGACCATCGTGCGGAACACCGCCTCGCGCGCGGTGAGTGGCCGATTCGGCCGGGGACCGTCGTGGTGCGAGACCGCCGCGGCGGCCCCGGCCACCTCGCCGGCGTCGAGATGCCCGTCGTGGTCGGCGTCCGGGTTGGCCAGGGCCTCCCACTCGTCCAGGAGGGAGGAGTCGGTCTGGCGCACCGTCTCACCCAGCCATTCGACGATCTCCGTCAAGGCCTCACTGGTGTGCTGTTCGGGCACGCTGTGGCGCAGGGTGCGGTAGGCATCGGTGAGGTAGCGCAGCACGACGCCCTCGCTGCGGGCCAGTTGGTAGCGCGAGATGAACTCGGTGAACGTCATCCCGGTCGCCCACATGTCGCGCACGATCGCCTTGGGTACGAGGGAGTCCTCGTTCAGCCAGGGGTGGGTCTGGCGGTAGGTCTCGTAGGTGGCCTCGAGCAGTTCGCGCAATGGCTGGGGCCAGGTGACGTCCTCGAGGAGGATCATCCGCTCCTCGTATTCGATGCCGTCGGCCTTCATCTGCGCCACGGCCTCGCCGCGCGCGGCGAACTGCTGGGCCATGAGCACCGGGCGGGGCGAGTCGAGCACCGACTCGATGACCGAGACGACATCGAGGGCGTGATCGGGGGAGTCGGGATCGAGCACGTCGAGCGCGGCCACGGCGAACGCGGCCAACGGTTGGTTCAGCGCGAAGTCACGTGGCAGGTCGACGGTCAACGCGACGGTACGGCCGGTCGCGTCGGGTTCGGGCAGGCGCACGAGCACGCCGGAGTCGAGCAGCGACCGCCCCAGCCGGATCGCCCGCAGCGCCAACTTCGTCCGACCGCGGGCATCCTCGTGGTTGTCCCGCAGCAGCCGCGACAGCGTCGCCACAGGGTCGCCGGGTCGCGCCACGACGTTGAGGATCATCGCGTCGTCGATCTTCATCCGCGACTGCAGCTGCTCCGGGGGAGCGGTCGTGAGCTTCTCGAAGGTCTGCTCGGTCCAGACGACGAACCCCTCCGGCGGCTTCTTGCGCTGGACCTTGCGCAGCTTCTTGGGGTCGTCGCCGGCCTTGGCGATCGCCTTCTCGTTCTCGATGACGTGCTCGGGCGCCTGGACGACGACGTACCCGATCGTGTCGTACCCGGCGCGTCCGGCACGTCCGGCGATCTGGAGGAACTCACGCACGCGCAGCACGCGATGGCGGGACCCGTCGAACTTCGTCAGGCCCATGAACATCACCGTGCGGATCGGCACATTGATGCCGACGCCGAGGGTGTCGGTGCCGCAGATGACCTTGAGCATCCCGGCCTGGGCGAGTTGTTCGACCAGACGGCGGTAGCGCGGCAGCATCCCGGCGTGATGCACGCCGATGCCCTTGCGCAGCAGGGCCGAGAGGGTCTTGCCGAAGCCGGCGGTGAACCGGAACCCGGCCAGCCGCGCCAGCATGGCGGCCTGCTCGTCCTTGCTCAGGTAGCGGTGCTGCTGCAGCGCCACGGCGTGGTCGGCCGCCTCCTTCTGGGTGGAGTGCACGAGGTAGACCGGGGCTTTGTCGGCGTCGACGAGTTTGGCCAGCCGCTCGTCGGTCGCGGTCATCGACCACTCGAACTCCAGCGGCACCGGCCGCTCGGCCTGGTCCACGACCGACACCGGGGTGCCCGTACGACGCTCCAGATCGGTGACGAACTTCGAGACGTCGCCCAACGTCGCCGACATGAGCAGGAACTGCGCCTGCGGCAACTCCAGCAGCGGCACCTGCCACGCCCACCCGCGCTGCGGTTCGGAGTAGTAGTGGAACTCGTCCATGACGACCAGGCCCACGTCGGCGTCGGCACCCTCGCGCAGCGCGATGTTGGCCAGTACCTCGGCGGTGCACGCGATGATCGGGGCGTCGGCGTTGACCGAGGCGTCACCGGTGAGCATGCCGACGTTCTCCGCCCCGAACGTCTCACACAGGGCGAAGAACTTCTCGGAGACCAGCGCCTTGATCGGAGCGGTGTAGAACGAGACCTTGTCGTGGGCCAGGGCCGCGAACTGCGCTCCGGTCGCGACGAGCGACTTCCCCGAGCCGGTGGGCGTGGCGAGGATGCAGTGGTTGCCGGCGAGCAGTTCGATGACCGCTTCGTCCTGGTGGGGGTAGAGCGGCGTGCCGCGGTCAGTCGCCCACGTGCTGAACATGTCGTAGAGGGAATCGGCGTCCGGGGCGGGCCGTCCCGGGGCGGGCAGCAGGGCGGTCAGCGTTGTCATCGTGGTGCCACGCTATCCGACGAGGGCGCATCAGCCGCATGGCGTTGACGATGACGACGAGCACCGACAGTTCGTGAACGAGCATGCCGATCGCCATGGTCACGCCGCCGAAGAGCACCCCGACCATGAGCAGCCCGACGGTGAACAACGCGATGACGATGTTCTGGCGCATGTTCGCCACGGTGCGCTTGGCCAGCGAGATGGCCGCGGGCAGTTTGAGCAGGTCATCCTTCATCAGGGCGATGTCGGCGGTCTCTATGGCCACTCCGGTGCCGGCGGCTCCCATGGCCACGCCGATGTCGGCCGTCGCCAGGGCCGGAGCGTCGTTCACGCCGTCGCCGACCATCGCCACCGTGTGCCCGGCCCGCTGCAGAGCGGTGACGGCGTCGAGTTTGCCCTCGGGCAGCAGCCCGGCGCGGACCTCGTCGATGCCGACCTGGTCGGCCACGGCCCGAGCGACGGGTTCGATGTCACCCGTGAGCATGACAACCTTGGACACGCCGGAGTCGTGCAGCCGAGCAACCATCTCGGGCGCATCGGAGCGTAGTCGGTCGGCCACGGCGACGACGCCCACCGGGTGCGAGTCGCGGGCCACGACCATGGGGGTGCGGCCATGGGCGGCGAGGTCGGCGACGACGGCTGCGGCCTGCTCGTGGGCCGGCGTACCTGCCCAGTCGCGTGACGACGCTCCGTTGTGCTCGGCCACGGTCGCGCCGAGGGCGAGGTTGCCCACGGCGATCCGGTGGCCGTCGATCGTGGCGATGATGCCCTTGCCGGGCACGGGCTGCGTGTGCTCGGGCAGGTCGTGGACATCTAGCCCGCGCTCCACCGCGGCGTCGACGATCGGCTGGGCCAGCGGGTGTTCGGAACCGGCCTCGGCCCGCGCCGCGAGGGTGAGGACCTCATCGTCGGTCAGGGCCGGCGCGTCGGCGGTGCCGGGCAGGGTGACGACGTCAGTCAGGTACGGCCTGCCCTCGGTCAGGGTGCCGGTCTTGTCGACCGCGACGACATCGATCTTGGCGGAGGTCTCGAGGTATTCGCCACCCTTGATGAGGATGCCGTCCTTGGCCCCGCGTCCGATGCCGGCGACGATCGAGACGGGGATGGAGATGACGAGCGCGCCGGGGCAGGCAATGACCAGCAGCGTCAGCGCGAGGGTGACGTTGCGGGTGATCGCGCCGAGCACGATCGCGAGCACGATGATCGCCGGGGTGTACCAGGCGGAGAAGCGATCCATGAACTGGGCGGTCGGGGCCTTGGCGTCCTGCGCCTCCTCCACGCGGTGGATGATCCGCGCCAGTGTGGTGTCCGCGCCGACGCCGGTCGCCTCGATCTGCAGGAACCCGCCGGTCGAGATCGTGCCGGCGAAGACCTGATCACCGTCGAGTTTCTCGACCGGTATGGACTCGCCGGTGATCGACGCCTCGTCGACCGCGCCGGTGCCGCCGATGACGATGCCGTCGACGGGCACCTTGGTGCCGTTCTTGACCAGGACGGTCTCGCCGGTGGCCACGGTGTGGGCGGGGACCTCGACCTGCCGACCATCGCGCATCACCGTGGCGACGTCGGGGGCGACCGCGATGAGTTCGGCCAGGGCCGACCGTGTGCGGGTCAGGGTCGCGTTCTCGAGCGCATGGCCGATCGCGAAGAGGAAGGTCACCGCGGCGGCCTCCCAGTAGTTGCCGAGCAGCACCGCACCGATCGCGGCGACCGAGACGAGCAGGTCGATGCCGATGACCTTGGCGGTCAGCGAGCGCCAGGCCTGAATGACGACCGGGGTGCCCGCCACGACTGCGGCGGCGATCATCAGGACATCGCCCCACACCGAGTCGGCGGCCAGGCGGCCGACGACCAGGGCGGCGACGATGAGGGTGCCCGAGATGGCCGAGACGGCCCAGCGGCCGCCCAGCCACGTGCGGGCCGAACTCAGGAGACTTCTCGGGGTCATGACGGTGGTGTCCTTTCGTTGCTCCCTCCCCGGTTCGAGGTATGACGCGGCGGTTTCCCGACGCGTAATACCTCGAACCGGGTGGGGGTGGGGCGGGGGAGGGGCGGGGAGTGCGGCCCTCAGAAGGCCGATGGGGCGGACTTGTAGCCGGCCTTGTCGATCGCCGCGACGAGGTCGTCCACAGTCGCGACCGACGGGTCGTGTGCCACCTCGACACGCGAGGACGCAAAGTGGACCTTCACGGACGAGACTCCGTCGAGCCGACCGACCTGCTTCTCGATCTTGTTCACACAGGACGGGCAGGAGAAGCCCTCGGCGCGCAGCATGGTGGTCGTGGTGTCGGCAGTGGTGCTCATGGCATTTCCCTTTCGTGGTGGGCCCGGTTGATGGCCTCACTGTCAACCTACGAAGGTTCGCCGCCGACCTCCTTGACGCAGATCAAGTCGGGCCCGACTGTGGACGGCGACGGGTCGAGCGCCGCCGCGCATTAGGCTGGAGAGCATGGTTGCTCTGGACACCCTCCTGCACGCGGCGGTGGCCGGGGTCGGTGGCACGGAGCGCCCCGGTCAGGTCGAGATGGCCCACGCCGTCGAGCGCGCCGTCGACACCTCGACCCACCTGCTCGTTCAGGCCGGTACCGGCACGGGCAAGTCGCTGGCCTACCTCGTGCCGGCCATCGCGCACGCGCTGGAGACCCGCAAGCCCGCGGTCGTCGCGACGGCGACCTTGGCGCTGCAGTCGCAGATCGTTGACCGCGATATGCCCCGCATCGCCGGAGCGCTGCACCCGGTCATGGGTCGGCGTCCCACTTACGCGATCGTCAAGGGCCGGCGCAACTACGTTTGCCTCAACCGGTTGGAGGGCGGGTTCCCCGACGAGGAGGAGGACTCGCTCCTGGGCGTCGGGCAGGTCGATCGAGGTGCCTCGCGACTCGGGGAGGAGGTCACTCGGCTCCGTGCATGGGCCGACGAGACCACCTCGGGTGACCGCGACGAACTCGTGCCCGGCGTCTCGGAGCGCGCGTGGCGCCAGGTCTCGGTCAGCGCCGCCGAATGCCTGGGCGCGCGCTGCCCGCTGGTGGGCGAATGCTTCGTCGAACGGGCCAGGGAGGCGGCGCGTGACGTTGACGTCATCGTCACCAACCACTCCTTCATGGCCATCGACGCCTTCGGCGGGCGACAACTGCTGCCCGAACACGACCTGCTCATCGTCGACGAGGCCCACGAACTCGTCGACCGCGTCACCGCCACGACCACGGCCGAACTGTCGGCCGGCATGATCGCGTCGGCGGCCAAGCGCGCCCGCAAGCTCTCCGAGGACAGCGATGCCCTCGACGATGCCGCTGACCTGTTCGGCGCAACCCTGTCCGAATTGCCGGAGGGGCGTTTGGCCCGGGGGGTGCCCGATGCGCTGGCGATGGCGTTGGCGCGGGTGCGGGACATCAGCCGCTCGATCCAGGGCGATCTCAAACCGGAGAAGGGCGAGGCCGCCGACGGGGGCACCCAGGTCGCGCGGGCCGCCATCGACGAGATCTTCGACACCTCCGATCGGATTCTCGAGGCACGGCAACTCGACGTTTCCTGGATCACCCACGACGAGCGGCGCGGATCGGTGCTGCGGGTGGCACCGATGAGTGTGTCCGACCTGATGCGCGAGACGATCTTCGAGGAGCGCACTGTGGTGTTGACCTCGGCCACACTCGAATTGGGTGGCACCTTCGACCCCATCGCCGGAACGATGGGGCTGCGCGGCGATCAGGCCCCGGAGTGGACTGGCCTCGACGTCGGCAGCCCCTTCGACTACCCGAAGCAGGGCATCGCCTACGTGGCGGCGCACCTGACCGCCCCGGGCCGCGAACGTGACTCCGCCGCCGTGCACGACGAGATCGAGGCGCTCGTGCGGGCGGCCGGGGGGCGCACGCTCGGGTTGTTCTCGTCGACCCGGGCGGCTCGGGAGGCTGCCGAGGAGATGCGCGAGCGGTTCGCGAGCGACCCGGCGGGGGAGCGGATCGAGGTGCTGTGCCAGGGCGATGACCAGATCAGCACGCTCGTGCGTCAGTTCGCCCGCGAGCCGCAGACCTGCCTGTTCGGGACGATGACGCTGTGGCAGGGCGTCGACGTGCCCGGTTCGTCGTGCCAACTCGTCATCATGGATCGCATCCCGTTCCCGCGCCCCGACGATCCGCTCGCCTCGGCCCGTACCGAGGCGGTGAAGCGGATGGGCGGAAACGGGTTCATGGCCGTGTCGGCCACCCACGCCGCGCTGAAGCTGGCCCAGGGCGCCGGGCGTCTCGTGCGTCGCTCCGACGACCGCGGGGTCGTGGCGTTCCTCGATTCGCGCATGGTGTCGGCGCGGTATGCCGGGTTCCTCCAGCGCTCCATACCGCCGTTCTGGGCGACGATCGACCGCGAGCTCGTGTTGGGGGCGCTGCACAGGCTCGACGAGAACGCGCCGCCGCCGTTGGACGTCGCCGACCCGGCGGCGCGCACCCTGACCGGGACGGTCGCGCCGCACCCCCTGCCGGGGGAGCCCGCCGGAGTCGGGGAGGGGACGCCCGTCGCCGAGCCGCCCGCGCCACCGGTGGCCGACAGCCCGCGCACCGCCGTGACCCAGGGGCTCGCGTGGACCGAACAGGACGACGAGGAACTGCGCGACGGCCTCGACCTGGGCTTGTCGGTGGCCGAACTCGCAGAGTCGATGGAACGGCCGGCCGAGGTCATCGAACAACGACTGGCCGGTCTCGGCCTGAGCGTGACGGAGTAGCGCGTGGACACCCCGGCGTTGCAACGCAAGATCGTCGAGGCGCTGGGCATGGTGCCGGTGCGCTGCCCCGATCCGGTGGGGCCCACCTCGGGGGTGGCGTCGGCGGCGGGGCCGCTGAACGGCGACACGTCGGCTCCGCCCCTGCGCCTGGCGGTGCTCGGCGACTCGACGGTCATGGGGGTCGGGACGCCGTCGACCCCGGAGGGGCTGGCGGGAGAGCTGGCGACGGCCTTGGCCGAGGTCAGTGGCCGGCCGGTGCAGTGGCGCGCGACGTTCTTCGCCGGCGCGACGATGCGGCACGTCGCCACCGATCTCGTTCCCGGGTTGAGCGAGGCCCGCGAACCGCACGTCATCGTCGTCAGTGCCGGGGTGAACGACCTCATCCGACTGCATCGCCGCTCGACGTTCCGGCAGGATCTGCAGTTGCTGCTCGATTCCGCGCGGGCGTCGCTGCCGCGCTCCGTGGTGGTCTTCGGAGGCATGCCGCCGACCCATCTGGCCCCCGCGCTGCCCGTCGTGCTGGCGCGGTTCGTCGGGCACCGTGCTCGTCTCTTCGACCTCGAGACGATGGCCATGACCGGGCAGCGGCACGTGGCGTTCCTGCCGTTGCGTGCGCTTGAGTTCGGGCCCGAGTGCTTCGCCGAGGACGGGTTTCACCCCAACGAACACGGATATCGGCTGTGGGCCCGTCACGTGGCCCCGACCGTCTACGCCGCCCTGGCCGTGAGCGCCGCGTCGGGGGACTGGGACCCCGACCTCATCACCTGACGAGCGCTGTCGGCGGCGGCCTCTATCGTGGTGCGCGTGACCAACCCCGACGAGACCGCCACCATCGACGTGCCCCGGCAGGTGCCGCCGCTGGTGCTCATCGCCGGCCCCGAGGCCGTGCTCGCCGAGCGTGCGCTCGCCCAGGTGATCGCCGACGTCAAGGTGTCCTCACCCGAGGTCGAGGTGCTGCACCAGTACACCGAGTCGTACGAGCCGGGCGCGATCGCCGTGGCGACGAGCCCCTCGCTGTTCGGGGAGGAGACGCTGCTCGTCGTCCATGACCTCGACGAGGCGCCGGAGGCGATGCAGACCGATCTGCTCGAGTATCTCGGCGCACCGGAGCCGGACGTCACCCTCGTGGTCATGCACAAGTCCGGCAACCGTGGCAAGAAGGTGCTCGACACCCTCAAGAAGGGCAAGGCGCTGCGCCTCGGGGCTCCGGCGATGAAGAGCGATCGCGACAAGACCGACTTCGCCACGAACGAGTTCCGCCGGCTGCGGCGCAAGGCGACAGCGGGTGCGGTGGCCGCCTTGGTCCAGGCCGTGGGGAAGGATCCGCGGGAACTCGCCTCGGCCTGTCAGCAACTCGTCGATGACACCACCGGCGTCATCGACGATGAGGTCGTCATGCGGTACCACGGCGGCAAGGTCGAGGCCACGGGCTTCCAGGTGGCCGAGGCGGCGATCGCCGGGCAGGCGGACGAGGCGCTGCGACTGTGGCGACACGCGGCCGCTCTCGGGGAGTCGCCCGTGCCGATCCTGGCAGTGCTCGCGCTGCAGCTGCGGCAGCTGGCCAAGGTGGGCGCCGCGGGGCGGGGCCGGAGCGCCGATGTGGCCCGGGCGTTGAAGATGGCGCCGTGGCAGGTCGACAAGGCCCGTCGGGCGCTGCAGGGCTGGGACGGTGGCGGTATCGGGCGCAGCATCCAGGCCGTAGCCCAAGCCGACTTCGAGGTCAAGGGAGGCGGCCTGGGCGCGGGTGGCCGTCGCGAACCGGCCTATGTGTTGGAGCGGTGCATCCTCGAGATCGTCGCGGAACGCGAATCCGCCGGTCGCCGCTGACGGCTTCCGGCGGATTCGCGGACGTGGTGGCGGGATGGATCAGCCGTTCTGCTGCTGGCCTTCGTCGGCGCGCTTGACGGCGGAGATCTCGAACTCCAGCGAGATCTTCTCGGAGACGAGCAGGCCGCCGGCGTCCAGCGGCTGGTTCCACTCGAGGCCGAAGTCGCGGCGGTTGACTCGGCGGGCGCCCTCGAAGCCGGCGCGCAGGTTGCCGAAGGCATCCTTTTGGACGCCGATGAGTTCGAGGGGGATCGAGATCTGACGGGTGACGTCGCGGATCGTCAGGTCGCCCTGCACGAGGTAGGCGTTGTCCCCGACCTCCTCGATCTGCGTGGACGTGAAGGTGATGTCCGGCCAGCGCTCGACCTCGAAGAAGTCGGCGCTGCGGAGGTGGTCGTCACGCTGCTGGTTGCGCGTGTCGACACTGGCGACCTTGAGGGTGACCTGCGCGGTCGAGTTGGACATCTCGTCGAGGTCGGCGTGGAAACTGCCGGAGATGTCGTTGAACGACCCTCGCACCGTGGTGACCATGGCGTGTCGGGCGGAGAACCCAATCCGCGTGTGCGTCGGGTCCAGGTCCCAGTCGCCGTTCAGTTCCGTTCCATCGGTGTTCATCGTCCTACCTTATGGGTCGGGGTGTACTTTTCGGCCGATCCTTGCACGCCGAGCCGGTCGGACCGGCCGTCCCACCGCCACGACTCGGCGATGGAGACCGAAACTTGACGTTTCAAGCGGTCGCGGCGGTCACGGGTTTGTCGCCGCGCGGCCACGCTGATAGATTGACCCCTTGCGTGCGCGCTCAGGTCGTGCGCGCATGCAGGCACCACCCAGAGCACCTCTCCCACGGTATCCCCACGCCGGTCCCGAGGTTGCTCTGCCGCCCTCAACGGCAACCATTCGACCAACCGAGAAAGAACACCTGTGGCAAACATCAAGTCCCAGATCAAGCGCATCAAGACCAACCAGGTCCGCACCGAGCGCAACCGCGCGTACAAGAGCGAGCTGCGCACGTGGATCCGCAAGGTCCGCGAGAACGTGGCCGCCGGCAACACCGAAGGTGCGCAGGAGGCCCTCAAGACCGCCTCGAAGAAGCTCGACAAGGCTGTCACCAAGGGCGTCATCCACCGCAACCAGGCGGCGAACAAGAAGTCGTCCCTGGCCAAGCTGGTCAACAAGGCCTGATTGCAGGTCTGATCGCGTCTCGAAAGGCGCGCCACCCCGACCGGGGTGGCGCGCCTTTCGCGTCCCAGCCGCCCCTTCGCCGAGGGAACAATGGTGGCGACCTAACCCGCCGTTAGGTCGCCACCATTGTTCCCTCGGCGAATGTCTTGGGGGATCGGGTCACCCCTGCCGATTCTCGCGCAGGGTGTCGGCGACCTCCCCGAAGCGCTTCTTGTCGAGAATCGCTCCGTCGCGACGGATCGCCGCTGGGTCCACGCGGATGATCCGGTGCACCCCGACCTCGCTCTCGCGGCCGCGGCGATCCCACGCCCCAGTGCCGATGTCGACCCAATAGCGGCCTTCCGATGCCTCCTGGTGGGCGTCGAGGTCGTGGTCCTTGCTGGTCAGTTGCAGCGCGAGCAGCCACGGGCCGTCCCGACCGATGAGCAGGACCGGGCGGTCCTTGCCGCGCTTGTGGTCCTCCTGGAACGGCACCCACGTCCAGACGATCTCGCCGGGGTCCGGCTTGCCGTCGGCCGAGCCCTCCCACACGATCTCCGGCATGCCCTCGAAGTCGCCGGGGTAGGGCCGCCGGGTCGGCTCGCTGCCGCCGACTGCGGTGCGCCGCGCCTCGTTTCGGGCCCGCTGATCGGCCCGGCGCTTCGCGCGCTGGGTGCTCGGTGTCGCCTGGACCGTGTCCGCGGCCACCTTGAGCGACTCGCGGACCAGGCGCTTCACGGCTCCGGAGAGGTTCATGCCCGGCAGCGTACGTGGTGCACCCGTTCCCGGCCCGACGTGGGAGGATGTCTCGATGCCATCTGGCATCCCCTGTCCCCACTGCGTATGAGGTCGTTCTCCCACCGTGTCACCGATGGCCCGCACCGCGCTCCAGCCGAACGCGACCCCGCCCGAGCTGATCCGCAACTTCTGCATCATTGCCCACATCGACCACGGCAAGTCGACGTTGGCCGATCGCATGCTCCAGCAGACCGGGGTCGTCGACGCGCGGCAGATGCGAGCCCAGTACCTCGACCGCATGGACATCGAGCGGGAGCGCGGTATCACCATCAAGTCGCAGGCCGTCCGGATGCCGTGGGAGGTCGACGGTCAGACGTACTGCCTCAACATGATCGACACTCCTGGGCACGTCGACTTCACCTACGAGGTCTCCCGTTCGTTGGCGGCGTGTGAAGGCGCGATCCTCCTCGTCGACGCCGCGCAGGGCATTGAGGCCCAGACCCTGGCCAACCTGTACCTGGCCATGGAGAACGACCTGACGATCATCCCGGTGCTGAACAAGATCGACCTGCCGGCCGCCAACCCCGAGAAGTACGCGGCCGAACTCGCCGGTCTGATCGGTGTCGACCCGAGCGAGGTGCTGCGCGTGTCGGGCAAGACCGGCGCCGGCGTCGAGGACCTGCTCGACCAGATCGTCGGCCAGTTGCCGCCCCCCGTGGGCGACGCCGACGCGCCGAGCCGAGCGATGATCTTCGACTCGGTCTACGACAACTACCGCGGCGTGGTCACCTACGTGCGAGTCGTCGATGGCAATCTCAACCCGCGCGAGCGCATCTCCATGATGTCGACGAAGGCCACGCACGAGCTCCTCGAGATCGGCGTGATCTCCCCGGAGATGGTGCCCTCCCAAGGGCTGGGGGTCGGCGAGGTCGGCTACCTCATCACCGGTGTGAAGGACGTGCGCCAGTCGAAGGTCGGTGACACGGTCACCAACGAGCGACACCCGGCCAGCGAGGCGATCGGCGGCTACCGTGACCCCAAGCCGATGGTGTTCTCGGGGCTCTACCCGATCGACGGCTCCGACTACCCGGCCCTGCGTGACGCGCTCGACAAGCTCAAGCTCAACGACGCCGCGCTCGTCTACGAGCCCGAGACGTCCGCCGCGCTCGGTTTCGGCTTCCGATGCGGCTTCCTCGGGCTGCTGCACCTCGAGATCGTCCGCGAACGCCTCGAGCGCGAGTTCAACCTCGACCTCATCTCCACCCAACCCAACGTCGTCTACCACGTGACGATGGACGACGGCACCGAGGTCGAGGTGACCAACCCCAGCGAGTTCCCCTTCGGCAAAGTCGCCGAGGTGCGTGAACCGGTGGTCAAGGCGACGATCCTCGCGCCGAGCGAGTTCATCGGCGCGATCATGGAGCTCTGCCAGAGCAAGCGCGGGCAGCTCGGCGGCATGGACTACCTCTCCGAGGACCGCGTCGAGATGCGGTACACGCTGCCGCTGGCCGAGATCGTCTTCGACTTCTTTGACCAACTGAAGTCCCGCACCCGCGGGTACGCCTCGCTCGACTACCAGGAGGCCGGCGAGCAGGTGGCCGACCTCGTGCGCGTCGATATCCTGCTCCAGGGCGAACAGGTCGACGCGTTCTCCTCGATCGTCCACAAGGACAAGGCCTACGCGTACGGCGTGATGATGGCCGGCAAGCTCAAGGACCTCATCCCGCGCCAGCAGTTCGAGGTACCGATCCAGGCCGCCATCGGCAGCCGGGTCATCGCCCGCGAGAACATCCGCGCCATCCGCAAGGACGTGCTCGCCAAATGCTACGGCGGTGACATCTCCCGCAAGCGCAAGCTCCTCGAGAAGCAGAAGGAGGGCAAGAAGCGCATGAAGATGGTCGGCCGGGTCGAGGTGCCCCAGGAGGCGTTCATCGCCGCTCTGTCCTCCGACGACAGCGCCCCCAAGGACAAGAAGTAGCGATCAGGCGGGGGTGACGAGGCTGCGCCGCAGCCCGTCGACCTGCTCCTCGGTCCAGCCGTGGGCGACCAGCCATCCGCCGGCGCCCTGGTACTCGGTGTGCAGGTACGACAGGATCGCCTCCATGGCCGGGGGCTGGGGTGTCTGCTCGGCGATGGATCGTCGCTGCAGGGCCGTGTTGTACGGCGGCACATGCATCAGTCGCTCGATGATCTGCTCGATGCGCTGGGCGCTGGCGACGTAGTCGGCGATGATCTCCTCGGCCGGCACCCCGGCCACGTCCAGGGCCAGCCCGATGACCGTGCCGGTGCGATCCTTGCCGGCCGCGCAGTGCACGACGGTGGCTCCCTCGCTGGTGGCGATGACCTCGAGGGCAGCGCTGACCGAGTCGGGGCGGCCGCGCAGGTAACCCAGGTAGTGCCGGCTCCAGTAGTCCTCGGTCCGGTCTCCGTCGCCCGGGCCGAACCGGGGCTTGAGGGCCAGCGCCTCGGCCGCGGTCACGTCGTGGGTGTCGTCGCGCAGGAAGCTGTGGTGGTGGTGACGCAGCGCCGTCGCGCGCAGCGGCCCGGGACCGGTGGTGTGGTACTCGAGCTGGCTGCGCAGGTCGACGATGTCGGTGACGCCCAACTCGTCGATGAGGCGGCGCACATCGGCGGCGCTGAGATCCTGCAGGTTGTCCGAACGGATGAGCCGCCGGGGCGCGGTGACCCCCGACTCCCGGGTCGGCAGGCCACCGAGGTCGCGCATGTTGACGACCCCGTCCAACTGGATCCATCGCTCGTTGCTCACGCATGGCAGGTTAGCCGCACACGCTGAACCCAGCGACGCGACGTGACGCACGGCATCCACAGGCGACTGGGCGACAATGGCGATCATGCCCAGTGCTCCACCCGACGGCGATCCGGCCCCGGCCGACGGCCATCTGCCCGACGACGCCCTCGCCACCCTGCCCGATCGCCCCTTCGGCGTCTACGTCCACGTGCCGTTCTGTTCGGTGCGCTGCGGCTACTGCGACTTCAACACGTACACCCTGCGCGAACTGGGCGACGGCACGATGGCCGGAGCGTCGATCGACACCTTCGCGCAGGCCGCCACCGCCGAGATCGACCAGGCCGCCGGCGTGCTCGGCCCGACCACTCCAGCGGTGTCGACCGTCTTCGTCGGTGGGGGTACGCCGACGATGCTCACCGCCGAGGATCTCGTGACCGTCCTCGACCGCATCCGCGAGGTGTGGGGGCTGGCCGACGGTGCCGAGGTGACGACCGAGGCCAATCCCGATTCGGTCACCCCCGAGTCCCTGGCCACCCTCGCCGCCGGTGGCTTCACCCGGGTCTCGCTCGGCATGCAGTCGGCCGTGCCGCACGTGCTGACCACGCTGGAGCGCACCCACGACCCGGCCAACGTCGCGCGCGCGGTCGACGCCGCGCGCGCCGCGGGCCTGCAGGTCAGCCTGGACCTCATCTACGGCACGCCGGGGGAGTCGTTGGCGGACTGGCGTACCTCGCTCGAGACGGCCATCGCCTTGGCGCCCGATCACATCTCCGCCTATGCCCTCGTCGTCGAGGAGGGCACCAAGATGGCCGCCGCGGTGCGTCGGGGTGACCTGCCCCTGCCCACCGACGACGACGAGGCCGACAAGTACGAACTGGCCGACGAAATCCTCACCGCGGCCGGGTACGGGTGGTACGAGGTGTCCAACTGGGCCAGGCGCGACGACGCCCGGTGCCGGCACAACATCGCCTACTGGGCCGGCGGCAACTGGTGGGGTGTCGGCCCGGGTGCGCACAGCCACGTCGGGGGAGTGCGGTGGTGGAACGTGCGGCATCCGCGAGCCTGGGCCGGACGTCTGTCCTCCGGCGAGTCACCCGCGCAGGCCCGCGAGGTGCTCACCGCCGAGCAACGCCATGAGGAGCGCGTGCTGCTCGGCTCGCGCCTGGCCGAGGGGTTGCCCATCGCCGACCTCGACGACGCCGGTCGCCCAGCGGTGGCGGGTTTGATCGCCGATGGACTCATCGACGCGACGCGAGCCGTCCGCGACCGGAGCGTCGTGCTCACCGGTCGCGGACGGTTGTTGGCCGACACGGTCGTGCGGCGTCTGCTCGGCTGGGGCTGAGGCTGCTCGCGGCCGCCGCCCCATCGGGCGAGGGCCGCGTCAGCGGGTCACTTGATCAGTTCGAGCATCAGCGGCGGGCGGTACCACTCGCCGTTGGCCGCCTTGATCGCGGCGATGATGTGGATCACCGTGCTGGCGACGAGGGCGACGAGCGCGAGGACGATCGACACCGGGATGAGGATGATGGTGAACGCGAGGACCACCGCCACGACGTAGGCGATGAGCGTCGTGAGTTGCACGTTCAGCGAATTGCGGGCGTGGTGGGCGACGAACGCGCCACGGTCCTTGGTCAGGGCCCACATGACGATCGACGCGACGAATCCCAAGGTGCCGGCCGAGAGGTACATGGCCGCCAGCGGGATGAGGTGGGCGAGCATGCCCATCGTCTTCTGGTCGCCCGGGGCCATCTCCGTGGGCGGCGTCGCCCCCACCGGCGCGGCGCCGGGCGGCGGGACAGCACCCGGGTTGGGCGTCGGTTGCTGCGGTTGTTGCGGTTGCTGGTGTTGTTCGGTCATGGCCGTTTCTCCCCCTGCTGAGTGACTGATCCCAGTCTGTCGCACCTGGCGACGTTGCGGCACCCCTCTGGCGCATGACCGGGGGCGGGTCAGGGTGGGATCAGGGTCGATCCCGAGTCCCCTATACTGCCGAACACCGAGCGAACACTCGGTTCGCTGACGAACCGAGCGCTGACGTCCGTTCTTCGACACAGTCAGGAGCCCCCATGGCCCGCTTCACCGGCCGGACCGCCATCGTCACCGGAGCCAGCCGCGGCATCGGCCTGAGCATCGCCCAACGACTCGTCGACGAGGGTGCCCGCGTGCTCATCACTGCCCGCAAGGTCCCCGCGCTCGAGGAGGCCGTCGCCGCACTTGGCGGACCCGAGAAGGCCATCTTCGCCGCCGGCAGCTCCGATGACGCGGCCCACCAGGATGAGGCCATCGCGAAGGCGATCGAGACGTTCGGCCCGATCGACGTGCTCATCAACAACACCGGCATCAACCCGGTCTACGGCAGCATGATGGACCTCGACGACACCGCGGCCCGCAAGATCTTCGAGGTCAACGTGCTGGCCAACCTCGCCTGGACGCGCAAGGTGCTCGCCTCCGGCATGCGCGAGCGCGGCGGGTCCATCGTCAACATCGCCTCGATCGCGGGGATCCTGCCCTCGCCGGGCATCGGTTTCTACGGTGTGACCAAAGCCGCGGTCATCCGGCTGACCCAGGAGCTGGCGGTCGAACTCGGCCCCAACATCCGCGTCAACGCGGTCGCCCCGGCCGTGGTCAAGACCCGCTTCGCCACCGCCCTGTACGAGGACCAGGAGGAGCAGCTGGCCGCCACCTACCCGCTCAAGCGCCTCGGCATCCCCGAGGACATCGCGTCGGTCGCGGCCTTCCTGGCCTCCGACGACGCCGCGTGGATGACCGGCCAGTCGCTGGTGGTCGACGGCGGCGTGACGCAGACCGGCGGCATCTGAGCCAGTCCGCGCGCGGGGACCGTGGCCCCGCCACCTGAAATCCCGTGCCACCGTGAGGAGTACCCTCACGACGAACGAAAATCCCTCTTCCCAAGGAGAAGCATGAGCACCCAGCGTGTTGCCATCGTCACCGGCGCGGCCCGCGGCATCGGCAAGGCCACGGCCCTGCGACTGTCCGCCGACGGCCACAAGGTCGCCGTTCTCGACCTTGACGAGTCCGCCTGCGCCCCGGTCGTCGAGGAGATCAAGGCCGCCGGCGGCGAGGCCATCGCCGTGGGCTGCGACGTGAGCAACTCCGAGCAGGTTGCCGCCGCCGTCGCGCGCGTCAACGACGAACTCGGCGCTCCGGTGATCCTCGTGAACAACGCCGGCATCATTCGCGACAACCTCATCTTCAAGATGACCGAGGGCGACTGGGACGCGGTCATGAACGTGCACCTCAAGGGCGCCTTCAACATGACCAAGGCCTGCCAGGCGTTCATGACGCAGGAGAAGTTCGGTCGCATCGTCAACCTGTCGTCGACCTCTGCCCTGGGCAACCGCGGTCAGGCGAACTACTCCACCGCCAAGGCCGGTCTGCAGGGCTTCACCAAGACCATGGCCATCGAGCTCGGCAAGTTCGGCGTCACCAGCAACGCCATCGCGCCGGGCTTCATCCAGACCGAGATGACGGCGGCCACGGCCGAGCGCGTCGGAGTCCCGTTCGATGACTTCATCAAGGGCGCCGCGGCTCAGATCCCGGTCACCCGCGTCGGCCAGCCGGAGGACATCGCGAACACGGTGTCGTTCTACTGCGACGAGCGTTCCGGCTTCGTCTCCGGCCAGGTCATCTACGTCGCCGGTGGCCCGAAGGACTGACGCCACCCCGGCACCACCAGTATCACCGCGCCGAGCCCGGTCAGTCCTCCGACTGACCGGGCTCGGTCACGAAGTCGATGAGTTCCTCGACGCTGGCCAGCAGACTCGGCTCCAGATCGGCGTAGGTGCGCACGGTCCCGAGAATCCGCTGCCAGGCCTGCGCGATGTCGGCCTGCGTCTCGTGCGGCCACCCCAGGTGTGCACAGATCCCGTGCTTCCACGAGGTGCCGCGCGGGATGACCGGCCACGCCGCCAGACCGAGCCGCTCAGGGCGCACCGACTGCCAGACATCGACATAGGGGTGGCCGAGGATCTTCGCGTGGCGGGCGAGGCGATGCCCGCGCGCCGCCTCGACGATGCGGGACTCCTTCGTGCCGGGCACGAGGTGGTCGACGAGCACGCCCATCCGCCGCCCGGGGCGGGGGGAGAAGTCGTCGATGACCGCGGTCAGGTCGTCGACGCCGTCGAGCATCTCGACGACGACCCCCTCGACCCGCAGGTCGTGACCCCAGACCTTCTCGACGAGTTCGGCGTCGTGCTTGCCCTCGACGAAGATCCGCGAGGCACTGGCGACCTGGGCGCGGGCCTGCGGCACGGCGATCGATCCACTCGCCGTGCGCCCGGTCACGGCCTTCTCCTTGGCCAGGGCCGCTCGGGCCGCGGCCGTCGGTCGGGTCAGCACGACCGGAGCGCCGTCGATGAGGAATCCCGGCCCGAGCCGGAACGCCTTGACCTTCCCCCGGCGATCCTCGAGGTGGACGACCTGCATCCCGCCGGCCTTCTCGACCCGCACGACGGCGCCGACCCACCCGGTCTCGACATCCTCGACGACGAGGCCGGTTTCGGCCTCCACCTCGCGCGAGACGGGGCGGCCCTGTCGTCGCCAGTCGCCGGAGAGGACGTCGGTGCGGTAGCGGTTGTTCACCCCCGGGAGGATAGGCGCCGGAATGCAGGTGACGCGGGACGCGCGCGGAACGTCGTAGACTTGGCACTCGGAACAGGTGAGTGCCAATGTCCCGGAGGGAGGGCCCATGAGCGACGAGCGTCGGATGGACGTGCTGCGTGCCATCGTCGAGGACTACGTGCGCACGTCCGAGCCGGTCGGTTCGAAGGCGCTGCTCGAGCGCCACAAACTCGGGGTCTCGGCCGCGACGGTGCGCAACGACATGGCCGCCCTGGAGGATGAGGGCCTGATCATGGCGCCGCACACCAGCGCCGGTCGCATCCCGACCGATGCCGGCTACCGGGCGTTCGTCGACCGGCTCGCCGAGATCAAGCCGATGAGCGGAGCCGAGCGCACGGCGATCCGTGAATTCCTCTCGGGGGCCAATGACCTCGATGACGTCGTCGATCGCACCGTGCGCCTGTTGGCCTCCCTGACGCGCCAGGTCGCGGTGGTGCAGTACCCCTCTCTGAGCCGGTCGCTCGTGCGCCACATCGAGTTGGTGCCGATGGGTCCGCGCCGATTGATGATCGTGCTCATCGTCAACACCGGTCGCGTCGACCAGCGGGTCATCGAGGTCGACTCCGACCTGACGACCCGCGACGCGGAGGCGCGTGTGGCGCGGGTGCGCTCGATCGTCAACACCGCCGCCACGGGCCAGGCGCTCTCGGCGGCGTCGACGGCCCTGTCCGCGGCCGCCGGCGACGTCCACCCCGACGATGCCGCGTTCATGCAGGCCATCGTCGACGGTCTCGCCGACGCCCTGGTGGAGGACCGTGAGACGCGCGTGTCCTTGGCCGGCACCGGCAATCTGGCCCGCAGCGCGACCGACTTCCCACTCACCCTCGAACCGGTGCTCTCCGCGCTTGAGCAGCACGTGGTCTTGCTCAAGCTCATGAGCACCGCCGCCCAGGAGGACCTCGTGGCCGTGCGCATCGGGCACGAGAACCCGGTCGCCGGCCTCCAGTCGACCTCCATGGTGGTCTCCGGGTACGGCCCCGGCGACGACCTCGTCGGCGGGCTCGGCGTGGTCGGCCCCACGCGCATGGACTACCCGACGACGATGGCCTACGTGCGCGCCGTGGCGACGTACGTCTCGCGGATCATCGCCACCTGACCGCGCGACGCGCCCGGCCGACCCGCCCCTCACCGACCCCGACCTCGACCCGATCCAGAAGGACATCCGTGAACGACTACTACGCCGACCTGGGCGTGGCCCGCGACGCGACCGCGGACCAGATCAAGACGGCCTACCGCCGCAAGGCCCGCACGCTCCACCCGGACGTCAACCCGGGCCCGGAGGCCGAGGAGGCCTTCAAGAAGGTCTCGCAGGCCTACGACGTGCTCGGCGACGAGGACAAGCGTCGGGCGTACGACCAGGGGCGCGACCCGTACGGCGACGGGGCGTCCGCCTACGGGCAGGGATTCAGCTTCAGCGACATCATGGAGCAGTTCTTCGGTCAGGCCGCCGGGGGATCGTCCGGGCCACGACCGCGTCAGCAGCGGGGCCAGGACGGCCTGGTGCGCCTCGACGTCGACCTCGAGCACGCGGTGTTCGGTGGCTCGCGCGACCTGACCATCGAGACGGCGGTGGCCTGTGGCACCTGCCACGGCGATGGCTGTCAGCCGGGCACCTCGCGGCGCACCTGTGACCTGTGTGGCGGTCGTGGTGAGATCCAGCAGGTGCAGCGCTCCTTCCTCGGTCAGGTCATGACCTCGCGGCCATGTGGCAACTGCCGGGGCTACGGCGACGTCATCCCCAACCCGTGCTTCGAGTGCTCCGGCCAGGGGCGGGTGCGTACGCGCCGGACCATGACCGTCAAGATCCCGGCCGGCGTCGACTCCGGGACGCGCATCCACCTCTCCGGTGAGGGTGAGGTCGGCCCGTACGGCGGTCCCCAGGGCGACCTCTACGTCGAACTGCTCGTCAACCCGCACGCGACGTTCACCCGCCGCGGCGACGACCTGCACGCCTCGCTCGAACTGCCGTTCACGGCCGCCGCGCTCGGTGCCACCGTGGCGTTCGACACCCTCGACGGGCAGCGCGAGGTCAGCATCGCGCCGGGGACCCAGCCGAACGAGACGATCACCCTGTCGGGTCTGGGCGTGGGGCACCTGCGCGCCCACGGCCGCGGTGACCTCATCATCCACGCCGACGTGCGCACCCCCACCCGACTGACCGACCAGCAGGAGGACCTGCTGCGTCAGCTGGCGGAGTTGCGCGGCGAGGAGCAGCCCGAGGGCACCCTGAGCACGCACGAGCCGGACGGGTTCTTCTCCAAGCTGCGCGGCGCCTTCAAGGGTCGCTGACGTGACCGCGCCGGTCTTCCTCGTCGACGCCGCGGCGTTGGCGGCGGCGACCGTGGGCGGCGTCGTGCGCCTCGACGGTGACGAGGGGCAGCACGCCGCGACGGTGCATCGTCTGACGGCCGGAGAATCGATCACCCTCACCGACGGGGAGGGCCGCGGCGTCCACGGCGAGGTCGTCGAGGTCGGCAAGGGGTGGCTCGATGTGCGGGTCCACGAACTGGTGCTCGAACCCGAGCCGGCGCTGCAGCTGGTCCTCGTCCAGGCCCTGGCCAAGGGCGGTCGGGACGAGCAGGCCGTCGAGGCCGCGGTCGAACTGGGCGTCGACACGGTCATCGCGTGGCAGGCCGACCGGTCCATCTCACGGTGGCGCGGCGACAAGGCGGAGCGCGGTGTGCGCAAGTGGACCAACGTCGTCACCTCGGCGATGAAGCAGTCCCGCCGACTGCGTCGCCCGACCGTCGAGTTCGCCGGCTCGACGACCGACCTGGCCACCCGCCTGCGCACCGTCGACGCCGTGCTGCTCCTCCACGAGGAGGCCGAGGTCGGCATCGGCGCGGCCCGGTTCCCGCAGGCCGGCACGGTCGGTGTCGTCGTCGGCCCCGAGGGTGGCATCTCGCCGGAGGAGGTGGCGGCGCTGGCCCACGTGGGGGCGCAACCGGTCCGTCTCGGGCCGCATGTACTGCGCTCCTCGACGGCCGGACCGGTCGGCCTGACCGTGCTCGCCTCACGCACCCGATGGACCACGTAGACTCGGGGCACTCATGAGCGACACTGACAATCCAGAGCATCCCGACGCGCCCGGCACCTCCGACAACGTCACGCCGCTGGTGCCGGCGACGCACGAACGTGCCGTGACGATTCCGCCGGAGATCGGCATGGTCAACCTTCTCGGTGCCCATGACGAGTTCCTGCGCACCATTGAGCGACGATTCCCGCAGACCGAGGTCCACGTGCGGGGCAACGAGATCTCACTGCGTGGCACGAGCTCCGACCTGGATCTCATCGAGCGTCTCATCGACGAGTTGCTCGTCGTCATCCGCAACGGACAGCCCCTGACTCGCGACGCCGTCGACCGGTCGATCGGCATGCTGCGCAGTCAGGCCCGAGAACGCCCGGCCGACGTCCTGACGATGAACATCGTCAGCAATCGCGGCCGCACGGTCCGGCCCAAGACGCTCAACCAGAAGCGCTACGTCGACGCCATCGACGAGAACACCATCGTGTTCGGCATCGGCCCGGCCGGTACCGGCAAGACCTACCTCGCCGTGGCCAAGGCGGTCGCGGCGCTGCAGGCCAAGCAGGTCAGCCGGATCATCCTCACCCGCCCGGCGGTCGAGGCCGGCGAGAAGCTGGGCTTCCTGCCCGGCACCCTGACCGACAAGATCGACCCCTACCTGCGGCCCCTCTACGACGCGCTGCACGACATGACCGACCCCGAGTCGATCCCGCGGCTGATGGCGGCGGGCACGATCGAGGTGGCCCCGCTGGCCTACATGCGTGGTCGCAGCCTCAACGACGCCTTCATCATCCTCGACGAGGCCCAGAACACCTCGCCCGAGCAGATGAAGATGTTCCTCACCCGGCTCGGCTTCGGGTCGAAGATGGTCGTCACCGGTGACATCACCCAGGTCGACCTGCCCGGCGGCGTGCGGTCGGGTCTGAAGGTCGTGCGCGAGATCCTCGGCGACGTCGAGGACATCCACTTCGCCGATCTCACCGCGGCCGACGTCGTGCGGCACCGCCTCGTCGCCGAGATCGTCGACGCCTACGGCCGTTGGGACGAGAGGGGACAGAAGTGAGCATCGACGTGCTCAACGAGACCGACTTCACCGTGGACGAGGTCGAGCTCCTCGCCTGCGCCCGCTACGTGCTCGACCGGATGCACGTCCACCCCCGCGCGGAGCTGTGTGTCCGGATCGTCGGCGAGGACACCATGGAACGGCTCCACGTGCAGTGGATGGACCTGCCCGGGCCCACCGACGTCATGAGCTTCCCCATGGACGAGCTGCGTCCCGGCTCCGAGGACAGCCCCAGCGAGGGCATGCTCGGTGACGTCGTGCTCTGCCCGACCGTGGCCGAGCGGCAGGCAGCCGAGGCCGGCCACGCCACGGCCGACGAACTGTTGCTGTTGACCACCCACGGCATCCTGCATCTGCTCGGGTACGACCACGCCGAACCGGAGGAGAAGAAGGAGATGTTCGAACTGCAGCGCCAGCTGCTGTTGACCTTCCTCGCCACCGGTCCGCGACGACGCTGAGGGACGACATGGACTGGCGCCTGGTGGTCGGAGCCGTCATCGGCCTGACCGTCGCCTACCTGCTGACGATGGTCGACGCAGCGCTGGCGCGGATGTCGCACGTGCGCGCCGAGGAACTGGCCGGCGAGAGGCGCCGGGGAGCGACGTCGCTGCTGCGGATCCTCGACGATTCGGCGTCGTACCTGGCCGTGATCCACTTCGTCCGGGCGATCGGTGAGATGAGCGCCGCCGTGTTCGTCACCGTGGCGGTCATGTCGGTCATGAGCAACGACGTCGCCGCCCTCGCCACGGCCATCGCCATCCTCACCGCCGTGACGTTCGCCGTCGTGTCGGTCTCGCCGCGCACCCTGGGCCAGCACCACGCCGACGACATCTCGTTGGCCGCGGCGCCGATCGTCGTGTGGCTGCGCAACATCCTCGGCCCCATCGCGCAGCTCCTCGTGCTCGTGGCCAACGCCGTCACCCCCGGTGGCGGGTACCGCGACGGGCCGTTCCGCTCGGAGTCGGAGTTGCGTGGCCTGCTCGACATGGCCGGGGAGCACGCCGTCATCGAGGACGACGAGCGCGAGATGATCCACTCCGTCTTCGAGCTCGGCGACACCCTCGCCAAGGAGGTCATGGTCCCGCGCACGGACATGATCACCATCGAGTCGACCAAGCCCGCTCGCAAGGCGCGGTCCCTGTTCCTGCGCTCCGGGTTCTCACGCATCCCCGTCATCGGTGAGGACGCCGACGACATCGTCGGCCTCCTGTACTTCAAGGACGTCGTCGAACGGATCACCGCCAACCCGGCTGCCGAGGACCTCCCCGTCACCGAGATGATGCGCCCGATGCCGTTCGTGCCGGACAGCAAGCCGTGCGACGACCTGCTCCGCGAGATGCAGCGCGATCAGACCCACCTGGCGGTGGTGATCGACGAGTACGGCGGCACCGCCGGGCTGGTCACCATCGAGGACATCCTCGAGGAGATCGTCGGTGAGATCTCCGACGAGTACGACCGCGAGGCTCCGGGCGTGGAGGACCTCGGTGGCGGTCGCTATCGCCTGCCGGCCTTCCTGCCCATCGACGATCTCGCCGACCTCTACGACGTCGACATCGAGGAGGACGACGTCGAGACGGTCGGCGGTCTGCTCAGCAAGCTCACCGGCCGCGTGCCCATCGCCGGGACGCATGTCGAGGTGGCCGGCCTGCAGTTGACGGCTGAGCGGATGTCCGGGCGCCGGCACCGCGTCGCCACCCTGATCGTCGAGCCGGCCAGGGCGTCGGCTCGACGGCACCCACCGGTCGCGAACGGTGACCGGGACTCCAACCGACAGGGGGCGGCGTGACCAGCACCGATGTCCACACACCCGAGTACGTCGCGGGGTTCGCCTGCCTCGTCGGGCGGCCCAACGCCGGCAAGTCGACGCTGACCAACGCGCTCGTCGGCGAGAAGGTCGCGATCACGTCCTCCAAACCGCAGACGACCAGGCACACCATCCGGGGGATCGTCACCACCGACACCGCCCAGCTGGTGTTGGTCGACACCCCTGGCCTGCACAAGCCGCGCACCCTGCTGGGGGAGCGGCTCAACGACCTCGTTCGCGAGACCCTGCTCGGCGTCGACGTCATCGGGTTCTGCCTGCCCTCGGACCAGCGCATCGGCCCTGGGGACACATTCATCGCCCGTGAGCTCGCCGAGCTCCAGTTGGCCAAGCGGGTACCGGTGGTGGCCATCGCCACGAAGTCCGACACCGTGCCCAGGGACCGACTCGCCGAGCACCTCATCGCCATCGACCAGCTCGGGGACTGGGCCGCGATCGTGCCGTGCTCGGCCACCCAGGGCCGGCAGGTCGACGACGTGCGTGACCTGCTCATCAGCCACCTGCCGGCCTCGCCCGGTCCGCTGTACCCGCCCGACCAGCTCACCGACGAACCCGACGAGGTGATGATCGCCGAGCTCGTGCGCGAGGCCGCGCTCGAAGGCGTGCGCGACGAGTTGCCGCACAGCCTGGCCGTCGTGGTCGAAGAGGTGACCGAGCGGGCTGGCCGGCCCGACGACGCTCCGCTGCTCGACGTGCGGGTCAACGTCTTCGTCGAACGTGACAGCCAGAAGGCGATCATCATCGGTCGCGGCGGAGCGCGGTTGCGCGAGGTGGGCACGAACGCGCGGGCGGGCATCGAGCGCGTCCTCGGACAACGCGTCTATCTCGACCTCCACGTCAAGGTGGCCAAGGACTGGCAGCGGGACCCAAAACAGCTCAATCGACTCGGGTTCTGATGCTGGTCAGGCGCATTCGCTAAGGTCACAGCAAGGTCACGATCGAGATTGGGGCTCGCCTTGGGCCTGCGATCGGGCCCCTCGCACACCATGGTGGGTGGGTTATGACACCTACACCACCATCACCTGAGACTACGAAACGTACGGAACACGACGCCATCTCCGGCATCCCTGCCGCCGGTGCCGCCCGCATGACGGGCGACTCGGCAGCGTTGGAGAGTCCGGGGCACCCGGCCCTCGAGCCCGTTCTGACGGGCGCGGCGGACGATCGTCCCGGCACCCTCGACAAGGTCGTCTTCGGCATCAGCGCGGTCCTGTCGATCGCGTTCGTCATCTGGGGCGCCGTCGACACCGCCTCCCTGACCTCCGCCTCCACCTCCGGTCTGGACTGGGTCGTCACCAACACCGGCTGGCTGTTCTCCCTGGCCGCCACCGGGTTCGTGTTCCTCGTCATCGCCATCGCCGCGAGTTCGTACGGTTCGATCCCGCTGGGGCGCGACGACGAGGCGCCCGAGTTCCGCACGACCTCGTGGATCGCCATGATGTTCTCGGCCGGTATGGGCATCGGCCTGATGTTCTACGGCGCTGCCGAGCCGATCGCCCACTACATCACCTCGCCGCCCGGATCGGTCAACGAACCGGGCACGGCCGAGGAGGTCAAGACGGCGATGTCGACGACGCTGTTCCACTGGGGTCTGCACCCGTGGGCGATCTACGCCGTCGCCGGTCTGGCCATCGCCTACGGCGTGTTCCGCAAGGGTCGGGCGCTGACGATCAGCGCGGTGTTCGAGCCGATCATCGGTCGTCGGCAGGCGTACGGCCCCACCGGCAAGATCATCGACATCTTCGCGATCTTCGCGACCCTGTTCGGATCGGCGACCTCGCTCGGGCTCGGGGCGTTGCAGATCGCCTCCGGCATGGTCATCGTCGGGTGGGCCGGTCAGGTCGGCAACGCCATCCTCATCGGCATCATCACGGCCTTGACCATCGCGTTCATCGTGTCGGCGGTCTCGGGCGTGGAACGCGGCATCCAGTGGCTGTCGAACACGAACATGATCCTGGCCGTCGTTCTGGCGCTGTTCGTCTTCGTCGTCGGCCCGACGGTGTTCATTCTCGACCTGTTGCCGACGACGTTGGGCACGTACCTCCAGAACATCATGCGGATGTCGTCGTGGACCAACGCCAGCGGTGGCGAGGAGGTCAAGACCTGGCTGTCCGGGTGGACGCTCTTCTACTGGGCCTGGTGGGTGAGCTGGACCCCGTTCGTCGGCATGTTCATCGCCCGGATCTCCCGGGGCCGCACGATCCGCCAGTTCGTCGCCGGGGTGTTGCTCGTGCCGACCGGGGTCTCGTTGGTCTGGTTCGCGATCTTCGGTGGCGCGGCGATCCGGGCCGAGCAGGCCGGAGCGAAGCTCTCGGAGGTCGAATCGACCGAGGGGATGCTCTTCGCGCTCCTCGACACCATGCCGTGGGCCACGGTGACCTCGTTCCTCGTCATGATCCTCGTGGCGATCTTCTTCGTCTCCGGGGCCGATGCCGCGTCGATGGTCATGGGCACGCTCAGTGAGAACGGCACGCTCTCGCCGAGCCGGGTCACGGTGATCTTCTGGGGTGCGGCGACCGGCGCGGTGGCGATCATCATGCTGCTCTCCGGCGGGGCGGATGCCCTGTCGGGGTTGCAGACGATCACCATCATCGCGGCCCTGCCGTTCCTGGTCATCATGATCGGCATGGCGGTCTCGCTGTTGCGGGACCTCTCGACCGATCCGATGATCGTGCGACGCCGGTACGCGCGCGAGGCCGTCAGCCAGGCCGTGGTCAAGGGCGTGACGGAGCACGGTGAGGAGTTCACCCTGACCGTCGAGCACGCCGAACCAGGCGAGGGCGTCGGCGAGGTCATCATCGCCAAGGACGAACGCGAGGCGGAGTAACCCCTCGCGGTTCGAGGTATTACGCGGCGGAATCCCGCCGCGTAATACCTCGAACCGGGGGAGGGCGCGGGGGACGTATCCTAGATCGCATGCGTATCGGAGTCTTCGGCGCCACCGGTCAGGTGGGCAAGGTCATGCGGACCCTTCTCGACGAGCGGAACTTCCCGGTCACCGAGATCCGCTACTTCGCGTCCTCCCGCTCGGCGGGCACGACCCTGCCGTGGAAGGGCACCGACGTCGTCGTCGAGGACATGGCCACCGCCGACTTCTCCGGGATCGACATTGCCCTCTTCTCGGCGGGCGGGTCGACGAGCAAGGAGTACGCCCCCAAGGTCGCCGCGGCCGGGGCCATCGTCATCGACAACTCCAGCGCCTGGCGCAAGGACGACGAGGTGCCACTGGTCGTCTCCGAGGTCAACGGCGAGGACGTGCTCAACACCCCCAAGGGCATCATCGCCAACCCGAACTGCACCACCATGGCCGCGATGCCGGTCCTCAAGCCGCTGCACGACCAGGCCGGTCTGGTGCGCCTGAACATCGCGTCCTACCAGGCGGTCTCGGGCTCCGGTCTGGCCGGTGTCGAGGAGCTCGACAGCCAGGTCCGCGCGGCCTACGCGGCCGGCACCCCTGCCGACCTGGCCCTCGACGGCTCCGCCGTGACCCTGCCCGAGCCGAACAAGTACGTCGTCCCGGTGGCCTTCAACGTCGTGCCGATCGCCGGTTCGATCGTCGACGACGGCTCGCTGGAGACCGACGAAGAGCAGAAGCTGCGCAACGAGTCGCGCAAGATCCTCCACTTGCCGGAGCTGCGTGTGGCCGGCACGTGCATTCGCGTTCCGGTGTTCTCCGGTCACTCCCTGGCGATCCACGCCGAGTTCGACAACGAGATCTCCGTCGAGTCCGCGCTCAAGGTGCTCAGCGAGGCTCCGGGCGTCAAGGTCGTCGACCACCCCAACCCGCTCGAGGCCACCGGCAAGGACGAGGTCTTCGTCGGCCGCGTGCGCGCCGACCAGTCCGCCCCGGCCGGGCGCGGTCTGGTGCTGTTCGTCGTCGGCGACAACCTGCGCAAGGGTGCCGCCCTCAACGCCGTGCAGCTTGCCGAGGAACTGGTCGCACGACGCTCCTGACGACCTGATACCCTGCCGGACATGCGCTTCGAGGCTCTCCTCCTTCGTTGCCGCGGCGAGGCCTGACCCAGGCCGTCCCCTCGTCGCGGAGGTCGTGCTGCCCGGCCACACTGAACGTGACGACGAGAGTAGAGAGCCAGACATGAAGTCCCCGCAGCAGCCCAGCGGCATGAAGTTCACCAAGTACGTGCCGTTCCAGAAGCAGATCGACGTGCACCTGGCCGATCGCACGTGGCCGGACAAGGTCATCACCGAGGCCCCGCGCTGGTGCGCCGTCGACCTGCGCGACGGCAACCAGGCCCTCATCGACCCGATGGACGCTGAGCGCAAGCTGCGCATGTTCAAGCTCCTGGTGGCGATGGGGTTCAAGGAGATCGAGGTCGGGTTCCCCTCGGCCAGCCAGACCGACTTCGACTTCTGCCGTGAGCTGATCGACGGCGGGCACATCCCCGACGACGTGACGATCCAGGTGCTGGTCCAGTGCCGTGACGAGCTGATCGAGCGCACCTTCGACGCGATCCGTGGAGCGAAGACCGCGATCGTCCACTTCTACAACTCCACGTCGGTGCTGCAGCGTCGCGTCGTGTTCGAACAGCCACAGGACGGCATCGTCGACATCGCGCTGCAGGGTGCGCGGCTGATCAAGAAGCTCGAGGAGACGATCCCCGAGACCGACATCTACTACGAGTACAGCCCCGAGTCGTACACCGGCACCGAGCTCGAGTTCGCGGCCCGCATCTGCAACGAGGTCATCGACGTCATCGACCCGACGCCGGACCACAAGATGATCATCAACCTGCCGGCGACGGTGGAGATGGCCACGCCCAACGTCTACGCCGACTCGATCGAGTGGATGCACCGCAACCTGACCCGACGAGACTCCGTCGTGTTGTCGCTGCACCCGCACAACGACCGCGGTGAGGGTGTCGCGGCCGCCGAACTGGGCTACCTGGCCGGCGCCGACCGCATCGAGGGGTGCCTGTTCGGCAACGGTGAGCGCACCGGCAACGTCTGCCTGGTCACGTTGGGCATGAACCTGTTCAGCCAGGGCATCGACCCGCAGATCGACTTCACCAACATGGACGAGATCCGACGCACGGTCGAGTACTGCACCCAATTGCCTGTTGGGCCGCGTCACCCGTGGGGTGGGGACCTCGTGTACACCGCCTTTTCCGGCTCCCACCAGGACGCCATTAAGAAGGGCTTCGAGTGGATGGAGAAGGACCGCGTCGCCGCAAACGCCGACTCCATCGATGACATCGCCTGGGGTGTGCCGTACCTGCCGATCGACCCGCACGATATCGGTCGCACCTACGAGGCGGTCGTGCGCGTGAACAGCCAGTCCGGCAAGGGCGGCAGCGCGTACCTGATGAAGCACGACCACGGTCTGGACCTGCCGCGGCGCCTGCAGATCGAGTTCAGCCGCATCGTGCAGCACCACACCGACAAGCAGGGTGGCGAGGTCTCGTCGGCCGAGCTGTACGACCTGTTCGAGGACGAGTACCTCTACGCCAACGGCGACCAGCACTGGGGTCGGTTCGCCCCGGTCCGGTCGACGATCACCGGGACGGAGGACGGTGTCGACGTCATCGAGTCGATCATCACCGACGCGGGCGAGCGGGTGGAGATCCACGGCGAGGGCAACGGTCCGATCGCCGCATTCATCGACGCGCTGTCGACGCGCGGGGTCGACGTGCGCGTGCTCGATTATGCCGAGCACGCCATGAGCTCCGGCGGTGACGCCAGGGCGGCGGCCTACGTCGAGTGCGCCGTCGGCGAACGCGTGCTCTGGGGCGTCGGGCTGCACGAGTCGATCGTCAAGGCGTCGCTGCGGGCGATCCTGTCGGCGGTCAACCGAGCCGAGCGCGACGCCGAGCCCGAGGTGCCGGTCAGCCGCCCCGGTGGCGGCCCCTGACGCGCACA
>NZ_BCRE01000007.1 GCF_001552435.1 Kribbia dieselivorans NBRC 106261
CCCGAAACCATCACTCGGCGCAGGTCACTCGCGGGGGTCTCACCCGGCCAGTGCGTGGGAGCTGCCGGCACCGCCGGAGTGCTGGTCCCGCCGACGCAGACGCAGACCCAGCGCGCTCGCCCCGAGCAGGACGGCGCCGGCCACGAGCAGCGCGCCGGCCGCACCCAACGACCCCTCGGACCAATCGACGGCGGCCTCCGTCGCGGCGGCCGTCAGGGCGACCACCCCGAGCACCAGGTAGGGCCAAGCCTGCAGGCGGATGTACAGGACGAAGCCGACGGTGCCCACCACGGCCAGGGCCAGGTATCCCGTCCAGGCCGCGCCGCGGTCGAGGCCTCCCCAACTGGCGGCGATGACCAGCAACTGTGCGCCCCAGAAGGCGATGACGCCACCGACCAGTCGACCCAGCGTCTTCTCACGCAGCCACCCGATTTCGGCGGCCAGGACCCAGATCGCCGCCAGCGTCAAGAACGCCGAGGCCACCGCATAGGCCGCCATGATGGACGATTCGAAGACGGCATTCGACAGCGCCTCGCTGAGGAACATCAGGGCTCCCGCGAACACGACGTGGGTCAGCCCGTTCGTCAGTAGCAGGTACACGCCGATCGCCAGGACGGCCACCAGGCCCGACGCCAGCACGGAGATCCAGTGTGGTTGGATCGCCGTTTCGTTGTCGGCCCAGTACGCCACACTTGGCCCGGTCACGACGGCCGCCCCGGTGAGCAGGAGCGCGGTCAGACGCCGCCGAGCGTCGACGACGGCGGTGGCGTCGCGGCCACCGCTGACGACCATCACCGCCATGCCGGCGACGGCGAGCACCGCGACACAACCGGCGAGCGCCCAGTACCGGGCCGTGGTGGACAACGCGACCCATTGGGTGGCGAGCGCGACCGCCACGGCCGCAACCACGAGCACCCCACCGAGGTATCCGGCCACCTCGGCCATGATCCCGCGCAGACGGCGATCCCGCTCGGGCACTTCTGAGGAGAGCACACCGCGCACGACCGAGCCTGCCGTGGCGGCGTCCTGGCTGGCGATCAATCCCTTGGCCACCAAGGCGTCCACCACCGTCGTGGCGGGATTGTCGTCGCGCAATGGTCGACGAGACGCGAGCATGATGACCTCCTGGAGGGTGAGCGTGGTGCACCGATGCGCCATCTCCAGTCTTCTCCCATTCACGTTGCGCCACCTGAGTATTCGTGCGGCTCGTACGCGCGATCGAGTGAGTACCCGTACCCGGTTCGCCACAACCCCCGCCGAGTGATGGTTTCGGGTCGCCTCAGGAGTCCTGAGGCGGCCCGAAACCATCACTCGGCGACAGGGGGGTGGACGCTACTCACCACACTCCGCGCGGTCGAAACTGCGCGGAGATGCGTGGGCCGACCGGGCGGCGCGTCTTCGGTACGGCGTGATCCCAGGTCCGCTGACAGGACCCGCCCATGACGAGGAGGTCACCATGCCCGAGGAGGAAGCGGATCGACGCTCCGCCACCGCGTGGTCGCAACAACAGCGGCCGGGCCTCGCCGAGCGAGAGGATGGCGACCATGGTGTCGGCGTCGCGTGACCGACCGATCCGATCACCGTGCCACGCGACCGAGTCGGCGCCGTTGCGGTAGTGGCACAACCCGACCGTGGCGAACCCCTCACCCAGTTCGGCGCGGTAGTGCGCCGAGAGTGCCGCTCGGGCCGCGGTCAGGCAATCGTGGGGGAGTGCGTCGCGTTCGCCGTAGGTGCGCGTCAGTCGCGGCACCGCCACGACGTTGTCGTACATCTGCCGGGTGTCGGCCCGCCAGTCGACGTCCGCGACCAGTGCGTCGAAGACCGCATCGGAGCCGGTCAACCAGCCGGGCTGATGGTCGACCCACGCTCCGCGGGCCAAGGGTGTGCGCAGTGGCGCGACGCGCCCGAACTCCGGGGTCGCCGCATCATCCCAGAGGCACCCTTGGACCGATCCCTGCCATGCAGCACTGGACATGCGTTCGAGTCTACACGATCTCGATCACGTGTTCGACGATGCTCCGGCGAGTGTCGCGGCATCGGCATGGTCGCGCGGCGGGGGACAATGGTGGGTATGCCCCTCTACCGTGACGAAGCGATCGTCCTGCGCACCCACAAGTTGGGTGAGGCAGACCGCATCGTCACCGTGCTCAGCCGCAACCGGGGCAAGTTGCGCGTCGTCGGCAAGGGGGTCCGACGCACGAAATCGCGTTTCGGAGCCCGGCTCGAGCCGGCCATGCGCGTCGACCTCCAGTGCTACGAGGGGCGCTCGCTGGACACCGTGACCCAGGCCGAGACGATCGATCCGTGGGGTGACGCGATCGCCCGCGACTACGACCTCTACACGGCCGGATCGGCGATGCTCGAGACCGCGGATCGACTCACCGAAGAGCATGAACCGGCCACGCAGCACTACCTCCTCCTGGCGGGCGCGCTGCGCTCCCTGGCTCAACGTGACCACGACCCGGGGGTGCTGCTCGACGCGTACCTCACCCGCGCGCTGGCCATCGCCGGGTGGGCGCCCAGCTTCCACGACTGCGCGATGTGCGGGGCCGAGGGGCCGCATCGGGCGTTCCACATCCCCTCCGGTGGCGTGGTCTGTTCGTCCTGTCGACTGCCCGGCGCCGCCGCCCCGCATCCGGACGTGCTGCGCCACCTCGCGGCGCTGTTGACCGGGGACTGGGCCATCGCCGATGCCACGCAGCCGCGTCACTGTCGCGAGGCGGCCGGTTTGGTCGCGGCCTATCTGCAGTGGCACCTCGAGCGTGGCGTGCGCTCCCTGCGGTTGGTCGACCGCACCGGCACGGCAGGATGACCCGTATGGCCTACGCACGTCCGTACCCGCACCCGACCGGTGCCACCCCGCCGCCGATCCCGGCCGAGCTGATCCCCAACCACGTCGCCGTGGTCATGGACGGCAACGGTCGGTGGGCCAACGAGCGGGGGCTGCCGCGTACGAAGGGCCACGAGGCGGGGGAGGGGGCGTTGCTCGACGTCGTCGCCGGTGCCATTGACATCGGTGTGTCGCACCTGTCGGCATACGCCTTCTCGACGGAGAACTGGAAGCGCTCGCCCGAGGAGGTGCGCTTCCTCATGGGGTTCAACCGCGATGTCATCCATCGCCGTCGCGATCAGCTCAATGCGTGGGGCGTGCGCATGCGGTGGGTGGGCCGCCGCCCTCGGTTGTGGGGGTCGGTCATCAAGGAACTCGAGATCGCCCAGGAGATGACCAAGCACAACACCGGGCTGACCCTGTACTTCTGCGTCAATTACGGCGGTCGGGCCGAGATCGTCGACGCGACCCGGGCGATTGCCGAGGATGTGCGCCGCGGGCGGCTCAAGGGCAGCGGGATCGACGAACGCACGATCGCGCGCTACCTCACCGAGCCGACGATGCCGGATGTCGATCTGTTCATCCGATCGAGCGGGGAGCAGCGCACGAGCAACTTCCTGCTGTGGCAGAGCGCCTACGCCGAGATGGTGTTCCAGGACACGCTCTGGCCGGACTACGACCGGCGCCACCTGTGGGCGGCCATCGAGACCTACGCGCGCCGCGACCGGCGATACGGAGGAGCCGTGGACGCGCCCCAGCGCTGACTTACCCGGGCGTAGTTCACGCCTTCGCGGCACACTCCGGGCAGGTCCCGGTGATCTCCACCGTGTGGTCGATGTCGACGTACCCGAATCGACCGCTGACCTCGGCGAGCCACTCCTCCAGCTTCGGGCCGCCGATCTCGACGGTGCGCCCGCAGGTGCGGCAGACCATGTGGTGGTGGTGGCCCTCGGTGTCGCAGCGTCGGTAGAGCGCCTCGCCGTCGTCGGTACGTCGGACATCGAGCTCACCGTCGGTGGCCATGGCCGACAGGGTGCGGTAGACCGTGGCCAGACCGATGCGCTCGCCGGACCGGCTCAGGGCGGCGTGCAGGTCCTGGGCGCTGAGGAAGGCCTCGGAGCGTTCCAACTGGTCGGCGATGGCGACGCGTTGCTTCGTCACGCGGCGAGCAGGTGTGGTGGTCATCGACCTATTGTCACCTACTTTCTGACCGGGGCCTTCGACGCGTGCTTCTCGGCGTCGGGGCCGTGCTCGTCCCAATGGTCGCCGTGCGCGGCATGGCGCTGCCCGTCGTGGACATAGTCGACGTGGTCTCCGTGCGCCACGGCCTCGTGCCCACAGTCCTCCCAGTGGACGTGCGGGTGCGTGGCCAACGACGACTGGTGACGTCCGCGCACGACCCGGACGAGCCACGCTCCGAGCTGGGCGACGGCGAACACCGCGATGAGGACCAGGACGATCGACCCGCCCGAGGGGGTGTCGGCGTAGTAGGAGGCGATGACGCCGCCGGTGCTGCACACGATGCCGATGCCGACGGCCAGCCACAGCGACGAGCGGAAGCTGCGACCCAGGGTCTGGCCGGTCGCGTTGGGCAGGATCATCAGGGCGCTGATGAGCAGCAGACCCACGACCCGCATCGAGACGACCACGGTGACGGCGGTGAGCACCGACAGCAGGATGTTGACGAACACGACCGGCAGGCCGGCCGAGCGGGCGAAATCCTCGTCCTGGGCGATGGCGTACAGGCGGGAGCGCAGCAGGGTCGTGGTGGCCACGACGATGACGGCCAACACGGTGAAGGTCGCCAGGTCCGTGTTCGTGACCGTGTTGATCGCGCCGAAGAGGTACGAACTCGTGTTGGCCGGCGTGCCGGCCGGGGCCTTCGAGAGCAACACGACACCCAGGGCGATGCCGCCGTAGAACATCACCGCCAGGGCGAGGTCTCCGGAGGTGCGCCCGACCGACCGGATGAGTTCGATCGCCACGGCGGCGATGACGGTGACGATCAGGGCGGTGAAGACGGGCTCATTGCCGGTGACCACGCCGATGCCGACACCGGCGAGGGCGACGTGACCGAGTCCGTCACCGATCAGCGACATCTGGCGCTGGACGATGTGGATGCCGACCATCGGGGCGGCGGTGCCCACGAGCAGTGCCGCCAGCAGTGAGGCCCGCATGAAGTCGAAGGCGAGGAACTCAGGCATGGGGTCGCTCCACGGGTGGCATGGGGTGGGGTGCGGTCAGGGTCGGCGCGCCCACACCCGCGGTGTCATCGTCGTCATCGTGGTGGTGATGGACGTGCCCGGAGATCGAGGTGTCGATGGCGTCGGGCGGGCCGTCGTAGATGATGCGGCCAGAGTCGATGGCCACGGCCCGGGTCACCGCCGGACGGATGGCCTCGAGCTCATGCGTGACGATGACCATGGTGCGACCGGCGGCGGCGAGGCGGGTGAGGACCTCACCGAGCACCTGCTGGTTGGCGCGGTCGACCCCGGCCGTCGGCTCGTCCATGAGAATCGCCTCCGGCTGGGCCGCGAGGGCTCGGGCGATCAGGACCCGGCGCTGCTGGCCACCGGAGAGGGTGGTGACATCGGTGCGCTGCTGATCACCGAGGCCGACGAGGGAGAGGCTCTGCGCGATGAGCTGCCTGTTCTCCGCGGACCCGGCGCGCCACGGCGCCCACCATGGGGTGTGGGCGACGCGGCCCACCCCGACGACCTCGCCCACGGTGGAGCGCAGTGAGGTCGCCAGGGTGTGTCGCTGGGGCACGTAGCCCAGCCGCCAGCGGTCGTGGACGTGATCGAGCGGTTCGCCGAAGAGACGCACCTCCCCGGCGGTGTGCTGCGCCAGGCCCACCAGGCCCTTGACGAGCGTGGACTTGCCCGATCCGTTGGGACCGAGCACGGCGACGACCTCACCGGGGTGGACGGTCAGATCGATGTCGGTGATGATCGTGCGTTCGGCGTACCCGAAGGCGGCCGATCGCAGGTCGATGACCGGGTCGGTCGAACCGGAGCTCAGTGGGGAGACCGTGGGGGTCACCCGCATTCCTGGCCGGCCTTGAGCGTGCTGAGGTTCGAGCGCATGACCTCAAGGTAGTCCGTGCCGGCGGACTCGTTGGTGATTCCCTCGATCGGGTCGAGGACCTTGACCTGGGCGCCGGCCTCCTTGGCCACGGTCTCGGCGGTGTCCTTGGGCAGCAGCGTCTCGGCGTACACCGTGGAGGCGCCGGCTTCCTTGATGTGGGTCACCGCGTCGGCCAGCTGCTTCGCGGTCGGCTCGGTGTCGGGGGAGAGGCCGGAGATGCCGACCTGGTGGAAGCCGTAGGCCTCGGCCAGGTAGCCGAATGCCGCGTGCGAGGTGACGAGGTCCTTCTGCTTGCAGGACTTCAGACCCGTGCGGTACTCGGTGTCGAGGGTCTTCAGGTCGGTCTTCAGTGCCGTGGCGTTGGCGGTGTAGGTGTCGGCGTTGCCCGGGTCGACCTTCGCCAGTTCCTTGGCCATGGCGTCGGCGACGTCGGCGTAGCGCGTCGGGTCCAGCCAGAAGTGCGGGTCGTTGGCGGCCGCCTCGTTGGCGTGCTCCTCACCGGCGTGTGTATCCCCACCGTGGTCGTGACCATCGTCCTGGGTCGCCGCTTCGAGATGCGCCGCGTCGGCGACGTCGAACTTCGCGGTGGTGATGTTCTTGACCGCGTCGTCGACGGCCGGCTGGAAGCCGGAGAGGTAGACGACGAGCTTGGATTCCTGCAGGCCACCGATCGCCTTCGGGGTCAGCTCGAGGTCGTGCGGCTCCACGCCCGGGCCGGTCAGGTTCGTCACCTTCACGTGCTCCCCGCCGATGCGGTCCAGCGCGTACTGCAGCGGGTAGAAAGACGTCGTCACGGCGAGCTGGTCGGCGCCGGCCGCGGTGTCACCGTTGGCGTCGGAGCTGCTGCTGCCGCACGCGGAGACGGCAACGAGGGGGACGAGTGCGCACAGGGCGGCAAGGGAACGCTTCATGATCCTCATTCTCGGTTGACCTGAGAATGGTTGTCAATTCAGCCCCGGAAGTGGGGGCTCGTGGCACCCGGGTTGGGTTACTTCGGGAACGCGCGCACCAGGGTCACGGACACGAACAGGACGAGCACGGCGATCCGCATGAGGCGTTCGATGTTGGTCAGCATCGTCCACGAGTACAGCGCCATCCACAGCATGAAGAGTGTGACGAGCAGCAGGGGGATCCAGCCATAGGTGCCGAGGAAGAACGAGGCGACCAACAGCGCTCCGACCATGACCAACGTCAAGGTCGCGTGCTCGCGAAAGGCCCGCATGAAGGGCTGGCTGGCTCGGTGGAAGGCGGTGTCCGGCAGGTCTGGGAGGTGGGTCACCGGGCGCTGCGCATTCGACATGCGGGGCAGCCTACGCCCAGCCTGCGAGCCGGGTTCGGTCGTGTCCGGGACCGCTGGGTAGCCTGTCGCCCATGGCCAAGCAGATCTCCACCGTCGACACCGTTGTTTCCCTGTGCAAGCGCCGGGGCTTCGTCTTCCCCAGCGGTGACATCTATGGCGGTACCCGATCCGCGTGGGACTACGGGCCGCTGGGTGTCGAACTCAAGGAGAACGTGCGCCGCCAGTGGTGGAAGTCCATGGTGCACGCGCGTGAGGACGTCGTCGGGCTGGACTCCTCGATCATCCTGCCGCGCGAGACGTGGGTCGCCTCCGGTCACGTCGGCACGTTCACCGACCCGCTCGTCGAGTGCCTCAACTGCCACAAGCGCCGCCGCCAGGACCACCTGCAGGAGGACTTCGCGGCCAAGGCAGCCAAGAAGGGCAAGGAGATCAACCCCGACGACGTGCCGATGAGCGAGATCGTCTGCCCCGACTGTGGCACCGTCGGCCAGTGGACCGCCCCGCGCGAGTTCAACATGATGCTCAAGACGTACCTCGGCGTCATCGAGGACGAGACCGGCCTGCACTACCTGCGCCCGGAGACCGCCCAGGGCATCTTCATCAACTTCCTCAACGTGCTGCAGTCCTCGCGCAAGAAGCCGCCATTCGGCATCGCGCAGACCGGCAAGTCGTTCCGCAACGAGATCACGCCGGGCAACTTCATCTTCCGCACCCGCGAGTTCGAGCAGATGGAGATGGAGTTCTTCGTCAAGCCCGGTGAGGACGAGGAGTGGCACCAGTACTGGATCGACGAGCGCACCCGCTGGTACACCGACCTCGGGATCAACGCCGACAACCTGCGCCACTTCGAGCATCCGCAGGACAAGCTGTCGCACTACTCCAAGCGCACCGTCGACATCGAGTACCGCTTCAACTTCACCGGCAGCGAGTGGGGTGAGCTCGAGGGCATCGCCAACCGCACCGACTTCGACCTGGGCACCCACAGCAAGCACTCCGGCACCGACATGGTGTATTTCGACCAGACGAGCGGAGAGAAGTACACGCCCTACGTCATCGAGCCAGCGGCCGGTCTGGGGCGGTCGATGATGACGTTCCTCGTCGACGCGTACGCCGAGGACGAGGCGCCGAACACCAAGGGCGGCGTCGACAAGCGCGTCGTGCTGCGCCTCGACCCGCGTCTGTCGCCGGTCAAGGCGGCGGTGCTGCCGCTGTCGCGCAACGCCGACCTGTCGCCGAAGGCGCGCGATCTGGCCGCCGCGCTGCGCAAGAACTGGAACATCGACTTCGACGACGCCGGCGCGATCGGCAAGCGGTACCGCCGTCAGGACGAGATCGGTACTCCGTTCTGCATCACCGTGGACTTCGACACGCTCGAGGACCAGGCCGTGACGATCCGCGAGCGCGACACCATGGCGCAGGAGCGGGTCGGCCTGGACAAGGTCGAGGGCTGGTTGGCCGCGCGGCTCATCGGCTGCTGACGCCTTCGGACGTGGGGCTGCAGGCATGCGTGCAACGACGCTGACCCTGATCTCGGTCAGTCTGGACGAGGTTCGGGCGGTGCTGGGGCGCCCGGCCGAGGAGTACGAAGGCCTGGCGGCGGTCATCGATGAGCGGGCGGCGTGGGAGCCGGAGACGGTGCCGTTCGGCCAGCAGGTGGTCAGTGCCGATGAGGCTTTGCGTACCGTCCTGGCGGGTGGGCCGTGGGTGCCCGGTGGCGGCCGGATGTACTGGTACGCGCTGGACCGCGTCTGCCGGGCGTGGGCCTGGGCGATCGAGATGATGCCGTGGGATGCGGCCGAAGGCGTGGCGGAGGCGCTGACTCGCCTGGGAGTGCCGGGGGATCACCTGCCCCAGGCGTGGTTGAGCCGTACGCCGCGACTCGGTCTGGAGGTCACGGCGCTCCCGCAGGTGGGGCGGGTGGAGTATGCCCAGGCGCTCGAGGCCCTACCGTTCTACGAGGCGGTGCTCGAAGCGGATCTTCGTGACGAGCCTGCGCAGGCCGAGGTCACGCAGGTGGCCGGTGACCTCGTGGCTTGCCTGGCCGAGTGGGGCCGCGAGGCGCGGGCCGTCGGGCGTCCGCAGCCGGACCTGGTTGTCGTGCTCGGCTGAGTTCAGGCGCCGGTGGCGACGGGCCTGGTCGGGTCGGTGATCCAATCGCTCCACGAGCCGATGTACACGGCCGCGTCGAAGCCGGCCTCGGTCAGGGCCAGGGCCGTGTGCGCGGCGGTGATGTCCGAACCGCACGTTGTGCCGATGGGCTTGGCCGGGCCGCCACCGTGCTCCGCGAAGTAGGAGCGCAGCTCACTCGCCGGCCGCAACCGACCCTGGGAGTCGAGGGTGTCGGCCATGGGCGTGTTCACCGCTCCGGGAATGTGACCGGCCACCTTGTCGATCGGCTCGTGCTCGCCGCGGAACCGCTCGAGGGTGCGCGCGTCGAGCAGAACGCCCTCCATCGCGGTCTTGGCGGCTCCGGCTGCGTCGAGGATCGGCAGGTGTCCGGGGGAGACGGCCAGCGTGCCGCGCCCGGGCGCTGGGATGCCGCTCTCGGTGGGCAGATCCGCGCGCGTCCACGCCGCCCAGCCACCGTCGAGGACGCGCACGTCGGCGACGCCGAAGTAGCGCAGCGTCCACCACACCCGGGCCGCGGGTAGCGAGTTCTGGTCGTCGTACACGATCACCGTGCTGTCTGGGTTGATCCCACAGCGGTTGACCACGGCTTGCACCGACACCGGCGTCGGCAGCGGGTGACGCCCGTGCGGCCCGGCGACGCCAGACAGTTCGGCCTCGACGTCGACGTGGTGCGCCCCCGGAAGGTGCGCGGCCAGGTACGCCGGGCGCTGCGACGCTCCGCCCATGACCCAGCGGGCGTCAATGATGACGGTGGTCCGCGGCGACGTGGTCAAGAGACGGTCGAGATCAGCGGTGGAGATCAGGGCGCTCATGCCTCCAGTCTCCCCGAGAGGGCGCTCGCTGGGTCAGTCCATGGGGCCGAGTGTTCCCGAGGACACGGCAGACTCCCAGTCCTGTCCTCCGTGGAACACGCCGACGATGTTGACGACATCTGAACCGGAACCGTGGTCGGTCTCATACACGATCAAGGTTCGCTTACGGATCGTGCTTCAGGGGTGTAGCGCACCCTGCCCGTCACGAGCGAGCAGCCCACTTGGCTTGGAAGTGTGCTCGGACCTCGTCTGCGGGGATAGCTCGCGAGGGGTCAGCCTTCAGTGCGTCGTACGCATCTGCCGCCACCGTCCTCAGCCATTCCTCGGCAGCGGGGTCGAGCGTGGTCTCCGACTCCACCGACTCAAGGAGTCAAAGCGCGACGTCCTTGCGCAGTTCAGGGGGCAGGGACATCCCAGCCTCGAAGTACTCTGACGCGCTCAGTGCCATGTAGAGAGTCTACGTCGCGGCCCCAACCAATGCGCTGAACCGGCGTTTGGCTGTGGACAACGCGCAGCATTCGGGGCACCCTCGCTGAGGTGGGAGAATGGGCAGGTCATGCACGTCACCGCCACGCTCCCCGCTCCGAACACGACCCCGACCGCAGCCGCCCCCACCGCGGCCGCGGCCCCCGTCCTGCCCCCGCTGCAGATCGGCCCGCTGACCATCGAGTCGCCTGTCGTCCTGGCCCCGATGGCCGGCATCACCAACCGGGCCTTCCGCCGCCTGTGCCGCGAATACGGCACCGAGGGCCTCGCCGCCGGGGGAGCCAGCGGCGCCAAGAGCCTGTACGTCTCCGAGATGATCACCTCGCGCGCTCTCGTCGAACGCACCCCCGAGACGATGCGCCTGATCGAACACGACCCCGACGAGCAACCGCGCTCCGTGCAGCTCTACAGCGTCGACCCGGCGACCACGGCCGCCGCGGCCCGGATCCTCGTCCAGGAGGACCGCGCGGACCACATCGACATGAACTTCGGCTGCCCCGTCCCGAAGGTGACACGCAAGGGCGGCGGCTCGGCGCTGCCGTGGAAGCGTGACCTGTTCCGCGCGATCGTGCGCGCCGCGGTGACCGAGGGCGCCAAGCGCGACGTGCCGGTGACCGTCAAGATGCGCATCGGTATCGACGACGATCACCTCACCTACCTCGACGCAGGCCGGATCGCCGAAGCGGAGGGGGCCGCGGCCGTCGCCCTCCACGCACGCACGGCAGCGCAGGCGTACTCCGGCCAGGCGAGATGGGAGGCGATCACCCGCCTGAAGGAGACGGTGACCTCCATTCCGGTGCTCGGCAACGGTGACATCTGGTCGGCGGAGGACGCGATCGCGATGGTCGCGCAGACCGGCGCCGATGGCGTGGTCGTCGGCCGCGGTTGCCTGGGCCGGCCATGGCTGTTCACCGACCTCGCGGCCGCGTTCGCCGGCAGCAACGCGCGCGTGCAGCCCACCCTCGGCGAGGTCACGGTAACCCTGCGCCGGCACGCCGAGTACCTCACCGACTTCTACGACGGAGACGAGTTGCGGGCCTGCCGCGACATCCGCAAGCACATCGCCTGGTACCTCAAGGGGTTCCGGGCCGGCTCGTCGGTGCGCAACCAGCTCGCGCTGGTCAACTCCCTGACCGATCTCGACGGGCTCATCGCCACCCTCGACTTGACCGCGCCGTGGCCGGGCGAGGCCGCCGAGGGTCCGCGCGGCCGGGCCGGATCGCCGCGCGTCGTCGCCCTCCCGGACGGCTGGCTCGACTCGCCGGAGCTCAGCGAGACCCAGCGCCGTCAGGTCGCCGAGGCCGAACTGTCGGTCTCGGGCGGCTGAACCCGACGCCGGACGGCTGCGCCGACCTCGGCGCGCTGGCCTACTCTCGACTCCGTGACCTACAGCCCCCATGACCGCCAGCGGTGGGTCGCCGAGGATCCCGAACAGAAGCGCACCGACCGCGACGACTTCGCCCGCGACCGCGGCCGGCTGATCCACTCGTCGGCCCTGCGCCGGCTCTCGGCCAAGACGCAGGTGCTGCAGCCGGGCATCGACGACTTCGTCCGCAACCGTCTGACGCACTCGCTCGAGGTCGCCCAGATTGGCCGCGAGTTCGGAGCGGCGTTGGGCTGCGACGCCGATGTCGTCGACACCGCGTGCCTCGCCCACGACCTCGGTCACCCGCCCTTCGGCCACAACGGCGAACGCGCGCTGCGGGAGATCGCCGCGGACATCGGCGGGTTCGAGGGGAACGCCCAGACGCTGCGCATCCTCACCCGACTCGAGGCCAAGCGAGCACACCCCGACGGGCGGCCGGCCGGCCTCAACCTGACCCGCGCCAGCCTCGACGCGGCGACGAAGTACCCGTGGCGACGCGACGACGCTCCGTCTGGCTCACCGAAATTCGGCGCGTATAACGATGACCTGCCGGTCTTCGACTGGATGCGCGAGGGGGCGCCTCCGGGTGTGAAGTGCCTCGAGGCGCAGGTCATGGACTGGTCCGACGACGTCGCGTACTCGGTGCACGACGTCGAGGACGCCGTGGTCTCGGGACGCGTCGACGTGCGGGCGCTGCGTGACCCGGGGGTGGCCGAGGACGTGCTGGCCGAGGCGATCCTCGCGTACTCCTCGGGCCTGGACCGCGACGCGTTGGGCAGCGGCTTGGAGTCGCTCATGCACAGCGGCGCCGTCCCGGCCGCGTTCGACGGCTCGCGGGCCGGGTTGGCGGCGATCAAGGACATGACGAGTCGGTTGATCGGCCGCTTCTGCCTGGCGGTCGAGGTGGCGATGCGGGCGGAGCACGGACCGGGCGACCTGACCCGTTACGACGCCGATCTCATCGTGCCCGACCAGGTCCGCGCGGAGGTGGCGGTGCTCAAGGCGACGGCCGCGCACTTCGTCATGCGCAGCCGCGAACGTGACCAGTTGTATCGCGACCAACGGCAGGTCATCCACGATCTCGTCGCGATGATCACGGACGATCCGGAGTCTCGTCTCGACGCGGATCTCCTGCCCGACCACCGCAGTGCCGACAGCGACGCGGCCGCGCGGCGGGTCATCATCGATCAGGTGGCCCAGCTCACCGACGTGCGGGCGTTGGAGTTGCACGCGCGCTGGTCGTAGCCCGACCGGGGAAGCGGGGCGACCCACGTAGACTCGCCACCACGGTGGCTGCACGCGAGGCAGGAGGTGGCACGTGGCGGGACGGATCCGCGCCGAGGACGTCGAGGCGGTCAAGGAACGCACGTCGATCTCGGACATCGTCCGCGAGCACGTCACGCTCCGCCCGGCCGGCCCCGGGTCGCAGAAGGGCCTGTGCCCGTTCCACGACGAGAAGACCCCGTCGTTCACGGTCCGCGAGACCGTCGGCGCGTTCCACTGTTTCGGCTGCGGCGAGGGCGGCGACGTCATCTCGTTCGTCATGAAGATCGACCACCTGACCTTTGCCGAGTCGGTCGAACGCCTCGCCGCGCGCGTCGGCATGGAGCTGCGCTACGAGGACGGTCCGGGACCGCGCCGCGAGGAGGGCGGGCTCGGCCGTCGCACCCGCATCATCGAGGCCCACCGCGTGGCCACGGAGTACTACGCCGACGCGTTGGTGTCACGACCGGATGCGCGTGCGGCCAGGGATTTCCTGCGCTCTCGCGGATTCGATCGCGCGGCTGCGGAGATGTTCGGCGTCGGTTTCGCCCCACGCGGGGGAGAGGACCTGACGCGGCACCTGCTGACCAAGGGGTTCACCGACGACGAACTCACCACCGCGGGGATCAGCGGTCGCGGGTCGCGTGGCCTGTACGACCGATTCCGGGGGCGGCTGGTGTGGCCGATCCGCGAGATCACCGGCGACCCCATCGGGTTCGGTGCGCGGCGACTGTTCGACGACGACCGGATCGCGGCGAAGTACCTCAACACCTCCGAGACGCCGGTGTACAAGAAGACGCACGTGCTCTACGGGCTGGACCTGGCGAAGAAGGCCATCAGCACCGACCGCAAGGCCGTCGTCGTCGAGGGGTACACCGACGTCATGGCCGCCCACCTGGCGGGGGTGCCGCACGCGATCGCCACCTGCGGAACGGCCTTCGGCGTCGAGCACATCAAGGTGCTGCGGCGCATCATGCGCGACGAGTCGGGCGGGGCCCCGGCGCGCGCCGTCTTCACGTTCGACGGTGACGCCGCCGGGCAGAAGGCCGCGATGAAGGCCTATGCGGAGGACCAGCGCTGGGCCAGCCAGTCCTACGTCGCGGTGGCCGCCGACGGCATGGACCCCTGCGACCTGCGCCTGCGCCAGGGCGACGCCGCGGTGCGCGCGCTCATCGACGATGCGGTACCGATGTTCGAGTTCGCCGTGCGCACCGTGCTGAAGAACTTCGACCTGTCCACCGCCGAGGGACGTGTCGGGGCGATGCGCGCGGCCGCGCCGATCATCCACAACATCCGTGATTCGGCGCTGCGGCCCGAGTACATCCGCGAGGTCGCCGGCTGGATCGGCGTCGACCCCGGCCAATTGCAGCACGAGGTCGGGCGGGCCCAGCGGATGGCGATGAACCCGTCCACCACACCCGAGGAACGACGCTCCGCCAATGGCCGGCCCGAGCCGACCCACGAGGTGAGTGATCTACCCCGGCCCGACCTCCGCGATCCGGTGGTGCAGGCCGAGCGGCAGTTGCTGCAGGTGCTGCTGCAGTACCCCCATCTAGTGAGCAAGGGGGCGCTCGATGGGATCGATCCCGTGGCGTTCCACGCGGCGGCGCATCGGTCGCTGTTCGAGGCGATCCGCACGGTCGGGGCACCCACGCCGGAGGACACGCAGATCGGGTGGACCTCGCGCGTCATCGAGGCCGCGCCGAGCGCCGTGCACCCGCTCATCAACGAGATCGGAGTCTCGACGCTCCCGACGGTCTTCGACAAGACCACGGGTCTGCCGCCGCAGTCGTACGTCGACTCGCTCATCGACCGCGTCACCGAGGTGGGGCTGACCCGACGCATCGCCGAGGCCATGTCGGAGATGCGACGCATGGCCTCCGACCCCAACGCCGACCCGGCGGCCACCCGGGACACCTCCACGCACCTGCTCGGGCTGCAACGCCAGCTCGCCGCTCTCAGACAGGGGAACACCTGATGCGACTGCCCTTCGGCCCACGGACCAGCCTCGCGAAGGAGACCGCGAAGGCGGTCGGGCTCGGGCGCGGTGAGCGGATCCTCGGGGCCGCCGCGACCGCGGACGGCGCGCATGTCGTCATCACGACCTTCCGGTTCGTCGTGGTCTCGGGCGAGAACGTGGTCACGTTGGCGCGGCCGTGGCACGAGGTTGACGGAGGAGCGTGGGACCAGGACACCGAGACGCTGCGGGTGACGTGGGTCGACGAGCCGGAGACGCGCTTCGCCCTGGCCGGTGACCGGGACTTCCACGGGGCGTTCCGGGAGCGGGTGCAGGCGTCGGTCGTGTCCGAGGAGTTCGTCGACTTCGGGGGCGGCCGGCGGGCGCGGGCGGCGATCCGCAAGAACCTGGCCACGGGGGAGCTCAGCGAACAGGTCATCGTCGGCAAGGGCGTGAGCTTCGATCAGCCGGGGGTGCGTGCGGAGTGCGAGGCCACGCTGCGGCGTCTGCGCGAGGAGATCGGGCTGGACTGACCTGCCGATTAGGTCGGTGGTGGGCGGTTTTGCTATGGTTTCTCAGCGCTCACAAAGCGATCCCCTGTAGCTCAATTGGCAGAGCAGCCGGCTGTTAACCGGCAGGTTGTTGGTTCGAGTCCAACCGGGGGAGCCCGCGAGAAACGGCCCGTGACATGCATAAACGCATGTCACCGGCTGTTCTCACAGGGCCCGCACGGACCTGATTGTTCGGGCCACCTTTCATTGTCAGGGCTCCCCGCTACGTTCAACGGCATGAAGCGCACCGCCTTCCCCCGCGGGACCGTCGTCGACCTGCTCGACTCTTCGGGCGATGGCCGTAACGGCTCCAGTTCGTCGACGACCAGGGAGTCCGGTGAAGTCAGGTTCGTGCCTCAACTGAAGGGTGGGGCTGGGACGGTGGGCTCCGGTTGCCGCGACCAGTGGCTGGACGACCTAATCAGGGCATCGGCTGACTGCGACTCGGGCCGTGGCGAGGAAATTTCCTCGGCCTCCCTCCTGATTGGGCTTCAACGTTGACTCCCCACGAAGGGTGGATGAGCCCAGATCGTCATCTCGAGGGGAGCCCGGCTTTCGGGACATACTGGGCGTCGCTTCTGGATGCGGTCGATGCCACTGGAACACCGCGGCTTGCCGGCAAGCGTCGGGACTTCCGAGCCGCGAACGTTCCAGCGCGCAGGCTTGACCTCGAGAGCGAACTGCGCACACTCCTCTGGCTGCATCGCCACGGGCTGCGCCCAGAGTTTGGTGCGACAGATGGATCGCCAGCGGCCGATCTCGTGCTGCCGGACCTTGGCCTCGGGGTCGAGGTCACACGCCTTGCTCGTCCCGAGGTCGGTTGGCAGGTCGTGCGGCTTGTCTTCGACGAGCTACGTCGCTATGCACCCAGCGTCCGCGCAACAGTTCACCTTGACAGCCGGCCTTTGGCGGTGAGGGCATCCGTTCTAGAGGCACTCAGGGAGGAGGTCCGGCTCAGCCTGCAACAGGAGTGCCGCCCCGTCTTCGCTGTGTTGAGACCGGCCCGCGGAAACGCGCGGGCCACCACCGTAACGGTCACTTTCCGGCAGGCCGGCTCGGTCGTGCCGAGACTGTTCGCGCCACCTGTCGGCAGGTCCAGCGTCGCCCGTCTTGATGTCGAGGACCTCGTCGCCAGGGTGCTGACAGATAAGCGGAAGCGCCGGCAGGGCGAAGCAATGCCGACGGTCCTGGTCATAGACGTGGGCGACCTCATGCCGGCCACCACGCGTACAGACGCCCAAGCATGGAGCCGGCGATTGGCGCACATCCTCAACGAGCACCGTGAGGGCACCTCCTTTGCCGCGCTGTGTCTCGTCGCTTTCGGTGACCTCAGCACAGATCCTCGCGTGGCGCTGGGGGTCGCACCGCCTTCGCGAGTGGTGAGCCGCTGGGCGGAGGCTCTGGGCTTGGGAGACATGAGATAAGTCCGCGCTTCCCGGGCAAGCTACACGCGCGGGGCAACACGGAAGTTTGGCGGGAGGCATTGGCCCTCCTCTACTCCGCCTATCCAGAACTCAGAGAGGGAGCGACGCAATTTGGGCTCCCTATCGGTTCGATATCCGAGATTCTGGAACCTCAGTGAGGCTAAGCAATTACAGCATGGCAGGGGCGCCATCTCCCTTGTGTCACTGCACGGCCAGGCCTTGTGCAAGGTCCTTGGTGACGGCTGCGAACCTGCTCGCCAGCGCCTAGCCTCGGATAGGTACAGTGCAGCCCAGGTGACGATGGGAGCTGCGACGTGGTCAGCAACGATGCAGGCGGCATGGACGTCTTCGACGCGCAGCAGCAGCTCATCGACGACTACCGCTCCTTCACCACCGCCTTCGTTGACATCGACGACGCACGCATCAAAGAGCACGTAGCAGACCAGCTTGAGCGGGGCGAGCAGTGGCCCGCGCCCTGGCTGTCCCTCAACCCTGCATTCGAGTCCGGGGGCAGCGTCAGTGACCTTGTGCGCGAAGGCCTGCTCCATGACGAGTGCCGCCGAATCTTCCGCGTCAAGAGTGCGATCGACGATGCCGGATCCCACGAGCTGACCTTCCACCGCCACCAGCGCGACGCCATCGAGGCGGCCCGCTCCGGTCGCAGCTACGTGTTGACCACCGGCACAGGGTCGGGCAAGTCGCTGGCCTACATCGTGCCGATCGTGGACAGCGTCCTGAGTCAGCCTCGACGCCCCGGGGTCAAAGCGATCGTGGTCTACCCCATGAACGCGCTGGCCAACTCCCAGCAACTGGAACTGGAGAAGTTCCTTCGTTTCGGTTACGGCCCGGGCCGCGAACCGGTCACCTTCGCGCGGTACACCGGCCAGGAGCGGGGCGAGGAACGCCAGCGCATCCTCGACAACCCGCCCGACATCCTTCTCACAAACTACGTGATGCTCGAGCTCATCCTCACCCGCCCCGAGGAACGCCGTCGACTCGTCGCCGCCGCCAAGGGCCTGGAGTTCTTGGTTCTCGACGAACTCCACACCTACCGCGGTCGACAGGGCGCCGACGTGGCGATGCTCGTCCGGCGAGTGCGCGAGGCCTGCGAGGCCCCCAACCTCCAGTGTGTCGGCACATCAGCCACCATGGCGACCGGAGGCACCATCGCCGATCAGCGGGCCAAGGTCGCCGAGGTGGCAACCCGCATCTTCGGTGCCGAGGTCACTCCCGGACGGGTGATCGGCGAGACGTTGGCGCGCGCGACGGTCCCGCTTGAGCGCACCGACGGCCTAGCCGAGTGCGTCCGCCAGACCGTGCCCACCACTTTCGACCAACTGCGCCAGTGGCCGCTGGCCAGTTGGATCGAGAGCACCTTCGGCCTCGACGAGGAGGCCGGCACGGGTGTGATCATCAGACAGCGCCCTCGCAAGGTCCGCGAGGACGCGGCTCCCCGTCTTTCCGAGCTGACGGGGCTGACCACCCAGAGCTGCGAGGAGGCGATCCGCGCCACCCTGCTCGCGGGGTCCAAGGTCACCGACCCCGACACGAAACGTCCGCTGTTCGCCTTCCGACTCCACCAGTTCCTCTCCAAGGGTGACTCGGTCTATGTGACTCTCGAACCCGAAGCCACACGGGTGGTCACGTCCAGTTATCAGGTCGCCGCCCCCGGACAGCCCAGCAAGCTGTTGTACCCGTTGTCCTTCTGCCGCGAATGCGGCCAGGAATACCTGGCGGTGGCCAGGACCGAACGGCACGGGCAGATCACCTTCCGCCCGCGCCGTGATCGGGATGCCAGCGGCGGAGAACAAGATGACGGCTATCTCTTCATCTCCACCGACAACCCGTGGCCCGAACAACCGGTGACGGAGGATCGTTTGCCCGACTCATGGGTCGACGGCACGGAGGTCGTCGTCAACCGGCAGAAGTATCTGCCTGAGCGGGTGAATGTCGACCCGAGTGGAAATCAGACGGCCATGGGGGAGCGCGGTACTTCGGTGGCCTTCGTTCCGTCGCCGTTGATGTTCTGCCTGAGCTGTCGCGTGAGTTACGAGTCCGCCAGGGGCAACGACTATTCGCGGCTGGCGACTCTCGACCGGGAGGGTCGTAGCTCGGCGGTCAGCATCATCAGCCAGAGTGTGGTCCGCTCCCTGCGGAAGGTCGATGACCTTCCGCAGGATGCCCGCAAGCTCCTCACCTTCGTCGACAACCGGCAGGATGCCAGCCTCCAGGCAGGTCATTTCAATGACTTCGTCCAGGTCATTCAGATGCGCGGCGCGCTGTATCGCGCCGCTCGGGACAACAACGGCATCGACCATCTCGACTTGGCCAGAAGTGTGGTCAAGGCACTGGGAACACCATTCGAGGAGTACGCCGCCTCGCCGGACGCGAAGTTCTCGGCGCGGCGAGAGGCGGAGGCGGCCTTCCGCGACCTGGTCGAGTTCCGGCTCTACTCGGACATCCAGCCGGGCCGACGGATCACGCTGCCCAACCTGGAACAAACCGGCCTCCTGCGCATCGAGTACAAGGATCTCGCCGAGATCTGTGAAGACGAGGACACGTGGACCTCGGCCTACGAGCCGTTGAAGCACGCCACGGCCGGATTGCGACAGGAACTCTGTCGCATCGTGCTGGACGAGCTGAGGCGCGCTTTGGTCATCGACGCCGCCTGCCTGACCGAGGAAGGGTTCGAGCGCCTCAAGCGCCAGTCCCATCAGCACCTGCAGGGTCTCTGGACGGTGTCAACGCGTGAGGTTCTGCCGAGCATTGGCACGGCATTCGCCCGCTCCGGCAGCGGACGCGAGCGGAGCATCGACAAGCTCTTCCTCTCGGGCCGCTCGGCCTTGGGCAGCTACTTGCGCAAGCCCCAGCGGTTCCCCGACCACCTGGAGCGGCTCGGCACCGACGACGCCCAGCGCATCATCTCCGACATCCTGCGAATCCTCGCGAGAGTGGGCCTGCTCGAGGTGGTCGTGCCCGGCGAACAGGGCGGACCGGGCTATCGACTCAAGTCGAGCAGCCTTCTCTGGGTGGCCGGCGAGGGCCAGCACGCCGCTGCCGACCCGTTGCGGATGACCGTTGACGCGGAGCAGGGCGGGCGAGTCAACGTGTTCTTCCGAGACCTCTACAGACAGGACTCCGACGATCTCACCGGCCTCCGAGCGAGCGAGCACACCGCCCAGGTGAGCAGCCACGATCGGGAGAACCGGGAGCAACAGTTCCGCGACGGCGCGCTGCCTCTGCTGTTCTGTTCCCCGACCATGGAACTCGGTGTCGACATTGCGAGCCTGAACGCCGTCGGGCTACGCAACGTGCCTCCGACCCCGGCGAACTACGCGCAACGCAGTGGACGAGCAGGCCGGTCCGGCCAACCGGCTCTGGTTGTCACCTACTGCGCCACGGGCAACTCGCACGACCAGTACTACTTCCGCCGATCTCAGCAGATGGTCGCCGGTTCGGTGGTCGCGCCGCGCCTCGACCTCACCAATCAGGCACTGTTGCGATCTCACCTGCACGGGATCTGGCTCGCCGAGACCCACGCCGACCTCGGTGGCCGCCTGCCACAACTTCTGGACGCCGAGGGCGACAACCCGACCTTGGTGATCAAGCCCGACAAGGCTGCCCAACTCAGCGATACGGATGCCGTCATGCGCGCGACCGCCGTCGCCGAGCAGTTGGTGGCGCAGCTGGAGGGGGCGTCCTGGTGGTCACCAACCTGGGTCGCTGACGTCATGCGTGAGGCACTCCGCGAGTTCGATCGGGCCTGTGATCGGTGGCGCAGCCTCTACCGTGCGGCCCTGGCCGACCAGGCAGAGCAGAACCGACTGGTCCTTATGGCCAACCTGACCGCCTTCGAGCGCAAGGCGGCCGAGTCCCGACGGCGTGAGGCGGAGAATCAACTGCGGTTGCTCAAGAACGAGGACGACGGTCGCTCTCACTCCGACTTCTACACCTACCGCTATCTCGCCTCCGAGGGCTTCCTGCCGGGCTACTCGTTCCCTCGCCTCCCCCTGGCTGCGTACATCCCGGCGGTTCGGCAGAGCACGGTCAACCGCGATGGCGGCGACTTCCTCCAGCGGCCCCGGTTCCTGGCGATCAGCGAGTTCGGGCCGCGAGCCCTGATCTACCACGAGGGGGCCCGTTACGAGGTGACCCGCGTACAGATCCCGATGGTGCAGGGTCAGGGGGTGGGCAGCGTCGATGTCGAGGAGGCCCGTCGTTGCGAGGCCTGCGGCTATCACCACCGTCGCCAGCCAGGGCTCGACGTCTGCGAAAACTGTGGCACGGAGCTCGGTGCGGCCGCCCAGGGGCTGATGCAGATGCGCACGGTGTTCACCCGCCGCCGGGAGCGGATCTCCAGCGATGAGGAGGAGCGCCGCCGGGCTGGCTATGAGCTCGAGACCTCCTACCGGTTTGCCGTCCACGGCAAGAACGTGGCGCGAACCGATGCCGAGATCCTCGGCACGACCGGTCAGATCGGGGAGGTCTCGTATGGGGACACCGCTACCGTCCGTGTCACCAATCTCGGGTTGAGGCGGCGCAAGGACCCCACCGATCGAGGCTATTGGCTCGATACGGTGAGCGGGCAGTGGCTGAGCGAGAAGATGGCAGCGGTCGCGGGCGACGAGGACCTTCCCGACGCGGCACAGGTCAAGAGCAAGCAGAAGGTCATCCCCTACGTCGAGGACACCCGAAACATCCTCGTTCTCCGGCTGGCTGAGCAGGTGAGCGAGGAGGTCGCGGTGAGCCTTCGGATCGCCCTTGAACGCGGTATCGAGGCGGCTTTCCAGCTGGAGGACTCGGAACTGTCGGGCGAACCGTTGCCGGACGACCTCGGGCGCGCTCGCATGCTGCTCACGGAGTCGGCCGAAGGGGGAGCGGGTGTCCTGCGGCGGCTGGTCACCGAGCCGGACGCGCTGGGTCGCGCCGCTCGGCAGGCACTCGAGGTCGCCCACTTCTACCCCGACACCGGCGCTGACCTCGAGCGCGCTCCGGGTGCAACGGACCAATGCACCAAAGCGTGCTACGACTGCCTGCTGTCGTACTCAAACCAGCTCGAGCACGAACTCATCGACCGGCACGCCGTCCGCGACCTGCTGCTGAGCATGGCGAACGCGAGTGTGGTCGACCACGCAGTAGGGACAACCCTCGATTCGACCCCCGAGGCCGGGAGCCCGGATCGGACGAGCACCGAGGGCGATGTCGAAGGACAGTTGGTCCGCTTCCTGCGCGAGCACGGGTACGAACTACCGCAGCCCAACACCACCTTGATCGGAAGCGCCCGCCCGGACTACGTCTTCGAGGGCCGGAGTCCGGTCGCCATCTTCGTCGGGGAGGACGACATCACGCCAGAACGGAGCTCCGAAGCGGAGGACGCACTCCTGGATCTGGGCTGGGGCGTCCTCCGACTGGGCACACCCGACCAATGGCCGACCACGGTCGCCGCCCGACCCGACGTGTTTGGCCAAGGAAGGAACTGAAATGGGATTCCAACCCGGGAGCCTCGTAGCCGCACGCGGCCGCGAGTGGGTGGTGCTGCCCGAGAGCGCCGACGATCTGTTGGTGCTCCGCCCCCTCGGCGGCACCGACGACGACATCGCTGCGGTGTTGCCGGCGATCGAGCAGGTCAGCCCCGCGTCGTTCCCACCGCCGAGTCCAGACGATCTCGGTGACCAAACCAGCGCGGCGCTCCTGCGCAGCGCCCTGCAGATCGGCTTCCGCTCCAGCACCGGCCCATTTCGCAGCCTCGCCGGCCTGGCCGTCGAACCCCGCTCCTATCAGCTGGTGCCGCTGCTGATGGCCCTGCGGCAAGACACCGTACGTCTGCTGATCGCCGACGACGTCGGCATCGGCAAGACGATCGAGGCAGGCCTCATCGCCGCCGAACTCCTGGCCATCGGCGACGCACGTGCAACGTCGGTGCTGTGCAGCCCGGCCCTCGCCGAGCAGTGGCAACGGGAGCTGCGCGAGAAGTTCGGTCTCGAGGCCGAGTTGGTTTTGCCCAGCACCGTCAAACGTCTCCAACGAGGGCTCGTCGGCTCGGAGACGATCTTCGAGCGCTATCCGGTGACGGTGGTCTCGACCGACTTCATCAAGGCAGACCGCCGCCGACACGAGTTCCTGCGGACCGCTCCCGACCTGATCATCGTCGACGAGGTCCACACCGCGGTCGCCGACGGGGGACTGGGCGGCAAGGCCCGTACTCAGCGCTACGAGTTGGTCCGGGCTTTGGCCGACGACCCCGAGCGCCACCTTGTGCTGGTGTCGGCCACGCCCCACAGCGGCAAGGAGGAAGCCTTCCGCAATCTCATCGGCCTGTTGCGCGACGACCTCGCCACGGTCGACTTGGAGCGGCAGCAGGGGCGTGAATCGCTGGCCCGCCACTTCGTGCAGCGACGTCGAGCCGACATCCGCCACTACCTCGACGAGAACACGCCGTTCCCCAAGGACCGGGAGACCAAGGAGGTCTCCTATTCGCTGTCCCCGGAGTACAAGTCGCTCTTCGAGGACGTCCTCGCGTATGCCAGGGGGTCCGTCCGCACCGAAGGCACGGCGGTGGAGAAGCGCGTGTCCTACTGGTCGGCGCTCGCCTTGCTCCGCACTCTGGCCTCCAGCCCGCGCGCCGCAGTCCAGACGCTCAACAGCCGAGCCGCTCGGGTGTCATCTGCGGAGGAGGCAGACGCGATCGGCCGGGCGGTCGTGCTCGATCAGGCCGACGACGAGGCAACCGAGGCCGCCGATGCCACCCCGGGGGCAAACGACACGGAGACGAATAGCCGCGAGCAACGGCTCCTGCGGGACTTCCGCACTCGCGCCGGACAACTCGAAGGCAAGGCGGATGCGAAGTACGCGATGTTGCTCAAGACGGTCAAACAGCTTTTGGCCGACGGCTTCCAACCCATCGTCTTCTGCCGCTTCATCGACACCGCCGAATACGTGGGCGAGCGCTTGGCAGCGGATCTCAAGCGCAACACCACCGTCGCCACCGTGACCGGCACGTTGCCGCCGGAGGAGCGCGGCAGGCGTATTCGGGAGCTTGGAGCCATCGACGGTAACCGGGTGCTGGTGGCGACGGACTGCCTGTCCGAGGGGGTCAACCTCCAAGATCAGTTCCAGGCGGTCCTTCACTACGACCTGGCGTGGAACCCGACCCGACACGAACAACGAGAGGGGCGTGTCGACCGCTTCGGCCAGCGGTCCGATGTGGTGCGCGCCGTCACCCTCTTCGGGGCAGACAATCAGATCGACGGCTTGGTGCTCGACGTGTTGCTTCGCAAGCACGCGGCGATCCGCAAGGCCACCGGCGTCAGCGTGCCTGTGCCGGACAGCAACCAAGCCGTCGTCGAGGCCTTGATGGAGGGCCTGCTGCTCCGCGGCCAGGACGCGTACCAGGAGAGCTTCGACCTCGGCCTCGACACCCAGGTCAGGGAACTGGACCGGGAGTGGGAGAGCGCGGCGGAGCGGGAGAAGCAGTCGCAGACCAAGTACGCCCAGAACGCCATCCACCCCGAGGAGGTGGCGGTCGAGGTGGCCGCCATCCAGTCGGGGATCGGCACCCACACCGGCGTTCAGAGCTTCATCGAGTCCGCGCTCCGCGCCTTCAACTCCACGATCCGCACCGTCGAGGGCGGTATGACCGCGACAATAGGCACCCTGCCGACCGGATTGCTCGACGCGCTACCGCCCGGGCGACCGGACCCCATGACGCTACGCGACGACTTCCCGGTCGGGCGTGGGGAAGCGGTGCTGCATCGCACCGATGACACGGTGTCGGCGATTGCCAACTATGTCGTCGAGGCGGCCCTGGATCAGTCCCTGCCTGACCAACTGCGTCCAGCCCGTCGCTGTGCGGCTGTGCGCTCGTCAGCGGTCAGCACCCGAACCACCCTTCTCCTGGTGCGCTATCGCTTCCACCTGACGCTTCCCAGCCGCTCTGGCGAGCGCACAGTAGTGGCCGAGGACGCGCGACTCCTGGCGTTCGAGGGATCACCGAACAACGCCCGGTGGCTTGACGACGCGGAGGTCGAAGCCCTGACCGAGGCGCGGGCCACCGGCAACATCCCGGAGGCGCAGGCAGCCGATTTCGTGCGTCGCGCGGTCGACGGGCTTCCCGTGCTGAGCGGTCACCTTGATGGAGTCGGTGATGCTCTGGCCGAGGAGATCACCGCGTCCCATCGACGGGTGCGTCAGGCCAGCGGCGAGATCAAGCGCGGTCTGCAGGTCAAGGTCGAGCGACCCGCCGATGTACTCGGCGTCTATGTGTTCCTTCCCGAGGTGGTGGCCTGATGAGCGACAACAGCTATGTCGGTGTTCGCATCGAGGGTGGATTGCTGCCCTCGTCCTTGCTGGGACGCCTGGCCGACGTCAAGTCGGGAGGCTTGGATGGCAGCGCGAGTGCCGACTACGGGCTGGCGCACGGGGAAACCGTGCGGGAGGCCGCCAACCGGGTGTGGGCCTACTTGCGCACCGTCTGGGCCGGTTACCGGTCGGCGCTGGCCGACCTCTCCGAGTCGGATCGCGCGACGACCCTGACACGGGAGCGGTGGCTGCTGATCCTGCTCGACCAATTCGGCTACGGCCGAGTCCCACCGGGCAAGGGCCTCGACGTCGATGGCAAGCACTTCCCGGTCTCACACGCGTGGGGCCAAGTCCCGATCCATCTGCTCGGTTCGCGTATCGACTTGGATCGTCGGACCAGCGGTGTCGCCGGGGCAGCCGGCCAAGCGCCGCAGTCGATGGTTCAGGAGTTGCTGAACCGCTCCGACGACCACCTGTGGGCGGTGCTGTCGAACGGCTCGACCCTTCGCCTGCTCCGCGACTCCACCAGTCTGGTCGGCAGCGCCTACATCGACTTCGACCTCGAGGCGATCTTCGACGGGGAGTTGTTCAGCGACTTCCTCGTGATGTTCACCCTCGCGCACGCCAGCCGACTGGCGGTGCGTGACGAGGAGATTGGCGCCGACTCCTGCTGGCTGGAGCAATGGCGTGAGACAGCGGTCGCGGCAGGCTCCCGCGCACTCGACCAACTGCGTGTCGGCGTGGTCGAGGCGATCGAGACCCTCGGCAGCGGGTTCCTCGCCCACCCGTCCAATGCCGAATTGCGCGCGCAGGTGGAGGCCGACGAGATCTCGTTGGCCGACTACAACCACGCCTTGCTGCGGGTCATCTATCGGCTTCTCTTCTCCTTCGTTGCCGAGGACCGGGGTGTGCTGCTCGACCCGGCGGCGCCGCCAGAGGTTCGGCAGCGGTACATCGACTACTTCTCTACCGACCGGTTGCGCCGCGTGGCGCGCAAACGACGCGGCGGCCGTCACGGGGACCGCTGGCAGGCACTCAATCTGGTCTGGTCGGGTTTGGGCCGGTCAGGGGGACGCCCGGAGCTGGCCCTGGCGGGGATTGGCGGCCTCTTCGAGCGTGGGCCTTTGGACTTCCTCGCCGACGCGCAGTTGTCCAACGAAGCGCTGCTGGGCGCCGTGCGGGCGCTGAGCCAGGTGTCGGAGAAGGGCAGCGGCCACACTCGATTGGTCGACTACAAGCACTTAGATTCCGAAGAGCTGGGCTCGATCTACGAGTCACTGCTCGAGTACGTCCCGCAGTGGGATGCCGCCAATCGCCGATACCACCTTGGTTCGGCTGCAGGGAACAGCCGCAAGACCACCGGCTCGTACTACACGCCGACCTCGTTGATCGAGACCTTGCTCGACACCGCGCTCGACCCGGTCATTGCCACCGCAGCCAAGGGTGCTGCCACCCCAGACGACGCGGTGGCAGCACTGCTCGGCCTCACGGTCTGCGACCCGGCCTGTGGATCCGGGCACTTCCTTGTCGGCGCGGCCCGACGTATCGCCAAAGCGCTCGCCGCGGCCCGCGCAGGCGACCCCGAGCCGCCGCCGGAGCAGGTTCGTTCGGCGCTGCGCGAGGTGATCGGCACGTGCATCTACGGCGTTGACATCAACCCATTGGCAGCCGAGCTGGCAAAGGTCTCGTTGTGGCTTGAGGCGATGGAACCGGGCCGCCCGTTGGCGTTCCTCGACGCCCACATCAAGGTCGGCAACTCCCTCGTCGGCGCGACTCCTGCACTCTTGGACGCTGGACTCCCGCAGGACGCGTTCAAGGCGATCGAGGGAGACGACAAGAAGGTCGTCTCTGCGCTGGCCAAGCGCAACAAGGAGGAAGCACCCGGCCAGGGTTCGCTGTTCGGTGTCGATGAGGCGCGCACCAGCAACGCGGAGCTCGTCCCGGCGGCCGCAGCGCTGACTGGCATGGGAGCATCGATGGCCGACGTCCATGTTCAACAGCAGCGGTTGAGGCAGTACGTGGACTCCGACGCCTACCGATCAGCGAAGCTTCACGCCGACGCCTGGTGCGCGGCCTTCGTCTGGCCGAAGACGAACGACGCGGTGACCTGCCCGACGAACGGCGCACTGGAGGACATCCGTCGAGGAGCGATCACCGACGGGATGCGTGCCGAAACCGAGCGGCTGGCGAGCGAATACCGCTTCTTCCACTGGCACTTGGAGTTCCCGCACATCTTCCCCACGGAGCGCCCGGAGAGCGGCGGGACGATCAACCCGGCTACTGGCTGGTACGGCGGCTTCAGCGCGGTCCTCGGTAACCCGCCTTGGGAACGCGTCAAGCTGCAGGAGCAGGAGTTCTTCGCCAGCCGCGACCCAGACATCGCGAACGCCCCCAATGCAGCGGCGCGCAAGCGACTGATCAAGCAGTTGCCCGACACTAACCCGGCGTTGCACGGATCTTTCTTGGCGGCCAAACGGCGTGCAGAGGGCGAGTCCCACGTACTGAGAAACTCCGGGCGATTCCCGCTGGCTGGGCGAGGCGACATCAACACGTACGCCGTGTTCAGCGAGGGCAACCGCGCGATCGTCGGGGAGCGCGGTCGTCTGGGCATCATCGTGCCCACGGGCATCGCCACGGACGCCACCACGCAGTATTTCTTCCGGGATCTCGTCGAGACGGGTGCGTTGGCCAGCCTGTACGATTTCGAAAACGCCAAACCTTTGTTCGATGGTGTCCACAGGTCCTTCAAGTTTTGCCTTCTGACGCTTAGTGGGCGCGACTCGCGAGTGCCTGCGGCCGACTTCGCATTCTTCGCTCACGACCCGGTGGATCTCAAGAAGGACGATGTTCGCTTTACTCTTACGCCAGAGGAGATCACCCTTCTCAACCCCAACACCGGTACTTGTCCCGTCTTCCGGTCCCGCCGCGATGCCGAGATCACGCTTGGTATCTACCGCAGGGTGCCAGTGCTGATCAACGAGAATGACCCGGAGAACGGCAACCCCTGGGGCATCAAGTTCATGACGATGTTCCACATGTCCAACGACTCTCACCTTTTCCACACCCGCGACGAACTGGAAGCCGACGGATGGGTACTTAACCGCAACGTCTTCGAGCGCCCAATTTCGAACGGGGGGGGGGTGACCTTTGAGCGCATGTTGCCGCTCTACGAGGCCAAGATGATTCACCATTACGACACCAAGTGGGCCACGTACATGCCTGACGGCTCGACACGTGATGTCACGCCCGAGGAGAAGCGCGACCCCGACTTCCACGTCATGCCCCGCTATTGGGTCCACAAGAAGGAGTTGAAAAGACTCCTGCCGGACGAATTCAAAGGAACCGGGTTCTTCGCCTTCAGGAACATTGCGCGGGCGACTGATGCTCGCACGATTATCGGAACGCTGATCCCGGTCGTTCCAGTTGGGCATAGCATGCCCCTGATGTTCAGCCACGGGGGTAGAGTGCTGCAGGCTGCGATGACTTCCATCGCGATGGACTACGTCCTTCGGCAGAAACTCGGAGGAACCAACCTCACCTACAACTACATCCAGCAACTGCCTATGCCAAAACGGCAGGTGGTAGGTGCCTGGCCTATGTTGGATGATCGAGTCGACCGCCTCAACTCCCAGTGGCTTGACATTGACACCAATGCCCGACTTCGCGCGGAGCTCGATGCGCTGATGTTCCACCTGTTCGGCGTCTCCCGCGCCGACGCCGACTACATCATGGAGACATTCCCCATCGTCAAGCGCAACGATATGAAGGCCTACGGCGAGTACCGCACCAAGCGACTGGTCCTTGATGCTTACGACCGCCTGGCCCCCAAGAGCCAAGCGGTCGAGGAGGGGTTGAGCCATGCACCCACCCAGTGACGAGGTGCAAGCGGAACTCCGGCCCCTGATCGCCGCGAACCAGAATCGGCTCGGCGATGTGTACCGTCTGCTTGATCGAGGTTGGACGAACCAGAGGATTGCTGCGGAACTGGGAGTAGGAACGAGCGGTTTCGTCGCCAATCAGCGTGTGGCCATCCAGGCGCTTCTCGAAGGCCGGAATCCGAACGGTCCGCGGATGGCCGACCAGGTGGCCTCGGCCGTGCGCGGCGTGACCAGAGGCGCTCAGTTGTCGGCGGAGGCTGCGGCATACATCGACGCACTTCTGGATGCCCTTGCTGGCATCTCTGGAAGTCACCCTGCCCCTCGACCCAAGTCCGCAGCCGCTCAAACGAGTCCAGCCGGTGACACGTCCTCGAACCTGAGGGACGACTTCGACTGGGAGATCAAGAAGCGCCTCACCGGCCTGATCGCTCGTCTCCGTGAGTTGGGAATCGATCCGGATGACTACTCTGCAGCAGTCTCTGCGCCGTTTGCTCTTGACGTCGTCATGCGCTTGGTCGCGGGCGGACACATGAGCACCACCTCCCGCGAACTCGTGGACCGCCGACGACTCGACCTCTCCATCGAGCAGTCCGTCATCGACTGGTCGGTGGACCTACCCCTGGCCGCGTCATTGATAGAGGACGCCCGCGGGCGCATCGACTACTGGAGGAGCATGTGATCGCGCGCATCCCTTTCAGGACGGTCGTCGCGATCCCGTTTGATGATCAACCCATGCCGTCTTGGGGGACAGCCGCGAAGTTGGTGAGTGCTCCCACTAACGCAATCTACCTCGAGTGGGGTGAAATAATCCGCGGGTCCATCCTATGTGGAGTCCGCGATTGGGCGGAGCGGCGAAAGCATGGTCGAATAGGTGGGTACGAGATTTGGCGACGAGGTTTCCACATGCTCTCCCACCTTGAGGTCTTGCGCGATCGTCACACGAACGGCGTCTTCCGTAGCGCGATTTACGAACTCGAGGACGGGAGTGAGAAGACGGCTTCCTCCTATCTCATCGGGATGGCGGTGGCTCTGGCCGTTTGTCGGTGGAGCAACGAGGCAGACGCACTCTTGCACTACGACTCAACGCATTCGATCTGGAGTGGAACGAGGCCAGATCTCGTGGCTGCACACGAGCCGAAAACTCACTTCATTGAGGTGAAGGGTCGATATGAAAAGTTTGAGCAGAAGGATATGGATGCGGCCGTTGCGCAGTTGACTCGACACCCGCTTTCGTCGAGGACCCGGCGCGCCGCAGCAATCGCCACCCGATTTAGGTCGGGGAGGATGCAGGTGCACAGACAGACGTGGCATACGCGTGAGGCTCGATCTGTGTCCTTGACCACTGATCGCGTCGTCTCCGCGGACCTTCTCGAAACCTACGAGCCCGTGGCAATGGCGATTCGGGAGGCTGCGTTGGGCACAGGCTCCTGGATGCTGCAGCGCACCAAGACGTCAGATGGACGGTTCGTGATCGTCACGAACGACCTCATCGGGCTGACGATCGGCCTACAAGAGGGTCTCCTCGATCGTGTCACCGGCCACCTTTCGCCGGATGGTCTGCACCAGGTTGACTCGCGGTTCGATCTTGATGAACCGCGTGAGGTGGACGCAGAGGAGCTGCCCGGCAGGTGGTCCTCCAGCGACCTGTTTCTGGCGTGGTCGCCCGACACCACCATTGACGAGATTGGACGTCACGATGACTGACCAGGTGGAGCTGATGTTGCCGCTGTACGAAGCGAAGATGATTCACCACTACGACCATCGGTGGGCTACCTACGAACGAGACGGCTCCATACGTGACGTGACACTCGAAGAGAAGCAGGACCCCGACTTCGTTGTCCTGCCGCGCTACTGGGTCCGCGAGTCTGTCGTGAAGGATCGGCTCAATGGGCGCTGGGATCGAGACTGGCTGCTGGGGTGGCGTGACATCTGTCGAAGCACCGACGAGCGAACAATGATCGCGAGCATCGTGGGTGCAGGCGCCTCTCCGGAGGGTGGCACTCTTCTAGCGCTCCCAGAACGATCAGTTGTAGCGCCAACCGTGCTGGCGGTCTGGGACTCTTTCGCGTTTGACTTCGCCGCCCGTCAGAAGGTCGGTGGCACGCACGTCAAGTACTTCACCGTCCGGCAACTTCCAGTGCCACACCCGGACACATTCTCCAAACCCTGCCCCTGGGAACCGACAGGAAGCAGCGGGTCATGGTTGACACGCCGAGTCGTGTTCTTGCTTGCGGATTCGGACGATATGACGCCTCTTACCGATGAGTTCGGGGCCCGGATCGGATCTGGCGGGTGGGGAGTCCACCGCCATTTGATCCGTGCTGAGATTGACGCTGCAATCTTCCACCTCTTCGGCATCGCGAGAGACGACGTGGACTACATCATGGACACCTTCCCCATCGTGAAGCGCAAGGACGAAGCGGCCTACGGGGAGTACCGGACCAAGCGACTGATCTTGGACGTGTACGACCAGATGGCCGAGGCGATCGCGTCGGGAACAACGTACGCGTCACCCTTCGACGCTCCGATCGATGGGAAGCAGGGAGTTGGGCTCGTCGTGACTGACTGACGTTGTCCGTGGCAACTGAGAGGCTGGGCGCAGACGTGGGAGGAGATCTGATGGCCGAGGGCACCGAAGTTGGGGTCGACCCAACTCCGCCTGAACTGCGAGCGTTGGGACAGGAGTACGTGCGCGCGATGCGCGATAGTGACTCGGTGTTCACACCTGGCCGGGCGATCTGGGCACCGGCGAACGCCCTTGAGTTGCAGGCGGCGTTCCATGACCAGCCCGATCATGGAGGACGCACGTTCGCGGCGAAGCTTGAGGGTCAACTCGCGGGAACCTCCGATGGGGAGCTCCAACTCTTCGCGGAACTGTGGTTCGCCAGTCTCGCACCGTTGACCGACTACACCCCCAGTACGAAGCGATCCCTCATCCAGGGGGTCCTGAACAAGATGGCGACCCCGGTCGACCTGCCACCGGTCGTCCTTGAGGCACTGCCCAAGAGTGCCGTCAAGGGTGGGCTGGCCTTCAAGGCGAGACGCCCGATTCAGTTGACGTTGCTGATTCGGCTGGCGGTTGCCATCACGTCGATGGGTCGCGAGGAGCGTCGCGAAGCGCTGTCCGAACCCCGGCGATGGCGGTCCGTGCTCGACTCCGTCCTGGACCCCAAGGAGCCAGCACAGCGGCGGGCGTTGTCTTGGCTGCTGTTTCCGGACTACTTTGTGCCCGTCGTCAGCACCCAGCACCGGACCGCGATCCGCGGGGCCTTCACCGACCTACTCGACGGATCCGAGGTGGACGAGGACGACGAACTGTTCCGGGTACGGGACGAGCTGAACCGGCGAGGTGCCGGATCGAGCTTCTACGAGGAGCCGATCATCGATAGGTGGGACCCGGAGCGCCGGATCTCGGGAGTTCCGATCTCTGCCGATCAGCTGTCGGCACGTACGGAGTACAAGACCCGAGGCTATGTGGTGGCTAGTGCCGCCATCGACCTGATCCCTGAGGGGCGGTGGTCCACATTCAGCGACATCGCGGAACTCGCCGGACTCATCCCCGGTCAGGTCGGAGGGTACGTCAGCAACGTCGAACACACCGCGGGTCACCGGGTCATCAAGGTCGGCGGAACAACCTATGGCAACGATGGCCAGCTTGCCCTCGAGGCGGAGGGCGTCGAGTTCAGTGAGCGCGGGGTTGCGGATCCGACGAAGCGGATCAGCAAGGAGGACCTGCGCGAGCAGCTTGGCGCGGCAGGACTGCTTCCCACGGTGGGTCGCCGGGCGTGGTTGGTGCGCGGCAGCAGCGTGAACGGCAAGGACCTCGTCCCCCTATGGCGGCAGGAGGGCTGGATCTCCTTGGCGGCATCCAATCTGCGCGAGGTCTCGGCGGGTCTGACCCGTGACGAGCTCAAGCCGATTGTGGACGAGGACTACGCCCACGCCTCCTACTCAGTGAAGGGGGAGAAGCTCGACGAGTTTCACTTCTTCCTGACCAGGATGGAGCCAGGGCACCTGATCACCACAGTCGACCAAGGCCGGCTGTATGTGGGCACGCTGGTGGGGGAAGCTCGCTATCAGAGGTCAATGGAGGGCGACTCCAACTTGGTGCGTGATGTCGAGTGGGCGGGCGATGAGGGCATCGACTACGCCGACCTACCCGCCGAACTTGCCGCCAAACTTAAGGTGCAGCGTGACGTCGTCGACCTGACCCAGCTCTACGACACCCTCGAAGGCTTGCTCGAGACCGAGACGGAGAACGTCCCTCCGCCGGCTGTCGAGAAGGTCGAACTCAAACCTGCCACGGCTGAGCTCGCCTTGGCCCTGCACGTCCCCCAAGCATGGTTGCAGGAGTGTATCGACCTGCTCAATGACCGGCCGCAGCTCGTCTTCTACGGTCCGCCCGGGACGGGGAAGACGTACCTCGCGCAGGAGATCGCCAAGCATGTCGCGGGGGAGAACTATCGCCTCGTCCAGTTCCACCCCGCGTACTCATACGAGGACTTCTTCGAGGGCTACCGGCCGGAAGAAGGCGGGGGATTCGCTCTCAAGCCCGGACCCTTGCGCAAGATCGTCGATTCCGCTCGTGAACATCCCCGGGATGCACACGTTCTGATCATCGACGAAATCAATCGTGGAAACCTTGCCAAGGTCTTCGGGGAGCTCTACTTCTTGCTTGAATACCGCAAGGAAAATGTCGAACTCCTCTACGGCGCACGGGACTTCAACCTCCCGGAGAACGTCTTCATCATCGGCACGATGAACACCGCCGACCGTTCCATCGCACTTGTCGACGCTGCGATGCGCCGACGGTTCGCCTTCCTTCCACTCCACCCTTCTGAGGAACCAACGAATGGGATCCTCCGCTCATGGCTCGCCCAAGAGGGCTACCCTGCGCGGGTCGCAGACCTGCACGACGAGCTCAACCGCCGCATCGACGACGCCGACTTCAAGATCGGCCCGTCGTACTTCATGCGTCCCGCTGTCCATCGCGACGGTGGACTGGAGCGCACGTGGCGCACGTCGATCCTGCCCCTACTTGAGGAGCACCACTTCGGAGAACTCACTGGCCAACAGGTTCGGGCGCGCTACGGATTGGATGCGGTGGTTGCCGCCGTCGACCGGCGGAAGGCTGACCTCGCGGAGGACGTGGATGCGTCGGCTAATCCTCACCGAGGGTGACCCTGCCACCGCAATTCCCCTGTCGCAAGGGGAAGCGGAGGCACTGAGCGCGGCTGAACTTGCCGTGGTCAGCCGCGAAGCCGGATCACCGGAGTGGTGGGTCTCCGCGGGTACCAAGGTGGGGGTGGCACGTGTCGGCTCGTTGCACGTCACCATCCGGCCCAAAGTGACGATGGATCGGATGGTGTTCCTGATGGGCTATGCACGTAAGCCCACCTTCTGGCGCAACCACGCCGTGCTCCTCGACGTGGAACCGGACCTTCCCGAGGCGCTGGCGCATGCCTTCACCCGACTTGTCTACGGGGCCATCGAGCAGGGACTCCTTCAGGGGTACAAGACGGTGGATGACAGTCTGCCTGTGCTCAGGGGACGCATCCGGGTCGTCGACCAGGTCTCACGCCGCTTCGGGGTCGGTTTGCCGCTTGAAGTGATCTACGACGACTTCACCATCGACATCGCCGAGAACCAGATCCTGCTGGCAGCGGCCGTCCGCCTGCTGCGGATGCCGGGCTTGTCCGCGGAGGCACGACAGAAGCTGCAGCGACTCAGACAGCAGCTCGTTGGGGTCTCCGAGCTCCGACGCGGAAGCGCTGTTCCGGTGTGGCAACCAACGCGCCTGAACGCGCGCTATCACGCACCACTCCACCTCGCCGAGCTGATCCTTGCAGGGGACTCGTTCGAACAACGTGTCGGCGATCTCGAGGTGAGCGGCTTCGTCTTCGACATGTGGAGGATCTACGAGGACTTCGTCACTGTGGCGCTCAGGGAGTCACTCGCACCCTTCGGCGGCGCTGCCTCCCTGCAGCACCGGATGCACCTGGACGAAGCGGAGGCGGTCCCGATGAGGCCGGACTTCTTCTGGACCAGCCTCGACGGGCATCAGGTCGTCGTCGATGCAAAGTACAAGGCTGAGAAGCCCGCAGGTTTTCCCCAGGCTGATCTCTACCAAATGCTGGCCTACTGCACCGTGCTCGGCCTCGACGAGGGTCATCTGGTCTATGCGAAGGGGAACGATATCCCGGCGTTGCACCAAGTGGTCGGCTCGGGTGTGACGATCATCTGCCACACCCTCAACCTCGATGCCTCACCCGCGTCACTCCTCCGCGAAGTGGATACACTCGCAGCGGACCTGGCGGTCGTCCAATTCGGTTCGCGACGTAGACAAGATCCTTCCTTGAGCCGGCCCTGACGCTCACGCGACGGGGTGGAGCTCCAGCTTGAGCCCGAGTGCGCGTGTCACTCTGTAGATGGTCGCGAAGTTCGGATTGCCCTCGTTCGACAACGCCTTGTGGAGGCCCTCGCTGCTCATCCCCACCTTGCGGGCAAGTTCACTGAAGTGCTGGGAACGGGCCATGACGCCGATCGCGTACGTGATGAATGCAGGGTCGTCGCCCGCCTCCTCGAGGGCAGCCTGGAGGTAATGGGCGATGTCCTCCAGCGAGGTGAGGTAGTCCGCCGAGTCGTACGGTGCGAACGCTTCAGTCATGGTCGTCCACTGGCCGCGGATCCGAACACCTGCAAGGACGCGACTCCGTAGCGCTCGCACACATCGCGCAAGCGCTCCGGGTCGACATCCACGGGCAGCACACGGCAAGCGTAGACGCGGCGCGCTCCTCAGGAGTAGCGCTCGACGGTGCGGGGGTCGGCGGCGGCGACGGCGGCCGGGTAGTCGAAGCGGCCCGGTGCCCATCCGGTGGAGGTGGGGGACCAGAAGAAGAACGTCACCTTGCGCTCCTCGAAGCGCCAGCGGCCGTCGGCGCAGCGCCGCATCCGGTCGGTGTACCGCCCGGCGGCGATGTGGGGCTCGTCGTTGACGACGCAGGGCTGGTCCAGCCACGTCTCGCCGGTCGCGACGTCCCCGTCCAGGTCGATGGTCTCGTTGCTGCTGAAGTGCCACCAAGCGGCCAGGGGCCCGTCCTGCAGCTCGGAGAAGAACGCCCGCAGATCGGCTCGTCCGGTCGCCGTCGACAGACCGACGAACGATCCGTCCTCCGTGAAGAGCTCGACCAGCTCATCCCAGCGACCATCGTCGAGGAACTGGCAGTAGCGCGCGCGGAGCTGCTGGATCTCGTGCAGGTCTTCGAGCCGCTTGATCCGTGCTTCGAGGTCCATCACGCCACCTCCCGGGCGTCGGTGAGCCCAAAAACGGGGGCGTCCGTCGCCGCCGCGAACTCCTCGGCGGTGACGTCGGGCGCGAGTTCGACGAGGCTGAACCCCTCATCGGTGACGGCGAGGACGCCGAGGTTGGTGATCACCAGGTCCACGACGCGCTGCCCGGTCAACGGCAGCGTGCACTCGCTGAGGACCTTCGACGCGCCCTCGCGGGTGGTGTGCTCCATGAGGACGATCACCTTCCGCGCTCCGTTGACGAGATCCATGGCCCCGCCGATGCCCTTGACCATGGCGCCGGGCACCATCCAGTTGGCCAGATCGCCGGCAGAGGAGACCTGCATCCCACCCAGGACGGCAACGTCGATGTGGCCACCACGGATCATGGCGAAGCTCTGCGACGAGGCGAAGAACGACGCTCCGGCAATCACGGTGACGGTCTGCTTGCCCGCGTTGATGAGATCGGGGTCCTCATCGCCGTCGTAGGGGAAGGTCCCCACGCCGAGGATGCCGTTCTCCGCGTGCAGCATCACGGTCGATCCCTCGGGGAGGTGGTCGGGGATCCTCGTCGGCAGGCCAATGCCGAGGTTCACGTACTCGCCGTCGCGCAACTCGGCGGCGGCGCGGGCCGCCATCTCGTCTCTGGTCCAGGCCATGTCACTCGTTCCCTTCCGCCACGGCAGCCACGGGTCGAGGCCCGCGGGTGGTGCGCTTCTCGATGTCCTTCTCATGAGCCTGGGCCGGCGTCAACGCCACGACGCGCTTGACGAACACGCCCGGCAGGTGGACCTCATCGGGCCCGATCTCGCCGACCTCGACCAACTCCTCGGCCTCGACGATCGTCACCCGCCCGGCCATCGCGGCGTCGGGATTGAAGTTACGGGCCGACGCGTGGAACACGCAGTTGCCCGCGCGGTCGACCTTCGCGGCCCGGATCAGCGCGTAATCGGTGACGATCGACTCCTCGAGCACCATCGGCGTGCCGTGGAAGGTACGGACCTCCTTGGCCGGCGACGCCGCCGCGATCGAGCCGTCGGGCGCGTAACGCCACGGCAAACCGCCCTCCGCAACGGGCGTGCCCACCCCGGTCGGGGTGAAGAACGCGCCCAGCCCGGCACCCCCGGCACGCATGCGCTCGGCGAGCGTGCCCTGCGGGGTGAGTTCGACGGTCAACTCGCCGGCGAGGAACTGACGGGCGAACTCCTTGTTCTCACCGATGTAGGAGGCGATGACCCGGCTGATGCGCCCCTGTTCGAGGAGCAGACCCAGGCCCGCGCCGTCGACGCCGCAGTTGTTCGAGACGATGGTGAGGTCGCGGGCGCCCTGCACGAGCACGGCTCCGATAAGGACCCACGGGATGCCCGCGAGGCCGAAGCCGCCGACGGCGAGGCTCGCGCCATCCGGGATGTCGGCGACCGCCTCGGCGGCCGATGCGACGACCTTGTTCAACCCGCGCGACGGAGCGTCGTTCGCTGACACCGCGGTGCTCACGCCTTCTCGCCCAACAGGTGGTCGATGATCGCGGGCGTCACCGTGGCGGGCTGCTCGGCGTTGGCCAGGTGCGCGGACTGCGGCACGACGAGCAGGCGACCGTCCTGGACGTTCTCCGCGATCTCGGCGAGGGCCGGGGGAGGGGTGGCCGGGTCGTCCTCGCCCGCGATCGCCAGCGTCGGCGCGGTGATGGTCGGGAGGTCGTCACGCAGGTCCATCTCGGCGATGACCTCGCAACACCCGGCGTAGCCCTCGGCGGGGGTGGAGCCGATGATCTGGACGCACTCGGCCTTGATGTCGGGGTTCGCATCGAGGAACGCGGGGGTGTACCAGCGGGCCACGACGGCCTCGGCGACGGCTTGGGTGCCGCCTTCGCGCACCGTCGCGGCGCGGTCGTGCCACGCCTGGGAGGGCGTCAGGTGCGCCCCGGTGCAGAGCACGACCATGCGGTCGACGCGCTCGGGGTTGCGGGCGGCCAGTCGCATGCCGGTCATGCCACCCAGCGAGAGCCCGACGAAGTGGGCCTTGGCGATGTCGAGGCGGTCGAGCAGGGCGACGACATCGTCGGCCAGGTTATCGATCGTGTACGGCCCGTCCGGCACGGGGGAGGACCCGTGACCGCGGGTGTCGTAGCGGATGACGCGGAAGTGCTGCTCGAGTTCAGCGAGGTTCTCGTCCCACATGCTCGGCAGGGCGCCGAGCGAGTTGGACAGAACCATGGCCGGACCCTCGGCCTTGCCGCTGACGATGTGGTGGACCTCAATGTCGCTCATGGGCTCCGAATCTAGGGGCGATCGCCCGGATGGTGAAGGATCGATTTCGCGCCGATCCGGATGTGCGAAGTCTTAATGGGTCATGATGGCGTGATGGAGCTTCGTCACCTGAGGTACTTCGTCACCGTCGCCGAAGAGCGTCATTTCGGCCGTGCCGCGGCGCGGTTGCACATGGCGCAGCCGCCGCTCTCCCAGCAGATTCGACAGTTGGAGGGCGAGCTGGGGTTGGCGCTGCTGACCAGGACGACACGGCGGGTCGACCTGACCCCGGCCGGCGCGGCCTATTTCGACCGGGCGCGCGAGATCCTGGCGGCCGTGGATGCCGCGGGGGACGAGGCCGACCGGATCGCTTCCGGCCGGACCGGGCGTCTCATCGTGGGCTGCGTCGGGTCGGCGACGTACTCGGTCCTGCCCGACATGGCACGGGCCCTGCTCGCTGAACTGCCGGATGTCGAGTTCGGGTTCCGTGGCGAGATGCTCTCCGGTGACCAGGCGGCGGCGCTGCACGACGGGTCGATCGACCTGGGCCTGATGCGACGGATCCCGGACCCCGCAGGGCTCGAGGTCATCCCGCTGCGCGAGGACCGGTTGCTGGCGGCGGTCCCGCGCGGCCACCGGCTGGCAAAGCGGAAGCGACTTCGGCTCGCCGATCTGTCCGGCGAACCGCTGGTGATCCACGCGGGCGGCGGACGCTCGACGATGAACACGACCGTCACCGCGCTCTTCGACGAAGCCGGGCTGGAGTCCAAGGTCGTCCACCAGGTCGCGGAGACCTCGACCCTGGTCACCTTCGTGGCCGCAGGCCTCGGCCTGGCCGTCGTGCCTGAACCGACCACGGCACTGGCCGTTCCCGGAGTGGTCTACGTACCGATCTCCGGCGTGGGTGGCATGGAACTCGTGGCAACCGCCCGCCAGGAGGACCCCAACCCCGTCTTGCGCCGGGCCGTAGAACTCCTGACGGGCTTGGCGGAGGTGTGAATGCGCACCTCCGTCTCGGAATCAGGCCTTCGAGGGGTGTGTGGCCAAGGGTGTGACCGTGATGTCCATGTAGGGGAAGAGCGGCAGGCTGGAGAGCAGGGTGTGGAGCTCGTCTCCGTCGGCGACGTCGAAGATGCTGATGTTGGCGTACTCGCCGACGATGCGCCACAGCTCGGGCCACTTGCCCGACTGCTGGATCTCCAGGGCCCGCGCCTTCTCCCGGGTGACGAGATCGGTACGCACGTCGTCGGCCAGGTCGTGGGGGATGGCGACATTCATCCGGACGTGGAACAGCATGAGTGGGCTCCTTCTTCTGGGTGAGGGTGGGGTGCCAGTGAAGCAGCCACGAGCCGCCAGCGTCGACCGCCCGTGTCGCGGATCGAACACAGACATGGGAAGTCTTAATGATGCGTAAACGGATACTTCACCTCTGGGTACCCAGGCGCCTACCGTCGTTCAACGGGTCACAACGCCGTACCTGCGACAGGTCGGGACGGCCCCCATCCCGAAAGGACTGTCATGGCAACGACCGAATCCCGGCCCGCTCCCGGAGTGGCCACTGAATCGGCATCCGAGGTGGCACAGCCGAGCCGCCAGGCGCTCTCGCGCGTCGCCGGCGCCGCGCTCATGGGCTCGGCGCTCGAGTGGTACGACTACTTCCTGTACGGCGCGGCCGCTGCGCTCGTCTTCGGCACGGTCTTCTTCCCCAACAGCGACCCCTCCGTCTCGCTGCTGTTATCGATGGCGACGTTCGGTGCCGGATTCGTCGCTCGCCCCATCGGCGCCATGGTCTTCGGCCACGTGGGCGACAAGATGGGGCGCCGCCCGGCGCTCGTGGCCACGCTGCTGCTCATGGGGTTGGCGACCTTCGCCATGGCCCTCATCCCGTCGTACGGCAGCATCGGTGTCGCCGCGCCGATCCTCCTCGTCGTGACCCGCCTGCTCCAGGGCATGGGTTCCGGAGCCGAGTACAGCGGCGCGTCGGTCTTCGCCGTCGAGTACGCCCCGGAGAACCGTCGCGGTCTCTACGGCTCGCTCTCCGCGGCGGGCGTCTACCTGGGTCTGGTGCTCTCCTCCGGCGCCATCTTGATCATGACGGCCATCACGACCGATGAGCAGTTCGTGGCGTGGGGTTGGCGTGTGCCGTTCCTGGCCAGCATTCTCCTGGTCGGCTTGGGGCTGTGGATCCGCCTGGGCCTGGAGGAAACCCCGGAGTTCGAGCGCGAGGCGGCTGAGGATGCCGACGCGGGTGTCGAGCGTTCGCCGCTGAAGGATCTCTTCCGCACGCAGTGGCGCAGCATGTTGCTCGTGGCCGGGCTGGTGGCGGCCCCGCTCGCGCTCAGCCACCTCTACCAGGTCTTCGCGCTGTCGTGGCTCAAGAAGTCGGGTTACGCCCCCGAGGTCGGCAGCATCGCCTTGGTGATCGCCGGTGTCGTCGTCATGATCGTGGCGCCGCTGGCCGGTATCGCCTCGGACCGGTTCGGTCGACGCCCGGTGCTGATGTTCGGCGCCGCGTGGGCCGCCGCGTTCGCGTTCCCGTTCTTCTGGCTCGTCGCCACGGACCAGCCTGGCCTGGCCATGCTCGCCATCGTCATCGCCCAGGGCGGCAGCGTGGGTATTGCCTTCGGTGTCCAGGGCGTGATCCTCTCCGAACTCTTCACGACCGGAGCGCGGTACAGCGGCGCCGCCGTCAGCCGCGAGTTTGCCGCGGTGATCTTCGGCGGATTCGGACCGTTCATCGCGGTCGCACTGTCCACCTCGGCCGGTGGTGACCCGTGGCCGGTGGCGCTCTATGTCATCGCGCTCGCGGCCATCACGTTCATTGCCGCTTACCTCGCGCCGGAGACCTACAAGAACAAGCTCTCGGACGACGTCGTCGTCGACTGACGGTCGCTACCTCCTGCGGTTCGAGGTATCACCCGTCGGAGCTCCGACGGTAATACCTCGAACCGCGTGTGGGCCGGCGCTACTCCGGTTCGTTGCCGGAGCTCGGCCCTAACCGGAATGGCGTGGTCACACCCTCGTACATGACGTGTGTCATGAGCCCCTCGCGAGCATGCGGCAGGTTGTGGCAGTGGTCCATCCAGATGCCCGGGTTGTCGGCGACGAAGGCGACCTCGAAGGTCTGACCGTGGTCGACGTCGAGGGTGTCCACCCACCAGGGGCTGCCGGTCGCGGCGACGCCGTCGCGGGCGAGGACGACCATGTGGTGCCCGTGGAGGTGCATCGGGTGGCTCTGCCCGCTGTTGTTGGCGATGCGCATGGCCACGATGTCGCCCTCGCTGACCAGGTACATCGGCACGCTGGCGCCGGTGTGCCCATTGATGGTCCACCAATACCCGGGCCGGCCGTCGAGGAATCCCGGGCGCCGTCCGACAGCCAGGGCGAAACGGCGATCCGGTGTGGTTGGGTCGAACCCCAGGCCGGTGGGTGTGCCGTAGGCAAGCGGGTCCAGGGTCGCGGTGGGGGAGCCGGTTTCGGGGGCGGTCGCATCCTTGGGTCCGATCACGAATGAGACTCCGGGCGCTTGCACACGAACCGCGCCGGAGGACGGAACGGTCACCTGGAGATCGGCCCGCCCACCGCCGGTCAGGGCCACCTTCGTGTCTCGCACCGGGGTCGGTCGGTTGAGGTCCGTGCCATCGATGGCCAGCAGTCGGTAGGCGCCGCCGGTCACCCATGCGGCGGTGTTGCCGTTGTCGGTGTTGGTGACGCGCACCCGGACCCTCTCGCCGGGTGCCGCATCGCGCCGGACCTCGCCGACCGTGCCGTTGATCGCGCGGGAGTTCGACGGGTAGGTGTGCAGCAACATGACCGCGTCATCGGGCCAGGCTTCGGTCGTGGTGGCGGGTTCGACGATGAAGGCGCCGTACAGGCCGGCCGCGACCTGGCGGTGGGAAATCTGGTGGGAGTGGTACCAGTAGGTGCCGGTGTCCTGCGCGACGAAACGGTAGGTGAACGAGGCTCCGGGCATGACCGCGTCTTGGGTGACGCCGGCGACGCCGTCCATGGCGTTGGGGACGTCGACGCCGTGCCAGTGCAGGGTGACGCCGCCGGCGACGTCGGCATTGCGCAGGGTGACTTCGACGAGATCGCCGTGGCGGGCCCGGATCTCCGGCCCGGGTGTCGTGCCGTTGAGGGTGTAGCCGTCGAACTGCTTGCCGTTCGTCGGGGTGATCTGGGCGGCCTTGGCGACCAGGGTGACGCGCACGTCGGCGGGTCCCTTGGCCGGGTCGACGAGGGCCGTGACGGGGAGCGCGGTGGTGCCGGGGGAGGCGTGCCCGCCCGGGCCATGGCCGCGGTCATGCCCATTCGAGGCGAGCCCGGTGATCGGGAGCCCCATCTCCGTGGCCGAGTACGACGCGGGCAGTCGACTGCTCCACCACGACCAGGCCACGACGGCAAGGACGGCCACGGCCAGGGCCGCCCCGAGACGACGGAGGGTGCGGGCAATGCGTCCGCCGGTTCGGGGCGGCGACTGGTCCATGACGCCCGGTCAGGCGGCTGGCACGGCAGCGTGCCGGCGCGCGGCCGGTTCGGTGGCAGCTGCGCCCGCCCGACGGCCGGCGACCAGGGCGGTACCGAAGAGAATGAGCGCGTTGATGCCGTGGAGGAGGCCCATGAACGCGACCGAGTGGCCCATCAGACCCAGCGCGATCTGGAGGGCGACGAGGGCGACGATGACACCGGCGAACATGACTCCGCCGGGGATCTTCGCGGCGAAGGCGACACCCAAGAGGATGAGCGCCACGAGCGGGATGACCATCATGCCGTTCATCCCGTGGATCATGAAGCCGGTGGCTTCGGGGAAATCGGGCAGGCTCTCCGACTGGAAGTCGATGGTCCCCCCGTCCTGCAAGTACTTCTCCATGCCCGCGATCGACCACACGGCGACGGCTGCTTGGAGCATGACCAGTCCGCAGATCAGATAGGCAAGGTACCGATAGGCGTTTCTCATGTGCGTCCCCCCTTTGGGACTCAAGCCGGGCCAACCCCGGCGCTGGAGTTGCCTGCTATGGCTGCGTAGAACTCACCGTGCAAACAGCCGTCTCTCAGCGTGATCCGACCTGAGGTCACCGTCAAGAGTCGTTATACCCTTGTAAACATCAGGGCCTAGTTTTTGTTGTAGGATGCGCCGTCGCCCATAGGGGTGGTGGGCTGACCGTCCGAGGCACCGACCCAGTAGGCTCACGTGGTTGCCCCAGTGGCACACGGGGCGTTAGCTCAGTCGGTCAGAGCAGCGGACTCATAATCCGTCGGTCGTGGGTTCAAGCCCCACACGCCCTACTGGATGGTTGACGCGCCCGCGCGATCGGCGGCGCTGCCGTCAGTCACCGGTCCCAGGGGTTGATCAGGCTGACACCCGCGGCGGCGAAGTCCTTCGTGTTGCGCGTGGCGCAGGCAGTTGCGTGGGCCCGGCAGATGGCAGCGATCTGCGCGTCGGCCATGCTGATGGGCAGGCCGGCGCGCTCTCGGTCCGCGGTGATCTCGGCATAGGCCTCGGCTGCCGACTCGTCGAAGCTGAGGATTGATCGGGTGGCTCGAAATGGCAGGAGCGCGGCATGGATGTTCGACTCGAGCGCGGACTTTCGCCGTCCCTCCGGCAGTCGGCGCACGCCGGCGAAGAGCTCCGCTAGCGTGATCGTGGTGATGGCCACGTCATCAGTCAGTGACGTCAACCACTCGACGACCCGCGGTTCCGGTTGCCGTCGAAAGGTTTCCGAGATGACGTTGGTGTCGAGGACGATCATTCGAACTCCACCGCGCGAGCTGTGTCCGTCCGCTCGGGAAGCTGCAGATCGTCGAATCCTCCGGCGGCCTGGGCGGCCTGCATGAGCGCGATTCCGATGTGGGGGCGTGCAGCGGCCCTAGTGAGGATTTCTCGGACCTCCGCCTCCATCGAGCGGCCGTGCTCACGAGCCAGCGCCGCCAGCCGCTCCTTGACCGAGTCGTCGAGCCCACGAACGACGATGGATGCCATGATGCCCACCTCCAGACAACCGTGATATCACCAATGATATCTCGGTTGCCGAGTTCAGTTGAAGCAGCGGACTCATGATCCGTGGGTCGCATCAAGGCGCGCAGCGCTATGCAGAGCCCCTATCGAGTCGCGAGGGTGATGCGCCAAGGTGGTTGTCGGTGGCTGCCCTCGGTTCGGCAACACGAAGCGCATCCTGCCAGTCTGCGCCACCCTCGCGCCACTCGCCGCTTGCGATGGAGATGGCTCGACCTCGCCGTCCCAGCGAACGACCCTGGGTGAAGTCAGCGGCCCGCTCGGTCAGGCCTATCCGGAGTACAAGTCGCTGGCGGTCCGGATCGCCGATCACGTTGCCGACCTCGACCAGGGTCTTGGTCCTGCGGCTCGCGGTCGGGCCGCACGAGGCTCTGGTGACGCCGACGACACGGCCAGACCCGCCCGAATGCCGATCATTAACGCCCTGCCGGATACGAGCACCTGCGCGCCGCGCTCGCGCAGGCGGTAGGGGCGCGTTCATCGCAGATGGCTGAGTCCAACCGACGACGGTAGATGTGCCTTCTCCGTTCCGTGATCGGCCGTGACGATGTCGTGGGCGACCTCGCGGGGGACTACTTGGCAGGTGTCGAAGGCGGTGACCACCGTTCGCCCGCACCGCCGACGAGCTCCTGGCGATCTTCCACGAAGTGTCACACTCGCCCGAGGCATACGACGCTGTGGTCACCCGCGATCACGGAGTGGATACAGACCGAGTCATCATCGGCCCCGCTTCGCACGGAGCGAGTCCGCAGAGACCAGCGTGACCTCGACGGGTGGGGAGCCGGTGACGGGACAGTCGAGCGCTACGAATACCGGTGCCACTGCGGCGACGGCGTCATCTTCGAGGAGCATGACAACAGCCCGGGCTTCCGCGAGCACGTGTGGATCGCCTGCGAGGAGTGCTTCACGGAATGGCGTTTCGTTGAGGGCAGGGGCGTACGGGGCTGGGCTCTACAGCCCGCAGCAGTGAGTTCCGCCGCCTGAAAGGCGAAGCAGAATCGCGCAGCGCATCGAGCTGAGGCGACCGCCACCTCGGTTCGATGCGGCGCTTGCGGGAACCGCGCTTCGCCTACTCTTCGCGGGCGGGCGGCTGGATCAGCAGCACATTGGAGATGCCACCCTGATTCACGCAGTCCTGAGCGAAGTCGTGAACGTGCCAGAAGAAGTCGGTTGCCGGTTCGCTGGCGTTTACGGTGACGTCAACCGGCGTGTAGCGGTGCAGTGGGACCGAGACACCGTCGTAGGTGAGGCCCATGGTGTCCTTCGTCAGGATCGTCAACGGCTGCTCGCCGGTCCACTCGATTCCAAGGCGCAGGTCGTACTCGTCGTTGTCGGTCGTCTCTGCTGTGGCTCTCGTGAGGGCCATCAGGTCGGCGATGGCGCACTCGATCGCGGCGGACTTGACCTGCCAGCCGTCGAAGTATCCGTCGCTGCTCATCCGATGCCCGCCTACGGCTCCAGCGACAGTCACGGAGCCGTCATGGTGGATGCTTATCCACGCTTCCTTCCAGATTGAGTGTTCGCCGGTCGCCGTGTTCACAGCTATCCAGCGGCGCAATCCTGGACGTGGGTTGTCGCGGTCGACGCTCTCCAGCGGGTGGATGCCTCCGCGCCCGGCGTAGGTGAGCGCCAGCCCCACGGTCCTCGTCAGAACCCCGCGCGCTTCCTCGCGTGTCAGCCGGTCGCGGAAGCGAGGGATGCGGGGGTGGGCCACCGCGATCAGCCAGGCGCGCTTGTCAGAGTCTCGACCTGCTGCTGCCTCGCCGTACAGCGAATCGAGAGCCTCAGTGGCGTGACGGCGCTCGTCGAAGCGGGCCCGGTACATCGCCTCGATCTGGCTTTCCTTCATCCACACAGTGTCGGAGTCGTTTCGTACCGGAGCCCCGAAGTAGTCGTTCTTGTAGATGAGGTGAGGCCCGTCGAGGCTCGCCGGCACCTCCACCACTACTGCCCGGTTGCCTACGTCTCCCAACCGATACACGTTGAGTCCGAAGACGGGTGGCGAGATGGCGGTGATCGCTGCGCTTCGCAAGGAGCGTTCGTAGGCCTCGTCGAACTCGCCCACATCGATTCGCTCGGTTGCTGCCTTTTGTGACTCGCGCACGCCGAACACGATGACGCCGCCGCCGCTGTTGGCCATCGCAGCAACGTCCTTCGGGAAGTCGGTTTGCGCCAGACCCTTCGCGGGAGGCCGCTCCGCCTTCCAATCCAGATCACTCGCTTCCACAGCGCCAACAGCAACAGCGGCGTCAAGTAGGGCGTCATCCACGGGGCCAGGCGAAATCCCGACCGCTCGATGAAGTGCTGTGAAAGTCATGGTCCCACCCTAGGGATAGGTCACGACTTCGATCGAATTCATCGCCTCGTCGGTGCTGAACTACGAGTCGTACCAGCGCCGTGCCTCGTGGGATTATTGGACTGTGCTTCAAGTCATCACGGGGATGTACTTCAGGGACGTGCGGCTCAACGAAACTGAGCATCGCCGGACCCTCTACACGAACGCCAACTTCGTGCTTCATCAGCGTGTTGACTTCCCCGTCGGTCACGTAGTCACGTCGACTGAGTGGTCCGCGATCAACACCGTCCTGGCTCACTTCACGGAGCGACTTGAAGCTGTTCGGCCGGACGGCAAGGACGACTTCATGATCTCCACTGGCGGGGACGCTATCGCTGATGACCTGGCAGTGGTCCTGTCGTTCGCGCTCAATGCGACGTTTACACCGATCCGCGCCAAGGCTGACCGTCTGATTAGCGAGCCGTCGGGTTCCTACCACAGCCCCGAGCCCGCTGACATCCTTCTTCGTACCTTTGGTCCCAACTTGATGCTTCGTGATGACGACGTCAAGGACCTCCAAAACTTCATGGGCGAACTCCTCGCTCTCAACCGAGGCGAGTACGAGGCCGCGATGCGAGCAATGCGCCGAATCGTCACCGCAAGCGAGCGCGTCGCCGAAGACCCGACGCTCGCGTACACGGACTATGTAGCCGCGCTCGAAACTCTGTCGGCCGGGTTCAACGTCGCCAGGCCAACCTGGGATCGTCTCGACCCGCGCAAGCGGCGCATCCTTGACCCGGTCCTCAACAGCCTCACCCCGACCGACGCTGCGCGAACCCGCGCGGCGATTCTTGAATCAGAGCGCGCCGGCATCAAGAACAGATATGTCGAGTTCGTCCTCGACCACGTCCGCCCCTCCTACTACCGAGAGGAGGCCACGGGGCTGAATCGTCCCGCGCAACAACCATCACTTCGACAAGTCGTGGCGAAGGCCTATGACGCCCGCTCGAAGAACCTGCACGAACTCCGCGAACTGTCCACCGGCACCTGGCTTCTCGTCGGAAGCGCCGAGACGGTCACACCGCCTGGGGAGACGCTGATGCTCACCCATGAAGGACTCAACAGGCTGGCACGACACGTCGTCCGAACCTACGTCCAGCGCGGATCGACGGAGAGGGACACCGACTACAAGTGGCGAGACCACCTGCCCAACGTCATCCAAGTCCAGTTGTCACCCGAGTTTTACCTCGGTCATGCCGACGCCATGCACCCAAGAACCGCCGCGACCCGAGCAGGCGAGTTCCTCAGCCATGCGATCGAGGCCATATCAGGACGAGGCGAGTTTACGATCGACATGCGCCCCGCACTGACCCGCATCGAGAAACTACTCGCGACTCAGCGCTCGCCCAGCGTCCGAGAACCCATGCTCGCCGTGTACTTGCTGTGGCATCTCCTCCTACCGCCAGAAGTCCACCAACCCGATCCGGGAGCGACACTGGATGTCGCCAGGGACGAACTTCATCGTCCGAGCCTGTACTCGTTCGCAGTCGCCCTACTTCTGGACCTGAAACCGTCTTGGGACGTCGACCAATGGTGCGAGCTGGCCGAACAGCGATACGAGGAGCTCCACAGTCGCCGCCCCGTCGAGTTCCCCGCGAGGTTCGACTCTGCGCTCTGGCTCTACGTCGCAGAGGTACTGCAGCGTGAAGGCGCGCGGCATGCCGCCCAGGCAGCTCTCGCCCGAGCGATTGAATGCACCCCTGGCCACGAAGAACTGTTGTCCCTAGAGCGCCAGGCAGCGACCGGAGACACGATCAGCCCGGACGTGAGGGACTTCCTCATCGGCTCATCTCCAGACGAGGACCAGTCAGCCGAAAGCTGACCACCTGCCACGGACACCGCCCTCCGAGCTGGCTCGCATCCGTTTGAGCGACTAGCCGGCCGGGCGGATTCGCTTGCGGACGAGGGAGCATGTCCGACCCCAACTCGGCGCGCGCAACGCTCGTGCGTCGCCCTGCCCACTTTCGAGCATCCTCGTGACATCGCTGCTCTCGGTGACCATCGAGGCGACCCCACGCTTGATGATGTCGTTGCTTCCTTGACTGACAGCACTGGCCGGACCGGGGACCGCGTCCACACCACGGCGTAGCGCATGCGCGTATCGCGAAGGGGGATCGCCCGGAACCGACTCAGCCTCCGGGACCACCGTGTCCCCGGACGGCGCGACGAGCAGACGACCACGCGCCAAGAACCCGTTCCGACTCGGCACGACGCCGGGTGGAAGCTCGCTGGTCAGCAGGCCGACGTCGCTGATCTGCTCCAGCAGGTCGCGGTGAGCAGACGGGTAGGCGCGGTCAAACTCCGCATGCGGGACGGCGATCGCCTGCCCACCCTGAGCGAGCGCGCCACGATGCGCCTAGCCCTCGATTCCGAAGGCTCCTCCCGCGATGATGACTCGTTCGTCATCAGCATGGTTCGCCGCGAGGGTCGAAGGCGACCTCCAAGCCGTTGGAGGTCGCGGAGCGGGCGCACGTGATGGTGACCCGCTCACGCTACGGTTGGGTGAGGAACGAGGTAGCACCGCGCGTCCACAACAGGTACGGGGCGCGGATACCGAGACCGTTACGGGTGATCGGCCGGTGGTCGTCGGCCGGGGTCAGCGTCCCGATTCCTTGCGGCCCTGCTGATGCCGCTCGGTCGAGCAGGTAAGGGGTGAGGTGTCCGCCCAGGCACTCGCGCCACAACAGTGCGCCGCCGCGGCTCAGCTTCGGGATCGCGTCCTCGGACTCCAACAGCCGCAGGGCCTCCACCCCACCGACCTGAGCCAGAACGTATCCGGGTCACCCAATCATTCGACTCGGCGATCGCGCGACAGCACCGTCCGTGCCATTGCACTCAGCGACCACCTGCTTGGCTATCGACACCATCATCGCTTGCTCTCGCTCCAAGGATCACCGGTCGGGTGCGCACGGTGGGGTCAGCCAGAGTGATCTCGATCGCGGCGGCCACCAGGCCCCGCCCGCGGAGACGCATGAGCCGTCAGCGCAAGGGTTACGTTCGATCGATCGTGCGGATCGGTCTTGCGGAAGCTCGTCGCGCTTCCTGCCGGCCAGTCGCCTGTCGCCCGCCTAGACGTTGAGGAGCTCATCGCCAGGGTACTGACCGATAAGCGCAAGCGCAGGCCGACAAAGTCCATGTAGACGGCCCTGTGCGTGGACGTGGAAGGGCTCATGCCTGCCATGACCTAACGAGGACGCCGGCACAGTGTGGAGCCGGCGAACAGCCGAGATCCGCGACGAACGCAGGACGCACACCTCCTTGGCAGCCCTGGCTCTCGTCGCGTTCTGTGACGGCACCACGAGCCCCCGGGTGGCCCTGGGGGTCCGCACCACCTTCGCCGTTGATCAGGGTCAGAGCAGCATCCGTCGGTCGTGGGTTCAAGCCCCACACGCCCTACTCGATCGTTCGATGCTGCGGCGGCGCGGCGATCCTCCGCTCACGTTGCCGTCGATCCCTGAGGTTGGCGTCGTTATGCACGCCTGGCCCACGCTATAGCGGGGGCCAGGCATGCATAACGACATCGGGCGTGCATAACGACGCCGGGCACGATCACGACCGGATCCGAGCGCCCGTTCGGTGACGAGTGAGCGACTCGATACGGTGTGGCCCATGCCAGTGACCGAAGAAGTTCGCGACCATGTCCTCATCGTGCGCATCGACCGCCCTGAGAAGCGCAACGCCATCGACGTCGCCACCGCCGACGGCATCGAGGCCGCGCTCAACCGGCTCGACGACGATCCGAACCTGTGGGTCGGCGTGATCACCGGCACCGACTCGGTCTTCTGTGCCGGCACCGACCTCAAGGACGGCATGGACTACGCCACGGAGCGCGGTGGCGAGTACGGCATCATCCGCCGCGCCCGCCGTACTCCGCTCATCGCCGCCGTCGAGGGCATCGCCTTCGGCGGCGGATTCGAGATCGCCCTGAACTGCGACCTCATCGTCGCTTCACGCGCGGCCCGTTTCGCGCTGCCCGAATCCCTACGCGGCCTCGTGCCGACCTCGGGGGCCATGTTCCGCGCTCCGCGCGCGTTGCCCCGTGCGCTGGCCGTCGAGCTCATGATCACCGGCAGCGAGGTGTCGGGGGAGCGCCTCCACGACCTCGGCGTCATCAACCAGATCACCGACCCCGGCGCGGCCCTGCCCGCCGCGCTCGAGATGGCCGAGCAGATCTGCCGCTCCTCCCCGAACTCGGTCAGGGAGGTGCTCGGTGTCGTGCAGGCCCTCGACGAGGCCGGCGAAGACCTCGGGTGGCAGGTGACCGACGCCGCCAAGGCCCGCATCAAGGCCTCCGCCGACGCCGCCGAGGGCATTGCCGCGTTCTTCGAGAAGCGCCCGCCGCAATGGACGGGCCGCTGACGACGCTCCGCGAATGACAGGGTTTTGACAGGTTCGTGACAGGGGCGCTTCAACCTCCAGTGCCAGAGTCGTTTTCACGGTCATTCATTCCCCGGAAGGAACGCACCATGAACATGACGACCCTCGTCGCGGCGAGCCTGGCCGCCGGCAGCCTCGCCTTGACCGGCGCAGCCCTATCCAACGCCGCCGACAGCACACCGCCGTCGGCCACGCCCAGCACCAGTACGTCCACGACGTCGCCGAGCAGCACCTCCAGCACGGACACGGACAAGGAGACCAAGGACGACAACCGCCCCACGATCAAGGACGACGGGCGTTCGCTGAGCGCCGACGACGCGTCGAAGGCCATTGCCAAGGCCCTGGAGAAGCAGCCCGGGGAGGTCAAGGGCGTCCAGCTCGACCGTGAGGGCAGCGGCTTCATGGTCATGATCCTCAAGGACGCGAAGACCAACCCGCAGATGGTCATGGTCAAGGTCAGTGCCGACTTCTCCACTGCCGAGGCGACGACGTTCGAGGGACGCCGCGGTGGCGGGCCGGGCGGACACCGCCACGGCGCTCCCGGTGAGGCTCCCAACTCGAACGACGACTCCGGCACCTCGTCCGACTCCGGCACCTCGTCCGACTCCACCACCCAGACGAGCGGCCTCAACGCCGCGTGAGGAGCATGTGACACAAGAGGCTCGTGTCGTCGAGTGGTACTGACGGCATGAATAGGGCAGACTGGCTCCGACAAACTGCGTCGGAGCCAGTCTGCTTCGCGCACATAGCCGGTCGCATGACCATCCGTACCCGTAGGTGCTTGGCGTTGGGGAAGACGTCCATCGCACCCAAGGAGGAACGGATGTCGAGTCAACCGCGCAACACGACCAGGGGAGTGGTCTTCATCCACTCGACCCCAGCGGCGCTGTGCCCACACATCACGTGGGCACTCGAGTCGATTCTGGGTACCCGCGTCTCCCTCGACTGGACGGCTCAGCCGGCCGGTCACTCGCTCATGCGCGCCGAGTTCTCCTGGGTCGGTGAGCCCGGCACCGGCGCGAAGCTGGCCAGTTCGCTGCGCGGCTGGGACAACCTGCGCTACGAGGTGACCGAGGACCCGAGCCCGGGCCTAGACGGCTCCCGCTGGCAGCACACCCCGGCACTCGGCATCCACCACTCCTGGATCTCTGCCAGCGGCGACACCGTCATCAACGAGGACCGCCTGCGCGAGGTCATGACCCTCGCCCGCGGCGCCGGAGAAGCGATCGAGGACATGCTCCACGAACTCCTCGGCTCCGACTGGGACGCCGAACTCGAGGCCTTCCGTCACGCCGGCGAGGGCGCGCCGGTGCGCTGGCTGCACAAGGTCAGCTGACACGAGGCGGAGCGCCGTACGGCGCGTCAGACACGTCAGGTCCGGTGGTGCTGGTGCGCACCTCCGGACCTGACGTGTGCCCGCTCAGAGCGGGATGTTGTTGTGCCGCCCGCGCCGCTGTGGCGCCTCGGCGATCGCCTGCGCCAGCTTCGAGCGCGACGACGACGGCTCGATGACCTCGTCGACGACCCCGATCTCGACCGCCCGCGGCAGACCGCCGGAGAGCCGATCGTGCTCGGCAGCCAACTCCTCCTCGACTGCGGCGACCTCATCCGGGGCCACCTCGGCGAGACGGCGGCGGTGCAGAATGCGGATCGCCGCGACCGAGCCCATGACGGCCACGTGGGCATCGGGCCAGGCGAACACCTTGGTCGCGCCCAACGAACGCGAGTTCATCGCGATGTACGCCCCGCCGTACGTCTTGCGCGTCACCAGCGTCACGCGCGGCACGACCGCCTCCGCGAACGCATGCAGGAGCTTCGCTCCACGACGCACGACGCCGTCCCACTCCTGGCCCACACCGGGCAGATAACCGGGCACGTCCACGAGCACGATGAGTGGCACCCCGAACGCGTCACACATCCGCACGAACCGGGCGGCCTTCTCCGCCGACGGCGAGTCGAGGCAGCCGCCGAGCTTCATCGGGTTGTTCGCCACGACACCGACGGTGCGGCCACCGAGACGACCGAGTTGGGTGACCATGTTCGGCGCCCACTTCGCGTGCACCTCAACGGTTTCCGCGCCGTCATCGAGCAGGTCGGTGATGACCGGGTGCACGTCGTAGGCGCGCTTGTGCGACTCGGGGAACGACCGCTCCAGGTCGACGTCGGTGACCGCGGCCACGTCCAGCTCGCCCTGGTCGGCGAGCAGGCGGCACATGACACCACCGGTCGCCAGGGCATCGGCCTCGGAGTCGGCGATGTAGTGCACGACCCCGGAGCGTCGTCCGTGCGGCTCGGGCCCGCCCAGCCGCAGCGCGTCGACGGCCTCACCGGTGACCGAACGCACGACGTCCGGGCCGGTCACGAAGATCCGCCCCTCGGGCGCGAGGATGACGAGGTCCGTCAGGGCCGGGCCATACGCCGCTCCGCCCGCGGCCGCGCCGAGCACGATCGAGATCTGCGGGATGACCCCGCTGGCGCGGGTCTGGATCGCGAAGATCTCGCCGACGGCGTGCAGTGACCCCACGCCCTCGGGCAGGCGGGCGCCACCCGAGTGCCACAGCCCCACGATCGGAGTCTCGTCCGCGAGGGCGCGCTCATAGGCGTCGACGACGACCCGACATCCGGCGATGCCCATGGCACCGCCCATGATCGTCGCGTCCGAGGCGAAGGCCGTCACGCGCACACCGCCGACGGTGCCGACCGCGGCGAGCATGCCGGAGTCGTCCTCGGGGGAGATGAGCTCGACCGAGCCGGCGTCGAAGAATGCCTCGAGGCGCAGGCGAGGGCGACGCGGATCGGTGGCCCGGTCGACCTTGGCCTTGCCGGCACCGGCCCGGCTCACCGCCGCGGCGGCCTCGTTCGGGGCATGGGTCATGCGACGCTCCGGAAGATCAGGGCGACGTTCGCGCCACCGAAGCCGAACGAGTTGTCCATCGCGGCGATCGGCCCCTCGGGCAGCGTGCGGTGCTCGCCACGCACGACGTCGATCGTCACCGCGGGGTCGAAGTCGGTGATGTGACGCACGGCTGGTGCGATGCGGTCCCGGATCGCCATGATCGTCAACAGGGCCTCGACGGCACCGGCCGCACCGAGCAGGTGACCGGTCTGCGACTTGGTCGCGGAGACCGGGATGCCGTCGGCGTCGGAGCCGAACGCTGCCCGGATCGCGTTGCTCTCGGCGACATCACCGACCGGGGTCGAGGTCGCGTGGGCGTTGATGTGACTGATGTCGGTCGTCGACATCCCGGCCTGCTCCAGGGCCAGGGTCATCGCGCGGCTCGCGCCGGCACCCTCGGGCTCGGGGGCGACGATGTTGTGCGCGTCGGAGGAGATGCCCGCGCCGGCGAGTTCGGCGTAGATCGTCGCTCCGCGCGCCTTGGCGTGCTCCTCGGACTCGAGGACGACGATGGCCGCACCCTCGCCCATGACGAAACCGTCACGGGAGGTGTCGTAGGGCCGCGAGGCCGTGGCCGGGTCGTCGTTGCGAGTCGAGAGGGCCTGCATCGCGGAGAACCCGGCGAACGTCAGCGGGTGGATGGCCGCCTCCGTGCCACCGGCGACGACGACGTCCGCACGACCGGACTGGATGAGGTCCATGCCCAGGGCCATCGCCTCGGCACCGGACGCGCACGCCGACACCGGCGTGCGGGCGCCGCCGCGGGCACCGAGTTCGATCGAGACGTTGCCGGCCGGGCTGGAGGGCATGAGCATCGGGACGGACAGCGGGTAGACCCGTCGCGGGCCCTTCTCGCGCAGCGTGTCCCACGCGTTGAGGGTCGTCGTGAAGCCACCGATGCCGGTGCCGATCGCGACGACGAGGCGCTCGGGCTCGACCTCGGGCGCGCCGGCGTCCTGCCAGGCCTGGCGGCTGGCGACCATGGCGTACTGGGCCGAGGGGTCCATGCGCTTGGTCTCGACCTTCTTGAGCACCTCGGCGGCCGGCACGGCCAGCTCGGCGCCGAAGCGCACGGGCAGTTCGTACTTGGTGACCCAGTCGTGGGTCAGGGTGTGGATCCCGGACTGGCCCGCCAGGAGGGCCTCCCAGGTCGAGGCGACGGTGCCACCGAGGGGCGTGGTGGCTCCCATGCCGGTGACGACGACGGAACGGGCGGACATCGGTTCTCCTTGACGGTCGGGATCGGTGCGCTGCGGCGCAGGCGGTGGGGCGGGACCCCGATCGGGGCCCCGCCCGGCCAGATCAGGACTGGGCGTTCTTGATGTAGGTCACGGCGTCGTTGACGGTGACGAGGTTCTTGACCTCCTCGTCGGGGATCTTGACCCCGAACTTCTCCTCGGCGGTGACGGCGATCGTCATCATCGACAGCGAGTCGATGTCGAGGTCGTCGGTGAAGGTCTTGTCGAGCTGGACGGCGTCGGTCTCCAGACCGGTCTCCTCGTTGATGATCTCGGCGAGGCCGGCGAGGATCTCGTCGTCGGTGTAGGCCATGGTGTTCTCCTGTCTGGCGGGGGTGATGGTTCCGAGGCAGGGAGCCCCGAGGTGGTCCGTTGACCCGCGGACCGTCGGGATTCTGTGGGCCCGTCAGGGCAGGACGACGACCTGGGCGGCGTAGACGAGGCCGGCGCCGAACCCCATCTGCAGGGCGAGTGTGCCGTGCAGGTCGGGGCGTTCGCGCAGCAGCCGTTCGGTGGCCAACGGGATCGACCCGGCGGAGGTGTTCGCGGTCTCGACGATGTCGCGCGCCACGTACACCGACTCCGGCAGCTTGAGCTGCTTGACCATCGAATCGATGATCCGGATGTTCGCCTGGTGGGGGATGAAGACGTCGAGCTCGTCCGCGGTGATGCCGGTCGCGTCGAGCGCCTGCTGGCACACCTTGGCCATCTCGTACACCGCCCAGCGGAACACGGCCGGGCCCTCCATCCGCAGCGTCGGCCACGGCAGATCGCGGTTGGCGCCGAAGTCGGTCCACGACGGGGCCTGGGTGATGAGCTCGGACTTCGTGCCGTCGCTGCCCCACACCGTCGGGCCGATGCCGGGCACGTCGCTCGGGCCGATGATCGCCGCTCCGCCACCGTCGCCGAAGATGAACGCGGAGCCGCGATCGGTCAGGTCGGTGATGTCGAGCAGCTTCTCCATGCCGACGACCAGCACGTGGTCGGCGGTACCGGCCCGCACCATGTCGTTGGCCACGCTGACCGCGTAGGCATACCCGGCGCATGCCGCGGAGACGTCGAAGGCCGCGCAGGTCAGGCCCAGCCGGGCCGCGAGCAGCGGGGCCGCGCCCGGGGTCTGGTACATGTGCGTGACGGTCGCGACGATGACCGCGTCGATCTGGCTCGCGTCCAACCCGGCCATGGCCAGGGCGTCACGCGAGGCCACCTCGGACATGTCGACGACGCTCTCGTCGGGGCGGGCGCGGTAACGCTGCTTGACGCCCGAGCGCGACTGGATCCACTCATCGGAGGAGTCGATCGCGTCGACGATCTCGGAGTTGGGGATGACCCGGTCGGGCCGGTACGCGCCGACGCCGAGCATGCGGGCGTACCGCATCGGCGTGTTCATCGTGATCTGGGCGGCCATGTCAGTTCCCGTTCGGGTGCAGCCGCAACAGGGGCTGGCCGGGCGCGACCGGATCGCCGTCCTCGACGAGCCATTCGACGACGGTGCCACCGTGCTCGGCGGTCACCTCCCACGAGTCGCGGAGCGTCGAGACGGTCGCCACCGTCGCGCCGGGCGCGACGTCGCCGTCGGCCGGGCCGGAGATCGACACGGTGCCCTTGTACGGCGCGACGACGAGGCGCCACGTCGGGGCGACGCCGCTGCGGGTGCGGTCGGCGGTGCCGTGCTCACGGACCATGCGGTGGGCGGCCTCGAGGTCGTCGGGGGTCTTCAGCGCGAGGGTCTCGACACCCTTGAGGGCGCGCTTGGCCAACCCGACCAACGTGCCCGCCGGCGCGATCTCGATCAGACCGGTGACACCGAGATCCGCAAAGGTCTGCATGCACAGGTCCCACCGCACCGGGTTGCTGACCTGGCTGACGATGCGAGAGAGCACCTCGGTACCGGAGTGCAGCACGGCGCCGTCGGCGTTGGACACCAGCGGCACGCGCGCGTCGTGGGTGCTGATGGAGCGTGAGTAGCCCTGGAGCACGTCGACCGCGGGGGACATGTGGTGGGTGTGGAACGCGCCGGCGACCTTCAGCGGGATGACGCGTGCCTTGGCCGGCGCGTCAGCGGCGAACGCGGCGAGTTGCTCCATCGTGCCGGCGGCGACGATCTGGTTGGCGCCGTTGCGGTTGGCCGGCGTCAGGCCGTGCTTCTCGATCGCGGCGATGACCTCGTCCTCGTTGCCGCCGATGACGGCGCTCATGCCGGTCGGGGTGACGGCGCTGGCCGCGGCCATGGCGTTGCCGCGCTCGCGCACGAGCACCATCGCCTGCTCGGCCGAGATGACCCCGGCGGCGGTCGCGGCGGTGATCTCACCGACGGAGTGACCCGCGCCGGCGCCGACGAGGCGGAAGCCCTCGGCCGGGTGGGAGAAGACCGCCAGCAGGGAGATCAGGCCGGAGGCGACGATGAGCGGCTGGGCGACCGCGGTGTCCTTGATCGTCTCCTCATCGGAGGTGGTGCCGTGGGCGACGAGGTCGATCCCGGCGACTGCGGAGAACCATTCCATCCGGGCACGGGCACCGGGCAGTTCGAGCCACGGGGCGAGGAAACCGGGAGTCTGGGAGCCCTGACCGGGCGCAACGAAGACGAGCACGACTCCACATTCTCGCCCAAGGGGGTCGGTTCGCCCCTCCGAGCGGCACGAAGAACGCGCGCGATCTTTGGAGGATTGCTACAACGACCGGGGGCGGGGTGCGGTGGCGTTGGCCCCGAGCCGACCGAGGGCGATCGCCACGCGCACGGTGAAGGCGTCATGCGGTTCGGTGAGGTCGTAGCCGATGACGTCGGTGATGCGGCCGAGGCGGTAGCGCACCGTGTTGGTGTGCACGAACAGGGTACGAGCGGTGCCCTCGAGCCCGCCGCGGGACTCCAGATACGCCGAGGCGGTCTCGAGCAGGGATTCGTTCCTGGTCAGCGGGATCCAGATGCGGTCATGGAGCAGGGAGCGGGCGGGGCCGTCGGCGGCCAGGGCCCGTTCGGCGATGAGATCGTCGGCCAGGCAGGGGCGGGGGGCGGCCGGCCAGGCCGGAGC